>NZ_JAYEER010000004.1:0-90000 GCF_034653355.1 Nitrospirillum guanabarense
GGAGCGCCTGGCGCAGATGTCGGACCCCCGGGTGGTGGTGGACACCAGCGGCCTGCACCCCAAGGCCACCCTGGCCGCCAACCGCCTGTCCGAGCGTATCGGCAAGATGGATGAGGCGACGCTGGACCGGCTGCTGCAGCTGATCGGCCCCGCCTGACCGGATGCCCTCTTTGCGGCCGCGTCGTTTCATGCGACGAAGCGGCGGCAGGCTTGCGGACGATTCCGCTCGAACCGGGCGGGCCGCTCGGTTTAGAATGTTTATAGTTTCCCGTCCTTACCGGCGGCAGGTCCACCATTTCCGTCTTTTGGGAGCGTCCCCATGCCATCGCGTCTTGAACAGCTTTGCATCCAGAAGGGCCTCAAGATGACCGAGCAGCGGCGGGTGATCAGCCGTGTGCTGTCGGAAGCCATGGACCACCCGGATGTGGAGCAGGTGTACCGCCGCGCCGTGGAGATCGATCCCAACATCTCCATCGCCACGGTCTACCGCACCATGCGGCTGTTCGAGGAAGCCAACGTCATCGAGCGGCTGGACTTCGGCGACGGCCGCGCCCGGTACGAGGAAATCCGGGACGAGCATCACCACCACCTGATCGACCTGCAGTCGGGCGAGGTGATCGAGTTCCGCAATGAGGAGCTGGAGCGCCTGAAGGAAAAGGTGGCGGCGGAACTGGGCTATGAGCTGATCGGCCACCGCCTGGAACTGTACGGCGTGCCGCTGAACCGCGCCAAGCGTTCCTGAGGGGCCGACCATGGGCTGCCGCGGGGATGCCACGTCCGATTGCTGCCGACCCGCCGTCGTGCGGGCGTACCAGGAGATGCGTGGCAAGGGGCAGCCGGAGAAGTTCTGCCTGGAGGCGGCGATCACCGTCTACCGTTGGCACCACCCCAGCCCGGACGACCTGCCGCCCGAGGTCATGGCCATGGTGACCGGCTGGGTGCATGACGGCCCGCGGCACTGATTCCTGTGGCCTTTGATCGTGACCGGTCAAAGGCTCCCCTCGGCCGTCGGCCGTACCATGGACGACGCGACCGATGAATGGCGCCGCCGGGAGCACGCCGGCCAATGACGGCCGTCACCCTTGCAGCACCCTGCCCTTGCGCCCCTTGCACTGGTCTTTGGGCCCGGGCGCCCGTATGGTCCGGCGCCATCAGCCCCGGCTGAACCTGTCAGCCCTTGAGCAGAGGCGCCGCCCCATGATTCCGCGCTATAGCCGCCCCCAGATGGTCAAGATTTGGGAACCGGAGAACCGGTTCCGGATCTGGTTCGAGATCGAGGCCCACGCCTGCGACGCGCAGGCCGAGCTGGGCGTCATCCCCAAGGAGGCGGCGGCCGCCGTGTGGGAACGCGCCAAATGGGACGTGGCCCGCATCGACGAGATCGAGCGCGAGACCAAGCACGACGTCATCGCCTTCCTGACCAACCTGGCGGAGCATGTCGGCCCCGAGGCCCGCTTCGTCCACCAGGGCATGACCTCCAGCGACGTGCTGGACACTTGCCTGGCGGTCCAGCTGAAAGAGGCGACCGACCTGCTGCTGGCGGACATGGACGCCCTGCTGGCCGCCCTGGCGCGCCGGGCGCAGGAGCACAAGTACACCCCCAGCATCGGCCGCAGCCACGGCATCCATGCCGAGCCGGTGACCTTCGGCTTGAAGCTGGCCGGCCACTACGCCGCCTTCCAGCGCGGCCGCGACCGTCTGGCCGCCGCCCGGGATGAGATCGCCACCTGCGCCATCTCCGGCGCCGTCGGCACCTTCGCCAACATCGACCCCCGGGTCGAGGAGCATGTGGCCGCCAAGCTGGGCCTGACGGTGGAGCCGATGTCCACCCAGGTGATCCCGCGCGACCGTCACGCCATGTACTTCGCCGTCCTGGCGGTCATCGCCGCCAGCATCGACAACCTGGCCACGGAAGTCCGCCACCTGCAGCGCAGTGAAGTGCGTGAGGCTGAGGAATATTTCAGCCCGGGCCAGAAAGGCTCGTCGGCCATGCCGCACAAGCGCAACCCGGTGCTGTCGGAAAACCTGTCGGGCCTGTCCCGCCTGATCCGCAGCCACGTGGTGCCGGCGCTGGAGAACGTGACCCTGTGGCATGAGCGCGACATCAGCCACTCCTCGGTGGAGCGCGTCATCGCCCCCGACGCCACCATCGCCCTGGACTTCGCCCTGTCCCGCCTGACCGGCATGATCGACAAGCTGGTGGTCTATCCGGAAAACATGCAGCGCAACCTGGACATGCTGGGCGGCCTGCACAACAGCCAGCGCGTCCTGCTGGCCCTGACCCAGGCCGGCATGAGCCGCGAGGACGCCTACCGCGCCGTGCAGCGCAACGCCATGCCGGTGTGGCTGGAGGGCAAGGACTTCCGCACCCTGCTGAAGGCCGACGCCGACGTGGCCCGGCACCTGACGGCCGCGCAGATCGACGGCGCCTTCGACCTGGACTACCACACCAAGCACGTCGACACGGTGTTCAAGCGCGTGTTTGGGGAGTAGTTTTTGTTCCCTCAGGCGGCGGGCGCGGGCATCCGCCCGCTTGCCTTGTCCTCGTTTTCCAGTCCGCTGATGCTCCCCCGGAAAACTCCGGCGGACGCAGTCGCGTCCTACAGCGACATGGAATGCCGCTGGTCAAACACAAACAAAAAAGGGGCGCTCCCGTATGGGCCCGCCCCTTTTTTGATGATCTTTTTACGGATCAGTCGGCCATCACTTGCTGGCGGGCCACTTCCAGCGTGTGCTCCATCTCCTTCTCCACGCGGTGGGAGGAGATGTCGATGCCCTTGGCGGTGAAGTCGGCCATGATGCGGGCCAGCACGTCCTGGTGGCCGGGCTCGCGCAGGTCTTCCGAGACCATTTCCTTGGCGTAGGCGGCGGCCTCGTCGCCCGTCAGGCCCAGGTGCTGGGCGGCCCACTCGCCCATCAGGCGGGCGCGGCGGACGTAGATGCGGAACAGCAGTTCCTCGTCATGCTTGAACTTGGCCTCGAAAGCCTGTTCGCGTTCGTCAAAGGTCGTCATCGCTATTCCTCGAAGCACAGCTCTGGGTGGTTTCGATTTCCCCCGGCAGCCTTATATATCGGGTGGTCGCTTGCGGTCTACAGCCCCCGGGGCAATACGCCGCCCCCGGGGCCTTTCCCGAAGCGGCGCCAATACTCTGTCAGGTGCCTTCATCCCATGTGCAGCGTCATCCTCCTCCGCCGTCCCGGCCACGCCTGGCCCCTGATCGTGGCCGCCAACCGGGACGAGATGAACAACCGTCCCTGGCTGCCCCCCGGCCGCCACTGGCCCGACCGGCCGGAGGTGGTGGCCGGCAAGGATGAGCTGGCGGACGGCAGCTGGTGCGGCCTGAACGACACCGGCGTCCTGGCCGCCGTGCTGAATCGCGAGGGCACGCTGGGCCCGGCGGCCGGCAAGCGGTCGCGCGGGGAGCTGGTGCTGGAGGCGCTGGACCATGCCGACGCCCCGGTGGAGGCGCTGTCGGATTTGGACACCCGCGCCTACCGTCCCTTCAATCTGCTGCTGGCCGACAACCGCGACGCCTGGCTGCTGGAACATACAGGGGAGGCGGGGCGCACACGGGTGCGGGTGACGCCCATCCCCGAGGGGGTGTCCATGATCACCGCCCGCGGCTTGAACGCCGCAGACTGCCCGCGCACCCGGCGCTACCGCCCCCTGTTCGCCGCCGCACCGGCGCCGGACCCGGAAACCAACCATTGGGCGGAATGGGAGATGCTGTTGGCCAGTCGTGTCAGCGGCGCCGGGGATGATCCGCGCGAGGCCCTATGCATTGTGACACCTCAGGGCTTCGAGACCACCAGCAGTTCCATCATCGCCCTGCCGGCCATGGACCGCGCCGGGGTGCTTCCCCGCTGGCGCTTCGCCGCCGGCCGGCCGGACCAGGCACCCTTCCTTGATATGGAATTGGGCCGGTAAGTCCGACCGTATAGGCGCCCGGCGTGGGGCGAGGGGTGCCCGACATTGTACAGGACCCCATTGCTTGCTATATCCTCGCCATCAGGGCCGGCCCTCGGGCGCGGGCGTTCCGCTATGCGCACGTCCGCCCGATGCCGCCCGCATCCGTTCGTTCGAAAGAAGTGATCCCATGTCTCGACGCCGGCGGATCTACGAAGGCAAGGCCAAAGACCTGTTTGAAGGGCCTGAGCCCGGCACGCTGGTTCAGTACTTCAAGGATGATACGTCCCATGAGCAGAAGAAGGGCGTCATCACCGGCAAGGGCGTGCTGAACAACCGCATCTCCGAATACCTGATGACCCGCCTGGGCGAGATGGGGGTGCCCACCCATTTCGTCCGCCGCCTGAACATGCGTGAGCAGCTGGTGCGCGAGGTGGAGATCATCCCGGTCGAGGTGGTGGTGCGCAATGTCGCCGCCGGCTCGCTCAGCAAGCGCTTCGGCATTCCCGAAGGCACGCAGCTGCCCCGCTCCATCATCGAGTTCTATTACAAGTCCGACGAGCTGGGCTGCCCCATGGTGTCGGAGGAGCACATCACCGCCTTCGGCTGGGCGGGGCCCCAGGACCTGGACGACATGCTGTCGCTCAGCCTGCGCATCAACGACTACCTGTCCGGCCTGTTCCTGGGCACGGGCCTGAAGCTGGTGGACTTCAAGGTGGAGTTTGGCCGGCTGTGGGACAATGACGAGATGCGCATCGTCCTGGCCGATGAGATCAGCCCGGACAATTGCCGCCTGTGGGACATCAAGACCAACGAGAAGCTGGACAAGGACCGCTTCCGCCAGGACCTGGGCAAGGTCGAGGAAGCCTACCAGGAAGTGGCCCGCCGCCTGGGCATCCTGCCTGAGGGCGGCCCCGGCGACGTCAAGGCGCCCAAGCTGATGCAGTGAGTTCCGGTCCCGGGGGCGATTTCGCCCCGGGCCTTTTCATATCCCTCGTTTTGCGTAGAACCAACCAGGAAGCATCGATCATGAAGGCCAAGGTTACCGTCACGCTGAAGCACGGCGTCCTCGATCCCCAGGGCAAGGCCATCGGCCACGCCCTGCAGACCCTGGGCTTCGACGGCGTGGGCGAAGTCCGTCAGGGCAAGCTGATCGAGCTGGACCTGGAAGAGACCGACCCCGCCAAGGCCAAGGCGGCGGTGGAGTCGATGTGCCAGCGCCTGCTGGCCAACACGGTCATCGAGAACTACGCCATCGAGCTGGTCTGAGTCCCGGTCCGGGGCGGCGCCCGGCCGCCCCGGTGCCCCTTATTCCGCCGGTTTCAGACCGGCGATGAAATAGCCCAGCGCCCGGTCGAACGCGGCGTCCGGGCTGTCCCCCAGGATGCCGGCCATCGCCGCCGCCATCAGTGGCGCCTCGGGCCCCACCTCCGGCAGGGTCTGGCCGGCGCGGTCGGCCGCGTCCGTGGCCCGCGCCTGCTCCTCCAGCACCCATCCCACGACGAAGCGCGACAGCGCGATCATGATGCACAGCGCGTCCGCCGGGGCGAAGCCGTGCCGGCACAGCAGGCCCACCTGCGCCTCCGCCAGCGGCATCTGTTCCGCCAGCGGGCCGGTGCCGGCGTGCACGCGGGCGCCGTCGCGATAGGCCAGCAGGGCGTGGCGGAAGCTGCGGACGTTCAGCGTCAGCCACGCCCGCCAGTCTGCCTCCCCCTCCGGTGGCCACACATGCTTGTGCTGCGCCAGCATGGCCACGGCCATGGCGTCCAACAGCGCGCGCTTATTACGGAAATGCCAGTACAGGGTGGGCGACTGCACGCCCAGGCGCGCCGCCAGCAGGCGGGTGCTGAGCCCGTCCATCCCCACCTCGTTCAGCAGATCCAAGGCCGCGCGCACCACCGTGTCGCGGGTCAGTTTGCCCTCTGGCCGCATGCCGTCCTCCATTCGCGCTTGACTCTCTATCATCGATAGGGAAAATGCAACTCTATCAGTGATAGGGATTTGAAGGCGTGGCGTCATGAACAGGGCGTTGTATGTGGTTTTCCTGGCTATGGCGCTGGATGCGGTGGGCATCGGCATCATCATGCCCATCCTGCCGGGACTGTTGCGCGAAGTGACCGGCACGGACGACGTGGCGCCGCTCTATGGCCTGCTGCTGGCGATCTTCGCCCTGATGCAGTTCTTTTGCGCCCCGGTGCTGGGTGCGCTCAGCGACCGCTACGGGCGGCGCCCCATCCTGCTGCTGTCGCTGATCGGCGGGGCGCTGGATTATCTGGCCCTGGCCTGGTCCCCCAACATCTGGGTGGTGGCGGGCGGCCGCATCCTGGCCGGCGTCACCTCCGCCAACATGGCGGTCATCACCGCCTACATCACCGACACGACGGAAGAGGCGGGGCGGGCCAAGCAGTTCGGACGCATGAGTGCCGCCTTCGGCGTCGGCTTCATCGCCGGCCCAGCCCTGGGTGGCCTGCTGGGCATGGTTTCGCTGCGGGCACCCTTCCTGCTGGCGGCTGGCTTGAACGGCCTCAACTTCCTGCTGGCGCTGCTGGTGCTGCCGGAGTCGCGGCCGGCGACAACGGAGCGCACGCCCATCAAGCTCGGCGCCCTGAACGCCTTCGGCTCCCTGCGCTGGGCCGTCGGCGTGCCGGTGCTGGCGCGGCTGCTGGTGGTTTATGTCCTGGCGGAAGGGGCGGGCCAGTTGGCGGCCTCGCTCTGGGTGCTGAATGGCCAGGACCGTTTCGCCTGGGACGCGTCGGTGGTGGGCTGGTCGCTGGCGGCCTTTGGTTTTCTGCACGCCATCGCCCAGACCTTCGTGACGGAACCGGTGACCCGGCGACTGGGTGAACGGGGCGCCTTCATCCTGGCGGCGGTGGCGGACGGCGTGGCCTACGCCGTCATGGCCTTCGCCACCCATGGACTGGCCGTCTTCCTCATCATGCCGCTGCTGTCCCTGGGCGGCATCGTCGGGCCGGCCCTGCAGGCGCTGATGTCCTTCCGCGTCGGCCAGGACCGGCAGGGGGAACTGCAGGGCACGCTGGCGGCGCTGGGCAGCCTGGTGGGCATTGGCGGCCCGCTGCTCTTCACCGCCGTCTATGGCGCCACCCAGACCACCATGCCGGGTGCCGTCTGGCTGCTGGGCGTGGCGGCCTACGCCATCGCCGTTCCGTTGCTGCCCAGCCGCCGCGCCCTGGCGCCCACTGGGACAACCGCTGGCGCGCCGGCGGGGGAATGAGGCGCGCGCTTCGCCCGCGCGTCAGTCGGCTTTCGCTCCCGCCCTCTCCGCCTCATCCCGGTTCGCCTGGCTGGCACCGGCGTGGACCAGCAGGTTGTCGCGCAGGCGGCTGACCGTCTTCTGGATCACCTTGAACTCCTCCGGCGTCAGGCCGCTGGCCTTCACCAGATTGCGCTGCCCCCCTTTTCCCGCAGCTGGCGGCCGGCCGGGGTCAGGCTGACCCGCACCTGGCGCTCATCCGCCGGGTCGCGGCGGCGCTGCAGATAGCCCAGCGACTCCAGCTTCTTCAGGATGGGGGTCAGGGTATTCAATTCCAGGAACAGCTTCTCACCCAGGCCGCTGACCGTCTGGTCGTCCTGCTCCCACAGGGCGACGATCGCGATCCACTGGGTATAAGTCACGCCCAGTTCATCCAAGATCGCCTTGTAGGCGCGGCCGTACGCTAGGTTCGCGGAATAGACGGCGAAGCACAGGAAATCCGCCAGCTTCGGCTGGGGGGCGGGGGGGCGGCGCTGTCTGGCACCGGGGCGTCAGGGGATGTCATCGGCGTTCCTTCCGATAAGGGCATCGAGGGGGCCTTCCGGCCTGTCGCACCCTATATAACACGCATGCGATTAAATCGGGAATTGACTCTGCATCGGAATAGATGCATTAACAACGCATCCGATCTAAACGGACACGATTAAAATAGGAACCACCATCATGGCCTCGATCCTCCTGGCGTATCTGGCGGGTGTGTTGACCGTCGCCGCCCCCTGCATCCTGCCGCTGCTGCCCATCGTCCTGGCCCCGGCCCTGGCGGACGGTGGCGGCTTCCGCCGGCGGGGGCTGCCCCTGCTGGTTGGGCTGGCAACGGCCTTCGCCGTGACGGCCAGCCTGGCGGCGGCGGGCGGCTGGGCGGTGGCGGCCAACCAGTACGGCCGCGCGATGGGCCTGGCCTTCGTGGCCCTGTTTGGCCTGGCCATGATGTGGCCGGCGCTGGCCACCCGGCTGACGGCGCCCCTGGTGGTGGCGGGGTCGCGTCTGGCTGAACGGTTCAACCCTGGTGCGACCTCCAGGGCCGACAGGACCGTCGCCTCATCGCTGGCGCTGGGCCTGGCCACCGGGCTGATGTGGGCGCCCTGCGCCGGGCCCATCCTGGGTCTGATCCTCAGCGCCGCCGCCCTGCATGGGCCCGGCCCCGATACCACGGTGGCGCTGTTCTTCTACGCCCTGGGCGCCGCCACGCCGCTGGCTGTCGTCATGATTGGGGGCGGCTGGCTAGTCCGCGCCCTGCCGCAAGGGCCCCTACGCTGGGTCGAGGGCATGCGCCGGGTGGCGGGCGGTGCCGTGGTCGCCACGGCGGTCATCAGCGCCGCCGGCCTGGACACCCGCCTGTTCCTGGGGGTGCCGGCCCTGCCCACCGACCGGGTGGAACGCGCGCTGGTCAAGGTGTTGGGCGCCCATGACTCCGGTGTGGCCCATGCCGCCACCCTGCCGGCGACCAACCCATCCCCACAGCCGCCGCTGACCGGCCCCCTGACCGATGTGCTGAAGGCCAAGGCCTGGGTCAACACCTCCGGCCTGGCGTCCGGTGACCTGCGCAGCCATGTGGTGCTGGTGAACTTCTGGACCTATTCCTGCATCAACTGCCTGCGCACCTTGCCCCATGTCCGCCAGTGGGCGGCGCAGTACAAGGACCAGGGCTTGGTGGTGGTGGGCGTTCACACCCCGGAATTCGCGTTCGAGCGGGATGTCGACAACATCACCAAGGCTGCCGCCACGCTGGACGTGACCTACCCGGTGGCGGTGGACAACGACTATCGCATCTGGCGCGCCTTCGACAACCAGGCCTGGCCCGCCCTGTACCTGATGGGCGCCGATGGCCGCGTGATCTACCAGGCCTTTGGCGAGGGCGATTACGACAAGACGGAACGCGTCATCCGCAAGGCGCTGGCGGACGCCCAGGCCACGCCCGCTGCCCAAAGTCCCGCTGCCCAGGTGAAGGTCGAGGGCACCCAGGCCGCCGCCGACCTCAACGACCTGGGCTCACCCGAGACCTATGTCGGCTATGGCGAGGGCCAGCGCTATTCCGGTGGCGACGACATCGTGGCCGACGCCCCCGCCCGCTACCGCCCGGCCGGCAGCCTGCGCCTGAACCGCTGGACCCTGGGCGGCGACTGGACGGTGGGCCGGGAATTCGCCACGGCCGGCCAGGCCGGGGCCCGTATCGCCTACCGCTTCCACGCCCGCGACCTGCACCTGGTGCTGGCGCCGGGCGCCGATGGTCAGCCCGTCCGCTTCCGGGTGCGCATCGACGGCGCCGCCCCCGGCGCCGACCACGGCACCGACGTGGACGCCGACGGCGTGGGCACGGTGCGCGCCGCCAAGCTGTATCAGCTGGTCCGCCAAGCCGGCCCGGTGGCCGACCACACCTTCGAGATCGAGTTCCTGGACCCCGGCGCCCGCGCCTATGCCTTCACCTTCGGCTGATCCGCAGCCCGGCTTCGTTGCGGCAGGCGGCGCTCGCGGGTTTCGGCTTGGCGCCCTCGAGCACGAGGCGGTGCGCCCCCACCTCGCTACTGGGCGGCTCGTCCGCGTATTGCAGAGCTACGAAACGCTCGCGCGTCCCATTCACCTGTTCTTTCACCCGGTCGGCGATAAACGTCCAAGCTGAAGAGTTCTATCGAAATGGTGGTGGAACAATTGGGAACGAAGATGGCTCGACCGCATTGATAGTGCCGGTCGTGCTCCGCCGTCGAACCGTTCTCCACTCCAAGTGGCGGGATCGTTTACAGGCGACGCATAGGGTGCCAACGCTGACGATGGAGGACGGGGTGGCGATGTCGATCAGTCCGACGTCATCCCTGAATTCATAGGCCGGCAGTCACACCACTCAAATCTCTAGCTCGGGGACCTGACATGAGCCGCTGGTCGGCGAGTTTCTGCGTCATGGCAATGGCCTCGGCGATCGGTGGCAGGGTCGCCGGAGCCAACCCGCACCAGCAGACGCACGAAATTATTCGTGTTCATCGTCGACGCCATCTCGAACACGCCGATCGAGTGGTGGCCAAAATCACCGGCTTATTTGATGAACTGAGGACCGGAGTGTGACCGTGACGGCGGAAACCGTCAGCATGCACAGAGGGCTGGTCGTCCTCGCGGTCGGTTATCAATGGTTCTATAACGGCGCCAACTTCTTGGCGTTCAAGGTCGCCGGGAGCTTCCTGCATCCGCTGATGGTGGCGGCGCTTCGCTTTTCACTGGCTGCACTCATCCTGCTACCCTTCGCGGTCACCCGTTGGCGGCGCTCGCCACCGTCTGGCCGCGAATTGGCCTGTGCGGCACTGGTCGGCGTCATGATGCTGGTGGCAAGTCAGGCGGTCGCGATTTGGGGCACCCACTTCCTGCCGGTGGGCGTCGCCGCTGTGTTCGGCTCGTCCGCGCCGCTCTTTCTGGCCCTGTTCGCATGGGCGGTGTTGCATCAGCCGCTGACGGGCCGTCAGGTCGCCGGGGTCATTATCGGCTTTGTCGGCCTTGTGCTGATGGGCTGGACGTCCGCGACGGGCGGTGACTTCCGGCCAATCGGCGCGGTGCTCGCGCTTTCGGCGGCGGCCGCCTGGGCAGCCGGCTCACTGCTTGCGCCACGACTGGCGCTGCCGCGCGACCCCGTGATCGGGCTTACCGTGCAGCTGGCCGTGTCAGGCATGGCGCTCGGTGCGATTGTCACCGTTTCAGGGATCGCCGCTATGACCCATTTCGCGCACGTTCCCCTCTCGGCATGGGCGGCGGTGGCCTTTCTCATCGTGGCGAGCACGCTCATTGGTTACGCCGTGTTCCTAATGCTCAACCGAGCCTCACCGACCCTAGCCAACACCTTCAATTATGCCGCGCCGGTCGTCGCCCTACTGCTCTCCGCGCTTCTACTGCACGAGCCTCTGACCGTCATGAAGCTCGGGTCGGGCGCGATCGCACTGGCGGGCGTCGCCCTGATGATCGATCGCAAATCGCTCGATCAACAGCGGCGGGCCGACCGGAGTTCTCGATCATGACCACCGCGTTTCAATCCAATCTGGTTTCGCGCACCTTCTGTACGCCCCGTCATACGACGCATTATCTCGAAAGCGGGCCGGCAACCGGCCCACTGATGATGTTTCTCCACGGTTGGCCGGAGCTCAGCCTGATCTGGCGTGCCCAGATCGAGGTGTTCGGCGCCGAAGGCTGGCACTGCGTCGCACCCGACATGCGCGGCTATGGCGGCTCCTCGATCCCTGCCGCCAGCGATGCCTATGCCAACGAACATGTGGTGGCTGACATGACGGAACTCCACGACCATCTCGGCGGTGAGCCGGCGATCTGGATCGGTCATGACTGGGGCAGTGTCGTGGCGGGCTCGTTGACCGCGCATGAGCCCGGCCGCAGCCGCGGCGCCGTGCTCGTCTCCGTGCCTTATTTCCCCGACGCCAACGCGCTGGCCACGCTCATCCCGCTGGTCGATCGGTCGATCTACCCGGCCGACCAGTATCCGGACGGCCAGTGGGACTACTACCGCTATTATACGACGCATTTCAACTCAGCGGTTGCGGACCTCGATGCGGACAAGGCCTCGTCGCTGGCGTCGATTTTCCGGGCGGGGAACGCCGCCAGCGTAGGGAAGCCTGCCCCGAATGCGATGGTCACACGTCAGGGAGGGCGCTTCGGCGCCGCCCACCGCGCACCTCCGACAAAACCCGACCCGGCGCTCTGGCCGCCGGCCGACTTCGACGTGCTGGTGCGATCTTTCGAGGCGCATGGCTTCCGCAGCCCCTGCGCGTGGTATCTCAACGATGAGGCAAACATCGCCTACGCCCGCAAGGCACCAAACGGCGGCCGCATTTCGCAGCCGGTGCTGTTCGTCAACGGCGCGTTCGATCAGATGAATACCATCACCGGCAATCACCTGGGCGACCCAATGCGGGCAGCCTGCACCGACCTGACCGTCATAAACCTGGCCGGCGCGCACTGGTTGCCGGTGGAATGCAAGCTGGAACTCACCCAGGCGATCAGGGCGTGGGTGCGGCTGCGATGGACTGACGCCGCGCTTTCCAAAAGATCGGACGATGGCGAATAGCTCATGGCCCGGAAAGGCTGAGGCAGGCCATCCACCGGGCCGGCTACATCAGGCCGGCGGAACGGAAGCTGAAGTGCCGGCCCTGGCCGATGATCAGATGGTCGTGGACCGCCACCTCCAGGGCCTTGGCGGCGTCGGCGATGGCCTTGGTCATCTGGATGTCCGCCCGGCTGGGGCTGGGATCGCCGCTCGGGTGGTTGTGCACCAGGATGATGCCGCTGGCGCCCAATTCCAGCGCGCGCTTCAGCACCTCGCGCGGGTAGGCCGCCGTCTGGTTGACCGTGCCGCGCTGCTGCACCTCGTCACGCAGCAGCGCGTGCCGGCCGTCCAGGAACAGCACGCGGAACTGTTCCACCGGCTCATGCGCCAGGGCGCCCTGGCAGTAATCCAGCAGCTTCTGCCAGGACGACAGCACCGGCCGGTCCAGCAGCTCCCGCCGCGCCATGCGCAGGGCGGCGGCGGCCACCACCTTGATGGCGCCGATGGCGGCGTCGCTCAGCTTGAACTCGTCACGCAAGGTGGCCACTGGCGCCGACACCAGCCCCCAGAAGGAACCGAATTGGTCCAGCAGCTGCTTGGCCAGGGGCTTCACGTCGCGCCGGGGGATGGCCTGGAACAGCAGCAGCTCCACCAGCTCATAGTCCTGCAGGGCTTCCGGTCCCTGGCTCAGGAAACGCTCGCGCAGGCGGTCGCGGTGGCCGTGATAGTGGGGCGGCGGTTCCTTCCCGGCCGCCGGGGCCGGAAGGTCCAGTTCCAGTATGGCGTTCTTGTCGTGCTCGCGGCCCATGCCCATCCCCTGCTACCCGCGCAGGCAGTATAGGGGGCTGGCGGTGCACCTGCCAGGGGTGGCGGGAAACGGGGGATCGGTCAGGAATTCCCGGCAAAAGCTGCCTTGCCCGCCATTGGTTGACGGGCGCCGCCGGGTCGCCGCTTTGGGGCGCCCGGCCGCGACTCGCTGGATTCCCTCGCGGCATCAGCCCAGCCACTGTCTGGCATATCTATTGCTTTGGGGTTACTTCGCCTGACCAGAGGAGTCCAGCCGCGATGTCCCACCTCATCCCCCTGTCCGCCGCCAAGACGTCCCGTACCGACAAGTCCTTGAACGCGGGTGAGGACCGGGGCTTGGAACCCTTGCCCGGCATTCCCCTGGTGGAGGAGGAGCGCCTGCGCCGCTACGCCCTGTCGCTGGGCGATCGCGCGCTGTCCGAGATTTTGACCCTTTACGCCGAGTGCCTGGTGGATGCCGGCGGCGCCCTCGACCTGGCGCTGCAGCGCGGCGCCGTGGACGGCGTGCGCCATTACGCCTATCTGCTGACCGGCACGGCGGCGGAGATGGGAACGCCGCGCCTGGCCCACATCAGCCGCTTCCTGGCGCGCCGCGCGGGGCAGGGGGTGGCGGAGACCGGCGCCCTGGCCTCCCTGCGCCAGGTCCTGACCCACACCCAGGCGGCGGTGGGCGATTTGCTGGAACACCATCATCAGGTGGCGCAAGGACCGCAGGTCGCCCGCGCCTGATCCCGCGCCATAAAACGAAAAACCCCGCCCGGGGCGACCAGGGCGGGGTTTTTCCTTTACCGGCGGCTCCGGATCAGGCCTTGGCCGCGTAGGGCGGGTGGTGGAGGCCGGCCGGCGACAGGGTGAAAATCTCAAACCCGTCCTTGGTCACGCCCACCGTGTGCTCGAACTGGGCCGACAGGCTCTTGTCCTTGGTCACGGCGGTCCAGCCGTCGGACAGGATCTTCACGTCATAGCGGCCGATGTTGATCATGGGCTCGATGGTGAAGATCATGCCTTCCTTCAGCTCCGTGCCCTGGCCCGGCTTGCCGAAATGCAGGACGGACGGGGCGGTGTGGAACACCTTGCCCACGCCGTGGCCGCAGAAGTCGCGCACGACGGAGAAGCGGTTGCCCTCGGCGAAGGTCTGGATGGCGTGGCCGATGTCGCCCAGGGTGGCGCCGGGGCGCACCGCCTGGATGCCGCGCATCATGGCCTCATACGTCACGTCCACCAGCTTGCGCGCCTTCAAGGGGATGTCGTCACCCACGAAGAACATGCGGCTGGTGTCGCCGTACCAGCCGTCGACGATGACGGTGACGTCGATATTGGCGATGTCGCCCTTCTGCAGGCGCTTGTCGCTGGGGATGCCGTGGCAGACCACATGGTTGACGGAGATGCAGCAGGACTTGGGGTAGCCGCGATAGCCCAGGGTGGCGGACTTGGCGCCGTGGGCCTGCGTCCATTCCTCGCACAGCCGGTCGATCTCCTCCGTCGCCACGCCGGGCACGACGAAGGGGGTCAGGTAGTCCAGCAACGCGGCGGCCGTCTGGCCGGCCTTGCGCATGGCGGCGAAGCCTTCTTCGCCATGGATGACGATGCCGCGGTCTTCCAGTTCGTACTCTTCGTCCGCGGCGGCGGCCGCTTCGCCTCTGTTCATGCTCTCAAATCCGTTCGTTGGGGGGCCGACCGGCCCAGCCCAGCCATACAACCGCGCCCGGCGCCATCGCGACCGGGACACACGTCCCGAAACTTAGGCGCGCCACGACGCCACGGCAAGGCAATCCGGGGCAGGGCAGGCCTCCGAATTGGTTCCATCGGCGGTTGGCGGGCGGCCATTTCCCCCTATAATCGCGCCGCCTGTCCTGTCCCGTGACGAAAGCCCGCTTCGATGACCGCCCCCACCGCGTGCCTCATCATCATTGGCAATGAGATCCTGTCCGGCCGCACCCAGGACGTGAACCTGAACCATCTGGCCCGCGTGCTGGGCGGCATGGGCGTACGCCTGAGGGAGGCGCGGGTGGTGGCGGATGACGAGGCGGCCATCATCGAGGCGGTGAACCAGACCCGCGCCCGGCACACCTACGTCTTCACCACCGGCGGCATCGGCCCAACGCATGACGACATCACCGCCGCCTGTGTCGCCAAGGCCTTCGGCGTGCCGCTGCTGCGCCATCCCGAGGCCGTGCGCCGGCTGGAGGCGCACTACGCCGGCACGGGGCGGGAGCTGAACGAGGCGCGGCTGCGCATGGCCAACGTGCCTGAGGGCGGCATCCTGATCGACAACCCGGTGTCGGCCGCCCCCGGCTTCCAGATCGGCAACGTCTTCGTCATGGCGGGCGTGCCGGCGATCATGCAGGCCATGCTGGCCGGCCTGACCAACCGCCTGGTGGGTGGGCCCGTGGTGCTGGCCCGCACCGTGCGCTGCCTGGTGGGGGAGGGGGAGTTGGCCGGCGGCCTCAGCGCCATCCAGGACCGCTATCCGGACGTGGACATCGGCAGCTACCCCACCTACCGCGAGGGCCGCTTCGCCACCAGCCTGGTGCTGCGCAGCCCGGACGTGGAGCGCCTGGGGGCCGCCACGGACGAGGTGGCGGCCCTGGTGCGCGGCATGGGGGCGGAGCCCGAGGTGGTGGAGGGCGCGGCCTGATCGGGGCGGGCCCCGCGTTCGACACACGCCGCCCGTCCCGCGCGTCACCGGCCTTGCCCTGCCGGCCCCACCTTCGCTAGTGTCCAGCGGCCTCGACCCTGGATGCCCGCTTGGCGGAA
Organism: Nitrospirillum guanabarense; assembly: GCF_034653355.1. Classification (NCBI taxonomy): domain Bacteria; kingdom Pseudomonadati; phylum Pseudomonadota; class Alphaproteobacteria; order Rhodospirillales; family Azospirillaceae; genus Nitrospirillum; species Nitrospirillum guanabarense. The sequence goes on from NZ_JAYEER010000004.1 coordinate 15,772, forward strand.
TTGGTAGACGCAAGGGACTTAAAATCCCTCGCCCTCACGGGCGTGCCGGTTCGATCCCGGCAGCGGGCACCAGGGTGGGGCCTTCTTTCCTAAATCACTGCTCCCGCTCTTCCGCCATGTCCTCGGCCAGTTCGCTGGCCAGGTCGACGAACAGGCCGGGATCGACGGTCAGGCCCTGGGCCTCGTTGATGCGCACGAAGATGCGCCAGGCGTGCAGGATGGCCACGTCCAGGATGGTGTCGTCGGCCTCTTCCGAATGCTTGTCGGTGATGCCCCGCTCCTCCAGGGCCGCCTTGATATCCAGGTCGGCGGCTTCCAGCACAGCTTCCATGGCGCGCTTGTGGGGGGTGGACATGATGGCAACTCCTTGAATAACAATCAGATGCTTGGGACATGACATCCGCCGCCGGCGCCGTGCCGGCGGGGTGTTGGGAAACCATCATAGCGGATGGCGCGGACGCGAAGCCATGCGCGGGTTTGAGCGGTGTTTCAAGCCGAAACTTGAGCGGTTTTAGGGGGAAGGACGTGGCGCCTGCCTTGCGTTTCCTGGCTGGGCCCGAGGCCATGGCCCGCCTGCGCCGCGACGGCGTGTCGGATGAGCTGTTCGGCACGGTGGCGGGGGCCTCCGGCGGGCCGAAATGGCTGGCGCTGACCCGCCTGGACCGGGCCATCCTGTCGCGTTGGTTCCAGGGCCGCACCCGGCCCCTGGCCATGGTGGGCAGCTCCATCGGCAGCTGGCGTTTCGCCGCCATGGCGCGGCGGGACCCGGCGGCGGTGATGCGCCGGTTCGAGGAAGCCTACCTGGCCTACGTCCCCTCCGACGCCACCATGCCGACCCTGACGCGGGAGAGCCGCGCCTTCCTGGACATCATCCTGGGCTCGCCTTCCGGCGCCAATGAAGGCGACCGCAAGGGTGCCCGGGAAATCCTGGCCCATCCCGCCATGCGCCTGTCCGTGCTGGCGGTGCGGGGGCGGGGGATGCTCGGCGCCCGGCATCCCGCCTGGCTGGCCGCCGGCATCGGGGCGGCGGGCCTGGCCAACCTGGTCAGCCGCCGCAGTCTGCCCCTGTTTTTCCAGCGCACCCTGTTCGCCGACCCGCGCGCGGCCGATCCCTTCGACCTGGGCGCCGGCTTTCCCACGCGGCGCCTGCCGCTGACCCCGGCCAACATGGGCGACGCCCTGATGGCCTCCGGCGCCATCCCTTTCCTGCTGGAATTGGTGCGCGACATCGGCGGGGCCGGCCCCGGTGCCTACATGGATGGCGGCATCATGGATTATCACCTGGACATCCCCTTCGTGGCGGAGACGCCGGGCAGCGAGCTGGTGCTGTTCCCGCATTTCGGGCCCAAGGTGGTGCCGGGCTGGTTCGACAAGGGCTTGGGCTGGCGCCGCCCGGCGGCGGCCTCGCTGGCCCGCACCCTGCTGCTATGCCCGTCGGAAGAGTTTCTCGCGTCCCTGCCGCACGGCAAGATCCCTGACCGCCGCGACTTCAAGGCGCTGCCGCCCGCCGAGCGCCAGCGCTACTGGCGCCAGGCCGTGGCCGAGACCGACCGCCTGGCCGATGAATTCCTGGACGCCGTCGACCGCGACCGCATTCCCGACCTGCTGGAGCCGCTGCGGGGCTGAACGGCCGCCGCCCGTTTTCCCAAGGCGACCGTGGTCGCTTGAGGAACTGAATAGGCCGCGACCGCGGCCGCCGGAGCGAGCACCGCAGGGCGTAGCGAGGACAAGCCAAGGGGCGGATGCCCCGCCGGCGCTTGAGGCACAAAAACTCCGGCGTTTGAGGACCTAATAACGCGGCATCCCCATGGTTTCCACCGGCACGATGGCCTTGCCGATGGGGGCCAGCGCCAGCACGGCGAACTTGAAGTGCTGGATGCCGAAAGGGATGCCGATGATGGTCACGAACCAGAACACGCCGGCGAAGACGTGGTAGAGGGCCAGCCACCAGCCGGCGAACAGGAACCAGACGACATTGCCCAGGAAGCCCAGGGGGCTGGTGCCCAGGTCCTCGCGGCCGGTCAGCACGCGGCGGTCCACCGCCATCTGCCCGAAGGGCCACAGCACGAACAGGCCCATGTTGAAGGCCGCCCGGGCCCAGGGGATGCCGACGACGCTGATCACCATCAGGATCGCGGCCATGAACCAGGCCAGCGCGCCGGTGAACCCGAACAGCACCACCCACAGGATGTTCATCAGCAGACTGATCATGACGCGCAGGCCCCGCTTGTTGCTTCCCAGGACCCGATCATTCCCCAACGGGGCCGTGCCGTCCAGGACCACACCGGCTTAAGCGGGGGGAACCACCTCATCAAGGCGGGGCTGTGACGGCGATGACTTGCGGGGCGCGGCATTCCGGCCTATCCCAAGTTGCGACCTTGCGAACGTGGTTAAAGTCACCGACAGTGACAACGTTATCATCCCTCCGCATATCCGAGCGACCCATGCGCCGCAGCAGCCTTGCCGTCCTGTCCGTCCTCAGCCTCAGCCTGGGGGCCCTTGCCCCCGCCTGGTCTTCCGCCGGGGCCGCGACCCCCGCCGGCGATCCTGAGCAGAAGGTGGGGCAGCGCATCCAGATCCGCGCCGCCGACCTGCCGGCCCCCTACGCCACCGAGGGCGTGGGCAATTCGTCGGAAGAGGTGGCGCGTCCGGATGGCGCCCACCTGAACGTGCCCAAGGGCTTCACCGTTTCCGTCTTCGCCACCGGGCTCAGCCGCGCCCGCAACCTGGCGGTGGCGCCCAATGGCGACGTCTTCCTGGCCCGCCAGGCCACGCCGGGTGAGATCACCCTGCTGCGCGACAGCAAGGGCACGGGCACGGCCGACCAGGTCATCACCTTCGCCGCCGGCTTCGACCGCCCCTACGGCATCGAGTTCCATGACGGCTACCTCTGGGTGGGCGACATCAAGGCGGTGTGGAAGATCCCGTACAGGGACGGCGACACCAAGCCGGCGGGCGACCGCGTCCAGGTGACGCCGGACGGCGCGCTGGGCCAGCCCAAGGGCCACCCCACCCGCACCCTGGAGTTCGCCCCAGACGGCAAGAGCTTCTTCGTCGGCATCGGCTCCGTGAGCAACATCGCCGAGGATCCCAAGCCCCACGCCACCGTGACCGAATTCAACATGGACGGCACGGTGAAGCGCGTTTACGCCTCCGGCACGCGTAACCCGGTGGGTCTGCAGTTCTACCCCGGCACCGACGACCTCTACGCCGTGGTGAACGAGCGGGACGGCCTGGGCGACGGCCTGGTGCCCGACTACTTCACCCGCCTGCAGCCGGAAGGCTTCTACGGCTGGCCCTATTCCTACATCGGCAACCATCCCCAGCCGGACTTCGCCGACAAGCGGCCGGACCTGGTGGCCAAGGCCATCGTGCCCGACCTGCTGTTCGACCCCCACTCCGCTCCGCTGGGACTGCTGTTCTACACCGGCCACCAGTTTCCGGCCGACTACCAGGGCGGCGCCTTCGTCACCCTGCACGGCTCGTGGAACAAGGCGAAGCCCACGGGCTACAAGATCGTCTACGTGCCCTTCACCCATGGCCGCCCCGCCGGCCACTACGTGAACTTCGCCACCGGCTTCTGGCTGCCCGGCACCAATCCGGCCCAGGTCTGGGGCCGCCCGGTGGGTCTGGCCATGGCGCACGACGGCAGCCTGCTGGTGGCGGATGACGTCGGCGGCACGGTGTGGCGCATCAGCTATCACGCGAAGGGCCAGTCGTAAGCCGTTCTATTGGCAAGACTTGGAGGCCGCTTAGAGTCCAGTGGCAATGAAAGGGGCGGTGGCGGTGGGCAATTTCTGCCGCCGCCGCCCTTGTCCAATTTGCAAAATGAGCATATATGTTGGGGTGGCTAGAGGAGGCCAGTCCCATGTCGATCGGCGGCATCAACTTCTACAGCTCTGGTTACGGCGCGACGTTTCTGACGTCCGGTGTCGGTTCGACCACCGATGCCTCCAACACGCAGGTGCAATCCATTTCCCCGGTCAAGACCCAGGGGACCTCGGACCAGGGCACCGACCAGGCCAACACCGACAACACCGCGTCCAACAGCAGCAGCGGCGGCTTCACGCAGAACTTCAGCCCGACGCAGGACCAGGTGAAGGCGGCCTCGGATACCGGCCGCACCCGTGGCGCGTTCGTGAACCTGACAGTCTGAGCCCACCGATTGCCGGGCGCCTCGGGCGTCCGCACCCAAGGGTCGACAGCATCCGCTGCCGGCCCTTTTTGTTATACGTCCCTTTTGTCGTCCGTCGAAACCAACGGCATCAGAGGCTCATGCCACTATAGGGCGCGGCCGCTGGAGATTTCCGGGAACGCAGTGGACTGGAAAGGGGGATAAGCCAGGCCATGGCATCCCGAAAAATGGGCATCATCCCGGCTGCGCAAGAAGGCCACTGGCCAGATGTTGGAAGGCCTCAACGGCTTTCGGGAAAACCTCCTTCGGCTCTTCGCTGGCCGCAATCCAGAGCGCCGCGTTGAGTGCCGCGCCGTTCACAAGCCGGGCCGCGGCCTCGGTGTCCACGGGTTTCAGAATGTTTTGCCCGACAAGCCGTTCCACGGTTTCTTTCGTCGCCTGCAAGCAATTGTTCTGGCTGGGCCACCGCGAGGGATCTCCAAGGACCGCCGGTCCATCGAGCAGAACAATCCGCTGAACTTCGGGATCGAGCGCCATTTCGATATAGGCGGCCCCTTCGGCCAGCAGGCCCTCCCAATCGTCTCCCGCGCGGGCGCCAATCTCCCGCGCCCGTGCCGCCATCTCAGCATCGATCTGATGAACAACCGCAGCCAGAAGGCCGCGCTTGTCCCCGAAGTTATGGTAAAGCGCCCCACGCGTCAGACCGACTTCGGCGGTCAACTCATCCATGGAGGCGGCGGCGTATCCCTTTTCGGCGAAGGCCCTCCGCGCCGCCGCGATCAGCCTCGCGCGGTTCTCCTTCATTTTCTCAACGCGTACCTTCGCCATCGTCATCGTCCCGCTAAATTCATATACGTTCCGTATGTGGATTGACATACGGAACGTATATGATTATCTCACATACATCGCGTATATCAAAACAGAAGGTGATGTGCGGGCCGGACGGCCGCCTGCCTCCCTGCGCGACCGGCGATAATGAAAAGGAGACCATGAGATGACGCGGCGCGAAGCGATTTTCCCTGCCAACAGGCATGCCCTTTACGAGGCGCACGGTTATTCGGCCGCGATCCGCTCCGCCGACCTTCTCTTTGTCTCAGGACAGGTCGGCAGCCGTTCCGATGGCACCCCCGAACCTGATTTCGGACGCCAGGTTCGGTTGGCATTCGACAACCTGCGGGCCACCCTGGAAGCGGCCGGCGGCTCATTCGCCGACATTGTCGATGTGACCACATTCCACACCGATCCGGAGAACCAATTCGAGACCGTCATGGAAGTCAAGAACCAGATCTTCAGCACCGCGCCCTATCCCAACTGGACGGCGGTCGGGGTAAGCTGGCTTGCAGGTTTTGATTTCGAAATCAAGGTGATCGCGCGCCTCCCCGACAAGGCCTAGCCTCGCCGAGGCTTCTGTGAGCGGCTTTATCCCGGCGGTCTTCCCGGGAGTTGGCGCCGGTACCTCGATCGCCGGCACGGGCGGGCGAGGGACCTTGCCGTTGACGGGCTCGCGGGCCTTGTGGGGAGTTCCGGTCTCCCGCCTGCCATCGCTTCCGATGATCCGCTGGATGCGGCGGCACGAGATGTTGACTCGTGCCGTTGTAGCCCGCGACTGCGGGCGCCGGAGATTTCCGGGGAGCCGAAGGCGGACTGGAAATCGAGGATAAGCCAAGGGGTGGATGCCCGCCGACGCCTGAGATAAACCAGAAACGTCCTTACATTTCCCGCAGGGCCTTCATGAAGCCCTCCACCGCCTGGTTCAGGCGGCCGGCCTCGCGGGTCAGGCTGCCGGCGGTGTCCAGCACCTCGCCCGCCGTGCTACCGGCCACACCGGTGGCGTCGGTCAGGGAAGACAGGGTGCGGCTGACGTGGTCGGTGCCGTCGGCGGCCTCGGCCACGTTGCGGGCGATCTCGCGGGTGGCTGCCCCCTGCTCCTCCACCGCGGCGGCGATGGCGGCGGCCACCTCGTTCACCTCGTGAATGGTGGCGCCGATACGCTCCATGGCGGCGACGCTGAGGCCGGTGCGCTGGCCGATGTCCTGGACGTAGCGGGTGATCTCCTCCGTGGCCTTGGCTGTCTGGCCGGCCAGGGTCTTGACCTCGGAGGCGACGACGGCGAAGCCCTTGCCGGCCTCACCCGCCCGCGCCGCCTCGATGGTGGCGTTCAGGGCCAGCAGGTTGGTCTGGCCGGCGATGTCGCTGATCATCTGCACCACGGCGCCGATGCGGTCCGACGCCTCGGCCAGGCCGCCGATGGTCTCACCCGTGCTGGTCGCCTCGGCCACCGCCCGGGCGGCGATGGCCTTGGACCGTTCGACTTGCCGCCCGACCTCGTCCACCGAGGCCGCCAGTTCCTGGGCGGCGGCGGCCACGGTCTGCACATTGCTGGAGGTTTGGCTGGCGGCGGCCTGCACGTCCTGGGCTTGCGCGCAGGCGGTGCCGGTGTTGTCGGTCAGGGTGCGGGCGTCGCCTTCCAGGGTGTGGGCCGCGCTGGTGACGGCGGCGGCCACCCCATGCACGTCCGTCTCGAACGCGGCGGCCAGGCGGGCCTGCCGCGTCACCACCGACCAGGTCATCATGGGGCCGACATAGCGGCCGTCGGTGTCGCGCACGGCGGCCACACGCAGCTCCAACTCCTCATCCTCGCCTCCCGGCGCATTCCCGCCGACGTTCTTCAGGGTCAGGCGGCCCTGCCAGGGCAGGCGGGCGGGGTTCTTCACCACATCCAAAAGCGGGGCGGGGTCGGCATGGAACAGGCCGATGCCGGCGCCCACAGGCGAGCCGCCGGCCAACGGGCGCGGCAGGGGGGCGCCCAGGGTCTTCAGCGCGCCCAGGCTGGCGGTGTTGGCGTAGGTGATGCGGAAGTCCTGGTCGGCGTCGGCCAACAGGACGTTCAGCGGCATGTCGTCCACCATCTGCTTCAGGCGGAAGACGTCGGCCACCACGCCGCGCAGGGCGCCCGCGGCGCGCAGCATGCGTCCGATCTCGTCCCGGCGCTGGGTCGGGCGGATTTCAACCGTGGTGTCGTTGGCGGCCAGGCGTTCCAGCAGGCGGGCCACCAGCAGGGCGGGACCACCCACCCAGCGGCTGGCCAGCCACCAGGCGATAAGGCCCAGCAGCACGGCCAGGGTGACGCTGGCCACCAGGATGCTGGTCTTCAGACGCTCCACCGCCTCGGCGAAGATGCGCTTCTGGATGCCGGTGTAGAGCACGCCCACGGTGCGGCCGCCGGCGTCCTTGATGGGGTCGTAGGCGGTGTAGAAGGGCACGCCCAGGATGTCGGCCTCGCCGCGATAGGCTTCGCCCCGGCCGACGACGGCGTCGTAGACGGCGTTGCGGGCCAGCGCGGTGCCCACGGCGCGGCTGCCGTCGGGCTTCATGACGTTGGTGGCGATGCGCACCATCTCGCCATCCTTGGCGGCGAAGATGGTGGCGGTGCCCCCCACCAGGCGTTTCACCGTGTCGACGGCGGCGACGTTGTTCTCCAGCGCCGTGTCGCCGGCGTAGAGGCGCCCATCCTTCAGGCTGTAGCCCCGGCCGTAGCCTTCCAGCACATGCCAGGCCACCCGCATGTTGGCGTCCTGCCGGTCCTTGGCCAGTTCCATGGTGAAGCCCGCCAGCAGCACGTGGCTGATGGCCAGGCTGACCACCGTCAGCAGGGTCACGGCCCCGACGATCAGCAGGGCGATGCGCGCCGCCACCGAGACGTCGAAACGCTTGCGAACCTTGGCGGAAATGGAGGGGGCGCCGGCGGCCGAGGGGGCCGTCGAGGACTGGGCTTGGAACATGGCAACACTTCCCAAATGCGACGCCCACGAGGGCGCCGGAGGGCGCGCACGGGCGATAACGACAGCGAAATTTGAAATGCCGGCTAGGGCGGTCCCCGATCGGCCCGCGAACCGCGGAGCTGTCTTTCGGAAGGCGACGTTCAATATAGACCACTGAGGATTTAGTCCAGGGACAAGCCCATGCGAATTTTGAAGACTAGACCATCAGGTGGAATGGCATGCCGATCCGTCAGCTTTTGAAATTTCTTTTAAGCGCTTCTCGCCTTCATCACCACCCGCCAATCTCCTTGCGATTTTGCTATTCATTCACCGGCATAATCCGGCATCGGCGGTTAAGTAATATTTGGATAATCAGCAGAAAATCGATTATCCGACCCAACTAATCGGATACCGAAGTCGACGTTCAGGGAAGATGAGGTTGACACATCATCCAACGGTCGCCGCTAAAATCTGTGCGAAGAGCATCGGGCCGACGCCAAGAGGCCGCATCAGCCGACGACGGGTTCCAGCCAGGCCTGCGTTCTTCTGTCGCATCCCCGCGTGAATTGTCGGCCCGATGCTGCGATTTCAACGTGGGGACAGCGCTTACCTTGAACACAGCCGGATATAGTATCCAGAAGGCTTCCGCCCCGCTGCCTTTGGCAAGGGCGCACATATTGGTCGGGAAGTCCGTAATTGAACTGCGGGGTGGACATGGGCACACTCCGCGCCAAAGCGTAAAGCGCCCCGAAGCGGCGCCGCGCAATACAAGTGTAGGAGCGGCTGTATGCCCCTGGCCTCGACTAATTTCAAAGGCGTGATCAAAACTGTTCTGGTGACGACTGCGGTCATTTGTCTCAGCCCCACGATTGGTCTGGCGGCCAACGGCCGGTTGCCGAGCAACATTTCACCCCTGCACTATGACCTGACGGTCATTCCCAATATCGAGGCCTCGACCTTCGCCGGTGAGGTGCACATCGACATCGATGTGGCGACGGCCACTCCCGCCGTGGTGCTGAACGCGGAAAGCCTGACCCTGGACCGGGTGACCATCGACGGCAACCCGGCCACCGGCGTCACCTTGGACAAGGACAGCCAGACGGCCACCCTGACGGCGGCATCGGCCCTGCAGCCCGGCCACCACACTGTGGACATCGCCTATCGCGGCCGGATCGAGAAGTCGGCGCGCGGGCTGTTCCAGCTGGACTACACCGCCGTGGACGCGCCAGGAGACGGCAAGGGAGGGGCCGGCACGCCGGCCCACATGCTGTCCACCCAGTTCGAGGCCGGTGACGCCCGCCGCTTCCTGCCCTGCTGGGACGAGCCCTCGGCCAAGGCCACCTTCACCCTGTCCATCATGGCGCCCCAGGGCCAAATGGCCGTGTCCAACATGCCGGTGAAGGCGGATGAGGCCATGGCCGACGGCCGCCACCTGGTGCATTTCCAGCCCACGCCGCGCATGTCCAGCTATCTGCTGTTCGTGGCCGTGGGCGACCTGGAGCGCGCCACCGCCAAGGCCGGCGATGTGGAGATCGGCGTCGTCGTGCGGCGCGGATCGGTGGACAAGGCGCGCTTCGCCCTGGAGACGGCCGCCGCCATCCTGGCCCGCTACAACGACTATTTCGGCACGCCCTATCCCCTGCCCAAGCTGGACTTCATCGCCACGCCCGGCGCCGGCGGCTTCGGCGCCATGGAGAACTGGGGCGCCATCATGTCGTTCGAGAAGGACATGCTGCTGGACCCGGCGCTGGCCACCGAGGCGGCGCGCCAGAGGGTGTTCCAGGTGGTGGCGCACGAGATGGCGCACCAGTGGTTCGGCGACCTGGTCACCATGGCCTGGTGGGATGACCTGTGGCTGAACGAGGGCTTCGCCTCGTGGATGGAGGCCAAGGCCATGGACGCCCTGCATCCCGACTGGTCGCCCTGGCTGGTGGCCATGCCGGCGATGGAGCGGGCCAAGCGCCTGGACGCCCGCGCCGCCACCCATCCGGTGGTGCAGCCCATCAATTCCGTGGCCGAGGCGGACGAGGCCTTCGACGACATCACCTATGACAAGGGCCAGGCCGTCATCCGCATGATGGAGGCGACGGTGGGCGAGACGGTGTTCCGCGACGGCGTGCGCCGCTACATGAAGCGCCACGCCTACGGCAACGCCACCACCCGCGACCTGTTCAAGGCGGTGGAGGAGGCGGGCGCCAAGGACGCGCTGCGCATCGCCACCGATTTCATCACCAAGCCCGGCATCCCCCTGGTGTCGGTCAGCGCCACCTGCGGCGCCGGCGACGGCCCCAAGCCGCATAAGGGCAAGAAGGGCCCCAGGGAGACGGCACCGGCCATGGCCGGCGGCGGCACGCAGGTCAGCCTGCGCCAGGCGCGCTTCGCCACCGAGCCGGTGACCATCCCCGACCAGTACCATCTGAGCGACCGGCTGTGGGCCATCCCCGTTCCCCTGGCCACGGTGGGCACCATTGGGGGCGGGGCCGGCGGTTCCCCATCGCACGCCCTGTTGACGGCCCTGACGGGCAAGGCCGCCGCGCCCGGCTGTGGCCCCCTGCTGGCCAATGCCGGCCAGACCGGCTATTTCCGCACCGCTTACACCGAGCCGGCGTTCAAGGCCCTGGTCGATCATGTCGACCGGCTGGCGCCCATCGACCAGCTGGGCCTGATGTACGACAGCGCCGCCCTGGGCGAGGCCGGGCAGATGGCGATGAGCGACAGCCTGTCCCTGATCCGCGCCCTGCGCCCGGACGCCGACCCATCGGTATGGGAACAGGCGGCCGATTACCTGCGCGACGTGGACGGCTATTACGCCGGCAAGCCGGGCCAGGCGGCTTTCCGCGCCTTCGCCCGCGGCGTGCTGGCGCCCGTGCTGTCCGGCATCGGCTGGGACCCGCAGCCGGGGCAGGGGGACAAGGTCGGCCTGACCCGCGCCGCCCTGATCCGCGCGCTCAGCGAGTTCGACGCCCCCGACACGCTGACGGAGGCGGAGCGGCGCCTGGCGGCCGAGGACACCGATCCCACGGCGCTGCCCCCCGGCATCCGGCTGGCGGTCATCACCGCCGTGGCCCAGCACGCCGACGCCGCCACCTTCGACCGCCTGCACGCGCTGGCCTCCGGCACCACCGACGCGCTGGCCCGCCGCCAGCTGTACGGGGCCCTGGGGGCGGTGCGCGACCCCGCCCTGGCGCAAAGGGTGCTGGACCTCAGCCTGACGCCGGAGGTGGGCACCACCATCGCGCCGCAGCTGATCCTGGCCGTGGCCGACGCCAACCCGGACCTGGCCTGGCGTTTCATCACCGCCCATGTCGACGCGGTGGAGGCCACGCTGGACCAGATGCAGCGCTATGAATTCTTCGCCGGCGTGGCGCGCCGCTCCTCCGACCCGGCCCGCATCGGCGAGCTGAACGCCTATGCCGAGGCGCATGTGCCGGCCACCGCCCGCCAGGGCGTCGCCAAGGCGGCGGGGGAGATCGCCTACCGCGCCAAGGTGGTGCGGGAACGGCTGCCCCAGGTGGACGGCTGGCTGGCCGCCCTGCCGGCGACCCACTGACCGGAGATGGTCCCCGTCCCGCGGGACGGAGGCCACCCTGACCGAACGCGCTCATGGCGTGGGGTCGCGGCCAGGCGTAAGCTTCCCCTGACAGGACGGGAGCGCCGCATGCTGGTGGTGACGACGGAAACCGTGCCCGGCCACCGTGTCGTGGCCGTGAAGGGCCAGGTGTTCGGCGTGGTCGTGCGCAGCCGGGGTCTGGCCGGCAACTTCATCGCCGGCCTGCGCACCCTGGTGGGCGGCGAGATCCACGAGTACACCCAGATGCTGGAGGAGGGCCGCCGGCAGGCCATCGACCGCATGGTGGCCAACGCCGGCGCCATGGAGGCCAACGCCGTGGTCATGATGCGCTTCGACAGCTCGGAGATCGGCGAGACCATGAGCGAGATCGTCGCCTACGGCACCGCCGTGGTGCTGCAGCCCGCCGTTTGAGTTCAGGGAAAGGAAAGCCTGCTTCAAGGAAAGCCTGACACGACCATCAAGCAGAGGGGCTCGACGCCCTGGACGCCCGCCACGGACCGCCGGCTCCGCCGCCGATCCGGGCACGCCCGACGCCAGGGCCCCCGAACAGGGGAAGGAGACGTCCATCATGTCCGTGCTGCATGTCCATTTCGGTTCCGGGCCCACCCGGCGTGCCCATTCCAACCTTCTGCGCCAACCCGCCTGCACCTGGCTGCTGATCGGCAGCGCCCTGGCCTTCGCCGCCATCCTGGCCGCCTGGTTCATGGACATGGTGACGGTCTTCCCCATCGGCCTGCTGGTGGGCACCGGCGTCCTGTGCCTGGCCGCCTGTGTCGAGCGGGTGACCTACAAGCCGCTGACCGGCCTGCCCGGGCCCGGCTGGCAGGACACGGGCGAGCGCTTCACCGACCCCGGCACCGGCGCCCCCGTCGCCGTCTACTACAACGCCGCCCGCATGGAGCGCCGCTACGTCCGCCTGGACAGGGGGCCCTGAGCGGCGCGCCAGCCGGCACGCACCATAGCGTTTGCATTGCCCGGAACTTGCCTGTATGGTGCGCGCCGCGCCGCCGGAAACCCGGCGTGCCGCCCGGCATGGACCCGTAGCTCAGCTGGATAGAGCGCTGCCCTCCGAAGGCAGAGGTCGTACGTTCGAATCGTATCGGGTCCGCCACCGCTTTCCCTGACACACCTTTAAAACAGGCTTGTTCCGGCCTCGGCTTCTCGCCATCCTGGCAGGCGGAGGTGGTGCGGAATGGATCTTTCACAACTTCAGAAGCTGGGCAAGGTGGCGGGGGTGCCGGGCATCGCGCTGGGCGTCATCGCCCTTGCCCTCTACGCCATCGCGGGCCATGTCGACGCGGTGCCGGAAACATGGCGTGGCCCGATCCTTGCTATCGGTATCATCATTACCACCGTGGCCGGCTTGGCCATTGTTCTGGCCGCTTGGGTGAAAGGCGCCCAGGCCAGCACCCAGGTGGCGCGGGCGGAGGGTGACCATTCGCCCGCCACCAACATCGACCGCACCAAATCCGGCGGCAGCCAGGATGCCCATTCCACCGGCGCCAAATCCCCCGCCAGCAACGTGCGGGAGTAGCCCAGCGTGTTGCGGTGGTTTCTAGGAGGGAGCCGTCAGAGCGGAACGGCCACCGGCGGCCAAAGCCCGGTAACGAACATCGTTGGCCACCACGCCACGGTGATCAATCAGATTGGTGAAACGTCTGAGGTCGCCGAACGCCGCCATCACGAACAGATGGCGGCTCTGGAGCACCTACGGCAGGAAATGGCACGGGAAAAAGGGTTGGACCCGGTCGTTCTCAAGCCCATTTTCGACCATTTGGACCAAGGCGATCTGTCGCTGGACGAGATCCGGGAGAAGGCTGAAGAGGCCGTCCAAGCCATCCTGGAGCGCGCACGCCAGCCGCCGCCCACCTCCAACGACGGCGCCGACATCGACGCCACTATTGGCGCCGCCCGCGCCAAGCTGGCCACCCTGGACACCGCCGGCGCCCGGGGGCTGCTGGCGGACAAGATCGCGGAGGAGGAGACGGCGCGGCGGCACCGGCTGATCCCCCTGCTGCAAGAACAGGCCGCCATCGAGCGCCTGACCTACGACCACGCCGCCGCCCAAACGACCCTGAGGCGTCTGGCAGAGTTGTCCCCCGACAATACATGGGTTTGGATCGACCTGGGTGATATCCTAGCGACGACGGACACAGTGCAAAACGCCGCCGTGGCTTACGTCCGAGCCCGAACCGTCGCGGAACGCTTGACACAGGCTGATCCCGAAAACACTCAGTGGCAGCGTGATCTCTCTGCCTCTCATAGCAAGGTTGGCGATATCCAACAGACGCAAGGCGACTTAACCACAGCACTGGTCAGCCACCGCACCGCTCTTCACCTTAGCCAACGTTTGGCCAAGGCTAATCCGGAAAACATCCAGTGGCAGCGCGATCTCTCCGTCTCCTATAACAAAATTGGAGATATCCAACAGGCGCAAGGCGACCTGACCGCAGCATTAGATAACCATCACGCGGCCCTTTGCATCAGCCAACGCCTGGCACTAACTAATCCCGGAAATACACAATGGCAGCGCGATCTCTCCGTCTCCTACAATAAAATTGGAGACATTAAACAAGCGCAAGGCGACCTCGCGGCGGCCCTGAATGACTACCGCGCCCATCTCGAAATTAGCCAGCACCTAGTTCTAACTAATCCCGAAAATACTGAATGGCAACGCGACCTCTCTGTCTCCCACGATAGGATCGGGAACATCCAGCAGGAGCAAGGAGATTTGGCGTCAGCGCTAATAAGTTATGATGCTGCTCTCAAAATCCGCCAAAGACTGGCCCGAGCGGATTCCGGAAATACCCAATGGCAGCGCGACCTTTCCGTTTCTTATGAAAGGATCGGAGATATACAGCAAGCGCAAGGAGATCTAACAGCAGCGCTGAATAGCTACCGCGCAGCTCTTGACATTAGCCAACGCCTGGCGCTTGCCGACTCCAAGAATGTTGAATGGCAGCGCGACCTATCCGTTTCTTATAATAGAATTGGGGGGATCCTACAGGCTCAGGGTGACTTAATGACGGCACTAGATAGCCTCTGCTCAGCCCTCGACATTCGCCAACGCCTTGTATGGGCCGATCCGGGGAACGCTCAATGGCAGCGCGACCTGGCAATTAGTCTCGGACGTGTCGGAAGGTGCCAAGCAGTGCTGAGCCGAACTGAAGAGGCACTGACAGCATTGAACCGAGGGCGGGATATCGTCCTCTCACTCCAGCGGCAGTCACCCGGATGGGCGGTGTTGGCGGATGACCTCGCTCTCTTTGACAAGATCATCGCCTCACTCGACGCGGACGCGCCCCCAAACTAACCAGGGACGCCCCGGCCGTCGCTTCGCGGAGAGAGGGCCCCTCGACAGCCCCGCCCCAAATCGGCCATGGTGCGGGCCCGGGACGCCCGCGCTTGACGCGCCCGCCCCATCCCGACCGTTACGCTGAAGATGCCCGCCATGGCCGACACTCCCAATGCGCCCTCTGCCGCGACCACCCCCATCCCCGTTGCACCGGACGCGCCCACGCCCGTGACCGGCATCCCGGCCGTGCCGGGCACGGTGCAGGAGACGCTGTACCTGGTGGACGGGTCGGGCTTCATCTTCCGCGCCTATCACGCCCTGCCGCCGCTGAACCGGCCGGACGGCACGCCGGTGAACGCGGTGCTGGGCTTCACCAACATGCTGATGAAGCTGCTGGCCGACGTGAAGGTGCATTCCGTCGCCGTCATCTTCGACAGCAAGCGGGAGAATTTCCGCAACGCCATCTATCCGGACTACAAGGCCCACCGGCCGCCGCCGCCGGAGGATCTGATCCCGCAGTTCGACCTGATCCGCCAGGCGGTGGACGCCTTCAACCTGCCCTGCCTGCATCTGGAGGGGTACGAGGCCGACGACCTGATCGCCACCTACGCCCGCCTGGCGCGGGAGGCCGGGCGCGACTGCGTCATCGTCTCGTCCGACAAGGACCTGATGCAGCTGATCACCGACGGTGTCGGCCTGCTGGACCCGATGAAGAACAAGAGCATCGGCCGGGACGAGGTGCTGGAGAAGTTCGGCGTGGCGCCGGAACTGGTGGTGGATGTGCAGTCCCTGGCCGGCGACAGCGTGGACAACGTGCCGGGCGTGCCCGGCATCGGCATCAAGACCGCCGCCCAGCTGATCACCGAGTACGGCGGGCTGGACGCCCTGCTGGATCGCGCGCACGAGATCAAGCAGCCCAAGCGGCGCGAGGCCCTGACCGTGCATGCGGAGATGGCCCGCATCTCCCGCCAGCTGGTGACGCTGGAGGCCCATGTGCCGGTGCCGGAGCCGCTGGAGAACCTGACGGCGCGCAAGCCCGACCCCGAGCGCCTGATCGGCTGGCTGCGGGAGCAGGGCTTCCGCTCCGCCATCCAGAAGGTCGAGAACGACATCCTGAAGGCCAACGGCGGCAATGCGGGGGCCGCCGGCGCCGGCACCGGCGCCCCGGCCCTGACGCTGGAGGCCACGGCCGGTGGCGGGGCGGAACAGCGCACCGACGCCGTGCGTGCCGCCTATAACAGCCGCTTCTACAGTACCGAGGCCGCCCCCATCGGGGAACCCAGGATCCCCGCCCCCACCGAGGTCGCGTACGAGCTGGTGCAGGACGCCGCCGTGCTGAAGCGCTGGATCGATGAGGCGACGCTGGCCGGCACGGTGGCCATCGATACCGAGACCGACGGCCTGTACCCCGACCGGGCCAAGCTCGTCGGCTTCTCCCTATCCCACACGCCGGGCCGCGCCTGCTACGTGCCCCTTACGCACATTAACCCCGACGCTCCTAAGGAGCAGGCCGGCGGCTTCGATTTCGGCGAGGCCCCGCCCCCGCCGCCGCAGATCCCCCTGGACGAGGCCCGCGCCCTGCTGGCGCCGCTGCTGGCCGACCCGTCGGTGCTGAAGGTGGGCCATAACCTGAAGTTCGACATCCGGGTGCTGGCCCGCCACGGCTTCGCCCCCGGCCCGGCCGCCGTCGCCCCCGTGGACGACACCATGCTGCTGTCCTACGCCCTGGGCGCCGGCGCCCACGGCCACGGCATGGATGAGCTGGCGCAGCGCCACCTGGGCCACACCTGCATCACCTTCGACGAGGTGACGGGTACCGGCAAGAACCGCATCACCTTCGACCGCGTGCCCCTGGACCGCGCCTGCGCCTACGCGGCGGAGGACGCGGACATCACCCTGCGCCTGCACCAGGTGCTGAAGGCCGACGTGCTGCGCCGCCACCTGGTGACGGTGTACGAGACGCTGGACCGCCCCCTGACGCCCGTGGTGGCGACCATGGAGGAGGCCGGCATCCTGGTGGACCGGGCCATGCTGGCCGAGCTGTCGCGCGACTTCGCTGGCCGCCTGGCGGCGCTGGAACAGGAAATCCATACCCTGGTGGGCCACCCCTTCAACGTCGCCAGCCCCAAACAGCTGGGCGAGGTGCTGTTCGACGAGATGGGTCTGCCCGGCGGCAAGAAGGGCAAGACCGGCGCCTATTCCACCGACAGCAGCGTGCTCGAACCCCTGGCCGAACAGGGCGTGGAGGTGGCGCAGAAGGTGCTGGACCACCGCCAGCTGGCCAAGCTGAAATCCACCTACACCGACGCCCTGCAGGAGGAGATCAACGCCGGCACGGGCCGCGTCCACACCTGCTTCGCCCTGGCCGCCACCGCCACCGGGCGCCTCAGCTCCACCGACCCCAACCTGCAGAACATCCCCATCCGCACGGAAGAAGGGCGCAAGATCCGCCGGGCCTTCGTGGCGCCGGAGGGTCATGTGCTGCTGTCCGTGGACTACAGCCAGATCGAGCTGCGCCTGGTGGCGGAAATCGCCGGCGTGCCGGCCCTGAAGCAGGCCTTCACCGAGGGCATCGACATTCACGCCATGACGGCGTCCCAGGTGTTCGGCGTGCCCCTGGACCAGATGACCAGTGAGATCCGGCGCAAGGCCAAAGCCATCAACTTCGGCATCATCTACGGCATCTCCGGCTTCGGCCTGGGCCGCCAGCTGGGCATCGGCGCTGGTGAGGCCGGGGCCTTCATCAAGCAGTATTTCGAGCGCTTCCCCGAGCTGGCCGGCTATTTCGAGAAAACCAAGGCCGAGGCCAAGGAGAAAGGCTACGTCACCACCCTGTTCGGCCGTCAGTGCTGGATCCAGGGCATCAAGGAAAACAACGCCGCCCGCCGCGCCTTCGCCGAGCGTCAGGCCATCAACGCCCCCATCCAGGGCACCGCCGCCGACATCATCCGCCGCGCCATGGCCCGCGTGCCCGCGGCCATGGCGAACGCCGGCCTGACCGGCCGCATGCTGCTGCAGGTGCACGACGAGCTGCTGTTCGAGGTGCCGGTGGCCGAGGTGGACGCCACCATCCCCGTGGTGCGTCAGGTGATGGAAGGGGCGGCCAGCTTGAGCGTGCCCCTGGTGGCCGAGGCCGGCACGGGTCGCAGCTGGGGCGAGGCGCATTAAGATAAAGTGGTCTTGCCTTCAGCTTCTACAACTGATGGAATAACTTGCGGTCAGCGGCGTCGGGGGACGCCGGCAAGCGATTTCAGGAATGGGGAAAGCATGAAGGGACTGAAATGGGCCGGCCCCGTGCTGGCGATGGGGATCTGCGCGATCCAGCCCGCCGGAGCGGAACCGACGAGTGGCGCGGTCCACATCACCAGCGTCCGTGTCTACGCGAACGGCATAAATTCAGCAGCCTTCGTCGCCGTAGACTCGACGGCCTTCTGCTCAACGGACACTTTTGCAATCAACTTGGGCGATACATATTCCGGCCCGTCCTTGCTGAGCGCCGCCCTGTCGGCTCAGGCCCAAGGCAAGCCCGTAATGCTTGAGGCCGCCAATGGAACCGGCTGTGCCGGCTGGGGCACCAAGCTGCAATCCATCACGATAGTGACCAGCTAATCGCCCCACGCCGCCAGCAGGTCCCGTACCACGGCGCCGGGGTCGCTTGCGCGCATGACGGTGCCCATGACGGCCAGGCCGGCGGCACCGGCCGCGCGAACCTCGGCGGCATTGGCCGGGGTGATGCCGCCCAGGGCCAGGGCGCCGGGCAGGCGGGACAGCGCCCGGGGGCCCAGGGCGGGGCCGTAGCCGGGCTTGGACGCGGTCTCGAAAATGGGGCTGAGGGTGGCGTAGTCGGCACCGCCCAGGCCCTCGCCGGGATGGTGGCGGGAGAGGCCAACCAGGGCTTGGGCTCCCAAGCGGGCGCGGGCCGCCGCCACGTCACCGCCCGCCCCCAGATGCACGCCGTCGCACAGTGCCGCCGCCGCCACGTCGCCGTGCACCGTCAGCAGGGCGCCGTGATGGCGGGCGATGGGGACCAGCCGGCGCACCAGATCCAGCCGATCCTGGGGGGCCAAATCCTTTTCCCGCACGCTGGCCCAACGGCAGCCGGCGGCGAACACCCGATCCAGCAACCGGGGCAGCGGCAGGAACGCCTGGCGCCGGTCGGTGATGATCAACAGGGGCGGGACGGGCAATCCCACATCTACCCCCCGATCAGCCCCAGCTCAGGGCTGGAGGCTTCGGCGCGGGTGCGCCTCGGGATGCGGCCGGCCAGGCGGGCAAGGCGACCTGCGATGACGGCGTGGCCCATGGCGGCCGCCATGCGCACCGGGTCCGTGCTCTTGGACACGGCGGTGTTCAGCAGCACGGCGTCGCAGCCCAGTTCCATGGCCAGGGCGGCGTCGGAGGCCGTGCCCACGCCGGCGTCCAGGATGACCGGCACGGCGCTGCGCACGCAGATCATTTCGATATTGTAAGGATTTAGGATGCCCAGGCCTGTACCGATGGGCGCCCCCAGGGGCATGACGGCGGCGCAGCCGACGTCGGCCAGCCGGCGGCAGACGATGGGGTCGTCGGTGCAATAGGGCAGGACGGTGAAACCGTCATCCACCAACTGGGCGGCGGCGGTCACCAACTGCTCCACATCCGGGTACAGCGTCTCGCGGTCGCCGATCAGTTCCAGCTTGATCCAGTTGGTGTCCAGCGCCTCGCGCGCCAGCTGGGCGGTCAGCACGGCGTCCTTCACCGTGGCGCAGCCGGCGGTGTTGGGCAGCAGCCAGGCCCTGTCGCGCACGAGGTCCAAGATGCCCTCGGCCCCGCCCTCCATATCCACCCGGCGGATGGAGACGGTGACCACTTCAGCGCCCGACGCCGCCAAGCTGTCCAGGAACACCTGCTGGTTGGGATAGCCCGCCGTGCCCAAGAACAGGCGGGAGGTGAACGCCTTGCCGGCGATGTGGAACAGGTCTTCAGCCACCTTGCAGCACCTTCACGATTTCGATGGCGTCGCCATCGGCGACGGCACGCTCCGCCCAGCGGGCACGCGGCACCACGGTGCCGTTGATGGCCACGGCGATGCCGCGGGAATCCGGCCCCAGCCCCGCCTCACCCAACAGGGCCGGCAGGTCCAGGCCGTCCGCATGGTCGCGGGCCTTGCCGTTCACGGTGATCATGCACGCCTCACGTCAAGCTCAGTTCGCTGGCCAAATCGCCCGATGCCGAAGGGCGCCAGCAGCGGGTCCACCCGGCCGGTCAGGATGTGGTCGGCGACCAGGTCTGCCGTGCCGGGCGTCAACAGGATGCCGTTGCGGTGGTGGCCGGTGGCCATGACCAGGCCGGCGACATTGGGTACGGGCCCCAGGATGGGGGCGTCGTCGCGGCTGCCGGGGCGGTGACCCACCCACATCTCCTCGATGGGCAGTTCCTCCACCCCAGGCAGGGCCCGCCACGCGGCCTCCAGCAGGGCCAGCACGCCGCCAGCCGTCAGATGGTCGTCCCAGCCCTTGTCTTCGGTCGTGGCGCCCACGATCAGGCGGCCATCCAACCGGGGCACCAGATAGCATTTGGGCGGCCACACCACGTGGCGCAACAGCGGCTGGGCCGGGTCCATGCGCAGGGCCAGCATCTGGCCCTTCACCGGCCGCACCGGCGGCACCGCGCCTTCCGGCAGGCCTGGCAACTGGCGCGACCAGGCGCCGGCCGCCAGCGCCACCACGTCGGCGGGCTTCAGCGCGCCATCCACCACCACGCCATCGGTGCGGCCCGCCGTCACCGACAGCGCCTCCACGGCCGCGCCCTCGTGCAGGCGGGCGCCCGCCTTCAATGCCGCGGCCTTCAGCGCCACGGCCAGCTTGCGGTTGTCCACCTGGCCGTCATCGGCGCCCAGCACGCCAGCGGCGGCGCGGGGGTTCAGCCACGGCTCACGCTCCTTCACCTGCGCGCCATTCAGCCAGGCGACATTGAGACCCAAGGACCGCTGGAACTCGAAGCCGCTGCGCAGCACCTCGACATCGTCGCGGGTCAGGGCCACCTGCACCGTGCCGTCCGTGCGCAGATCGACGGGCAGGCCGCTGTAAGCCTCCAGCTCGGCGGCGAAGGCGGGCCAGCGGCGCTGGCTGTCCAGGGTCAGGGGCAGCAGCGCCTGCTCCCCCGGTTCCGTCTCCACGGCGGCCGCCAGCATGCCGGCGGCGGCATGGGTGGCACCCCGACCGGCGGTCCCCCGGTCATAGATGTCGACCGCGCAGCCGGCGGCGGCCAGGCGCCAGGCGATTGACAGGCCGATGCAGCCGGCACCGATGACGACCACCCGGGGGGCGACGGACGGCTTGGCAAATGAATGGCCCGAAGGCGGATGATAGGTCACGGTCTCGCGATCTCCCTTCGCCGGCATGATCCGGAGCAGGTTCCATGGGTCTGATCTCAGCCGCGGGCCCGGTGGTCAGGCGGGCGGCACCCCAGTCGATGGCGGGAACGATGGCGGACGGGGCGTCCGAATTCAAGGGTCTTGCCGTCATGGCTGGGTGACAGGGCGGCGTTCGACATCCCCCGTCCGGGCGCGCCGATGCGCCGTCGGCCTACCCCATCAGGGATTTGACAAGTAGGCCGATTGTCTGGACTCTGCGAACCTTAGGGGTCCAGCTACCAAGGTCTGCTCATGTTTGCCGCCATCGGCCTGCTCGGCGTGTTCATCTGCGTGTTCGGGTCGTTCATGATCTTCGGCGGCAAGATCGGCATCATCCTTGAGGCCCTGCCCGGGGAGTTCATGACCATCGGCGGCGCCGCCATCTGCGGCTTCATGGTGGCGAACAGCACCCACACCATCAAGCAGGCGCTGGGCGCGGTGAAACGCATCTTCCCCGGCGCCAAGTTCCATAAAAAGGAATACATGGAGCTGCTGTCGCTGCTCTATCAGATCCTGAAGACGATGAAGACCAAGGGCGTGCTGGCCATCGAGCAGCACATCGAAAAGCCCTTGGAAAGCAATATCTTCAACGCCTACCCCTCGATCATGAAGGACCCGTTCACGGTCAAGTTCATCGCGGACTACCTGCGCATGTTCTCCATCGGCGTGGACAATCCGCATGAGCTGGAGGCGCTGATGGAGCAGGAGATCGAGAAGGCCAAGCACGAGGACCTGCACTCCAGCCACGCCTTCCAGACCATGGCCGACGCCATGCCGGCACTGGGCATCGTCGCCGCGGTGCTGGGCGTCATCAAGACCATGGCGTCCATCACCGAGCCGCCCGAGGTGCTGGGCAAGCTGATCGGTGGCGCCCTGGTCGGCACCTTCATGGGTATTTTCCTGTCCTACTGCATCATCGCCCCCATCGCCTCGCGGCTGAAGGGCGTGGCGGAGGAGGAGAACCAGTTCTACCACGTCATCCGGGCGGCCATCACATCCCACCTGGCGGGATACGCCCCCCAGGTCTCCATCGAGGCGGCACGAAAAAAGGTGCCGACGGAGTACATGCCCGATTTCAATGAGCTGGAAGAGGCGCTGTCGGCCATTAGTTAGTCGGCCCTCGGTTGGTTCGCCCTCAGGCGCCGGGCGGCCACATCCGTGGCCTTGGCTTGTCCTCGCTTTCCAGTCCACTCCGTTCCCCGGAAATCTCCGGCGGCCCCGGTCGGGGCCTATGGGGGCGGGGGCGCATCCTCTCAAAACCAATCCTAAAGTTTAGGATGGAGCGGCCGCACCCGTGCCAGCCGCCGGCGGCGCACCCGCAACCCAGCCATGCCGCACCGCAACCCCGATTTGGTCTTAATGCGATTGACCTGGGGCGCCGGAGAGGCCAACTACGGTGTCATGCGAATAGAGCGTCATCCCATCGGCCCGGCATGCATCACGACAGCCGCCCGCGCCTGACGCTTTGCCATGGCCGCCTGTTCCTGGGCGGCCATTTTCACGAGGCAGCATCCATCGCGCCTTGCCAACGGCGCCGTCCCCTGGGGAACGGCGACGGGCGGGTGTCGGGCCGCCGAAACAACATAGGAGACGTAATTTGACCGATCAGCCGCTCGCTGGAAAAGCCGTTGCCATCCTTATCGCCAACGGCTTCGAAGAAGTGGAAATGACGGAAGCGCAGCGCGCCCTGCTACGCGCCGGCGCCGCGCCCAAGATCATCTCGCCCGAGCAGGGTCTGGTGAACGGCTGGCACGGCACCTCGTGGGGTCACTATTTCCCCACGGACAAGCAGATTGGCGAGGTGCTGGCCGCCGACTTCGACCTGCTGGTCCTGCCGGGCGGTGAGCGCAGCGTGACCAAGCTGGCCGCCAACCCGCACACCCGACGCATCATCGGCAGCTTCATGGACGCCGGCAAGGGCGTGGCCGCCATCAACCACGGCGTCCAGCTGCTGGCCGTGGCCCAGCGCCTGAAGGGCCGCACCGTGACCGGCAACGAGGCGATCCGCGAGACCGTCGAGGCCGCCGGCGCCACCTGGGTGGCCGAGGAAGGCCAGAACATGAACATCGACCGCCAGCTGCTGACCGCCCGCGGTCCGGAAGAGGTGGTGCCGGAGTTCATCGACACCATGCTGCGCGTCTTCGCCGACGCCATCGAGTACCGCCGCCAGCTGCTGGCCGAGAAGGCCGCAGCCGCCTAAACCAGGCCGGCATCCGGAACGCAGAAGGGCGCGAGGCATGGGCTTCGCGCCCTTTTTGTTTGTTCGCCGGCCCTCTTATGCCCGCCGGTATTCCATCACCGTCCAGGTGAACAAGCCCAGCAGGACCAGCGCACCCGCCTGGTGGGTGGCGGCGACGTGCACGGGCACGAACATCAGCAGCGTGCTGATGCCCAGGCTGATCTGCACCAGCACCATCGCGGCCACGGCGATGGCCAACGTCCGCACCCGGCCCTGGACATCAGCCCGCAGGGCACGGAAGGCGTAGGACCACACCACCAGGCCGGTCAGGATGGCCAGCCAGCGGTGGGTGAACTGCACCGCCGCCGTGTTCTCCAGGATGTTCAGCCAGGCGGGGCTGAGGTTCCACATCTCCTCCGGCGCCAGCGTGCCGTTCATCAACGGCCAAGTGTTGTACGCCTGGCCGGCATCCAGGCCGGCGGTGAAGGCGCCCCACACCATGGTGGTGGCGACCAGGGCCATGGCGAGGCCGGCGTGGCGGCGCAAACTAACGCGCGCCCGGTGCACGGCACCACTGGCGGCGGGGAACAGCAACGGCAGGGCCGTGGCCAGCATGGCGACATAGATCAGCACCGCCAGCGACAGGTGGGCCGCCAGGCGGTAGTGGCTGACATCCGGCCGGTTCACCAGACCACTCTTGACCATGTACCAGCCCAAGGCGCCCTGCAGCCCGCCCAGAACGAACAGGCCGGCCAGGCGCGGCACCAGGCTGCGCGGCACGCGGCGGGTGGCGAGAAAGACCAGGAAGGGCAACAGGAAGACGAGGCCGATCAGGCGCCCCACCAGGCGGTGGAACCACTCCCAAAAGAAGATGCCCTTGAACTGCGCCAGGTCCATGCCGCTGTGCTTCAGCGCGAATTCCGGCGTGGCCTGGTACTTGGCGAACTCCTCCGCCCAGGCGGCGTCCGACAGGGGCGGCAGGGCGCCCGTCACCGGCTTCCATTCCGTGATCGACAGGCCGCTTTCCGTCAGGCGGGTGATGGCGCCGATGACGGCCATGGCGAAGACCAGGCCGGCACAGACCAGCAGCCAGATGCCGATGGCGCGATAGGGCGCGCGGGTGGCGGCACGGGCGCGGGCGGTGGGGAAAGGCGTGACGGTCACGGGATGGGGCCTTTGAAAAGTAAAGGGCTGGTGAAAAGTAAAGGGCTGGAGCGGACTATAAGCCCGCCCCAGCCCCCCTTACAAATGCCCGGCATCGGACGAATTGCCCTTACAGCCCCTTGCCGAAGGCCCGCAGCAGGAAGGCCTGGGTCAGGGCCACCTCCTTCAGCTTGTCGAAGCGGCCGGCGGCACCGGCATGGCCGGCCCCCATCTCGGTGCGCGACAGCAGAACATGGTCGTCGGTCTTGAGCGTGCGCAGCTTGGCCGCCCACTTGGCCGGTTCCCAGTAGGTGACGCGTGGGTCGCTCAGGCCCGCGGTGATCAGCAGGTGGGGGTAGGCCTTGGCGATCACGTTGTCATAGGGGCTATAGGACTTCAGCCGCTGATAGACCTCGGGATCGTTGGGGTTGCCCCACTCGTCGTATTCGATGACCGTCAGGGGCAGGCTGTCGTCCAGCATGGTGTTGACCACGTCGACGAAGGGCACCTGGGCCACGATGGCCCGGAACAGGCCCTCGGGCGCCATGTTGGCCACGGCGCCCATCAGCAGGCCGCCGGCGCTGCCCCCCTCGGCCGAGATGTTGCCGGCCTTGGCGTAGCCTCGGGATCCCAGGAACAAGGCGGCGTCGATGAAGTCGGTGAAGCTGTTGATCTTCTTCTCCAGCTTGCCGTCCTCGTACCAGCCGCGGCCCAGCTCATCGCCGCCGCGGATGTGGGCGATGGCGAAGGCGAAGCCCCGATCCAGCAGGCCCAGGCGGTTGGCGGAGAAATAGGGATCGATGCCGTTGCCGTAGGCGCCATACGCGTAGAGGTGCAGGGCGCCCGAACCGTCCTTGGGAAAGTCGCGGCGGTGGACGATGGAGACGGGGATCAGCGTGCCGTCGCGCGCGGGGGCCAGCAGGCGGGCGCTGACATACTGGTCGGCGTCATAGCCGCTGGGGATTTCCTGGACCTTGCGAATGGCCAGGGTGCGGTCGTTCAGATCGTAGTCGTAGACAGTGGGCGGCGTCACCAGCGACTGGTAGCGCAAGCGCAGCAGGCCGCCGTCATAGTCGAAGTTGGCGCCGGGGCCGACCTCGAACGCCGCGTCGGGGAAGGCGATGTCGTGGGCACCGCCTTTCTTATCCAGCACCCGCACCACCTGGGCGCCGTCCACCCGGGCGTAAACCACCAGCCAGTCGCGGAAGGCCATGTGACCGGTGAGGTAGGTGCGGTCGGCCGGGGCGATGACCTCCACCCAGTTGGCTTCGGCGGTATCGGCCAGGGGGACCTTGACCAGGCGGAAGTTGCGGTGGATGTCGTTGGTGAGGATCCAGGCGACATCCCCCTGGTCTTCAACATTGTACTCGTGCCCCTGGCGGCGGGGCAGGACCAGGCGGGGCTCGCCCTCCGGATGGGCGGCGTCCAGCAGCCGCACCTCGGTCGACACGTTGTTGTGGGCGACGATCCGGAGGAAGCGGCCGGACAGGGTCAGGTCCAGGCTGACCATCCAGGCGGGGTCGGCCTCCTCATAGACCAGCACATCCTCGGTCAGAGCCGTGCCCAGGCGGTGGCGCCACACGGTCTTGGGGCGCTGGAACTCATCCTGGCGGACATAGAACAGGTACCGGCCGTCGGCCGCCCAGGCGACGCCCGGGGTGGCGTCGGCCGCGCCCTCCAGCACGGTGGCGCCAGTGGATAGGTCCTTCACCCGCACGCCATAGCGCTCGGAACCGTCGGTGTCGGCGGTGTAGGCCAGGTAGCGGCCGTCGCGCGTCGTCTCGAAATCCGCGACGCGCATGAAGTCATGCTCGGTGGCCAGGACGTTCACGTCCAGCACCACCTCTTCCCCTGAACTGTCAGTGGGCGACGTGCCGGCGGCCCAGCGCACGAACACGGGGTAGTTCTGCCCGGCGGCGAAGCGCGACTGGTAGAAATGGCCGTCGCGGCGATAGGGGACGCCGGTGTCGTCCTCCTTGATGCGGGCGCGCAGCTCGGCCGTCAGCGCCGGGCGCAGGTCACCCTCCCCGCCCAGCACCTGCTCGATGTAGCCGTTCTCGGCTTCCAGGTGGGACAGGATGTCGGGATCCTTGACCTCGGGGAAGGCCGGGTCGCGCAACCAATCGTAGGGGTCGATACGGACCTCGCCGTGCGCCGTCTTTTCAACCGGCCAGACCCGGGCGGCGGGCGGTTTGGCGAAGGCGGACTGGCGGAAAGGCACGTCGGAGGCGGGCATGGGGCGGATACACCAATGGTTGCGCCGCCGGGGTCGCAGCGGCGGGCGACGAAAATGGATCGCAACGATATGGCTGGGGCCGTGTAACCGGCAAGCGGGGGCAAACGGGGGGGAGCCATGTGCCCGGCATGGCCGCCGCCGGGGAACCGGCCCCGTTCCGGACCGGAACCAGCCATGCCGCCCCGGCACTGGCGGCGGCGAACGGCCCAAGGTATTCCGGGGGGCATCACCACGCCCGCCGCAGCATGAAGGCACGGACATGCCGTTTCCCCACGCCATCCAGGCCGCGATCTTCGACATGGATGGCCTGTTGATCGACAGCGAACGCCCCTTGCGCGGCGCCATGATGGCCGCCGCCGTGACGCTGGACCGCCCCCTGACCGAGCTGTTCTACGGCACGTTGATCGGCCGGCCCTATCCGGCGGTGCGCCAGATGCTGGTGGACCATTTCGGCGGCGAGGCCGTGTTCGAACGCTTCACCGAGCTGTACCGCGGCGCCATCCAGGCCCATTTCGACGCCGGCATCGCCCTGATGGCCGGGGTGGTGGAATTGCTGAACCATCTGGACGCGGCCGGCATCCCCATGGCGGTGGCCACCAGCACCCAGCGGGAGCGCGCGCTGCACCATCTGGCCCAGGCGGGCATCGCCCACCGCTTCCGCGCCATCATCGGCGGCGACGACGTCAGTCAGGGCAAGCCGCATCCGGAGCCCTATCTGAAAGCCGCCGCCGCCCTGGGCGTCGATCCCCGACACTGCATCGCGCTGGAGGATAGCCACAACGGCATCCGCGCCGCGCACGCCGCCGGCATGATGGCGGTGATGGTGCCCGATCTGCTGGCCCCCACGGCCGAGATCGAAGCCCTGTGCCGCGTGGCCGCCGACCTGCACGAGGTCCGCCGCTGGGTGGCCTGATCTTCCAAGGCCCCTGATCGTGACCGATCAAGGCCCCTCGCGTTCCAACGCGCCACCGCTTCCCGGAAAGCTTCGGCGACCGCAATTTTCATGCAAACAGGGGCGCGGCCTTGTCGCTGCGCTCCGGGTGCGATAGAGCGGATGGCTCTTGTTTTTGAGCCTGTGATCCCATGAACACGACCCCCGATCTCGATGACGACGATGATGACGACCTGCCGCCCCTGCCGGCGGGCGCCAAGAACTACATGACGCCGGAAGGCTTCAACCGCATGCGGGACGAACGCCACCAGCTGCTGCGGGTGGAACGGCCCAAGGTGGTGGAGGTGGTGTCCTGGGCCGCCGGCAACGGCGACAGGTCGGAAAACGGTGACTACCTCTACGGCAAGAAGCGCCTGCGTGAGATCGACCGGCGCATCCGCTTCCTGACCAAGCGCATCGAAAGCGCCGAGGTGGTCGACCCGCAGCTGCAGAAGAACCGGTCCCAGGTCTTCTTCGGCGCCACCGTCACCTATGCCGATGAGGACGATGGCCGCATGACCGTCACCATCGTGGGCCGGGACGAGGTGGACATGGACCGCCACCGCATCAGCTGGGTGTCGCCGGTGGCGCGCGCGCTGATGAAGGCGCGCGTGGGCGACGTCGTCACCGTGCGCACGCCCAAGGGGCCGGAAGAGGTGGAGATCCTGGACATCCGCTACCCCGACTGAGCTGGGGCTCAGCGCTGTTTCCGCGCCGCTGGTCTCACAGCTCCGGCCGCATGGCGGCCAGGGACCGCCGGGCGATGTCCTTCAGGGCGGCGCGCAGGCGTTCAATCTCCTGGGCCGCGGCCTCGTAATCCTCGATCAGGCCGCCAACCAGGGTGCCGGGGTCCCCGGCATGGTCGGGATAGCGGTCGCGGGCCCGTTCGGCGCGGCGGCGCAGCCGCTCCACGATGTCCTCGTTGACGGGCGGCGCCGGGCGGTGGCTGTCATCCTCCGGCGTCATGTCCTCGGCATCCGGCATGGCCTCAGCCTTTCTTCCTCAACGTAAAAGCGGGTTGTCAGGTCCCCCCTTACGGGGCGCGGCCATGGCAATGCTTGTACTTCAGGCCGCTGCCGCAGGGGCAGGGGGAATTCCGGGGAGTGTTCATCCACGTGTCCGGATCCTGGCCGCCCACCTGTGTGGACTGCGGCATGTTCACGGCGCCGTAGCCTAGACCGGCGCTGGCGCGCGCCATGCCCGGGGGCAAGGGCTCGTCGGCTGGCGGCAGGCCAGCGGGTGGGAAAGCCGGGTCGACGCGGGTCTCCTGCATTTCCTGCGGGGGGAAATCGTTCGGATCCAGCGGCGGCTGGGCCACCTGCAGCTGCACCCGCATGAGTACCTGGGTCACCTGCTCGCGCAGGCTGTCCAGCAGTTCCTCGAACAGGTTGAAGGCTTCGCGCTTGTATTCGTTCAGCGGGTCGCGCTGGCCGTAGGCGCGCAGGTTGATGCCCTGGCGCAGATGATCCAGCGACAGCAGGTGGTCCTTCCACGCCTGGTCCAGCAGTTGCAGCAGCAGGCTGCGCTCGATGGAGCGCATGATCTCCGGCCCATAGGCCGCTTCCTTGGCGGCATAGGCTTCCTCGGCGGCCTTGGTCAGGCGCTGCTCGATCTCAAGCTCGGCGATGCCTTCTTCCTTGCCCCATTCCTGCACCGGCACGTCCAGTGCCAGGACGCGCACCACGTCCTCGTGCAGCTGGTCCATGTTCCATTGCTCGGCGTAGGAATTGGCCGGAATGGCCTTGGCCACCAGGGTGTTGATGGTGTCCTGGCGCATGTCCTCGACGGTTTCCTTGATGTCGTCGACGGCCATGATCTCACGACGCTGCTCATAGACGACCTTGCGCTGGTCGTTCATGACGTTGTCGTACTTCAGCAGGTTCTTGCGGATTTCGAAGTTGTGGGCCTCAACCCGGCTCTGGGCTTTTTCCAGCGCCTTGTTGATCCAGCTGTGGATGATGGCCTCGCCTTCCTGCAGGCCCAGGCGCTGCAGCATGGTGTCCATGCGCTGGGACCCGAAGATGCGCATCAGGTCGTCTTCCAGCGACAGGAAGAACTTCGAGGCGCCGGGGTCGCCCTGGCGGCCCGAGCGGCCGCGCAACTGGTTGTCAATGCGCCGGCTCTCATGCCGCTCCGTGCCCACGACATAGAGGCCGCCGGCGGCCAACGCCACGTCCTTGGCGGCCACCACCTCCTCCTCGATCTGCTGGATGCGCCGCGCGCGCTCGGCCGGGTCGGTCACCTCCCCCAGCTCGTACTCGATGCGCATCTCGACGTTGCCGCCCAGTTTGATGTCGGTGCCGCGGCCCGCCATGTTGGTGGCGATGGTGACGGCGCCCGGGCGGCCGGCCTGGGAGACGATGTAGGCTTCCTGCTCGTGATAGCGGGCGTTCAGCACGTTGTGCGGGATGTCCTGCTTCTTCAGCAGGTCGGACAGCAGTTCCGACTTCTCGATGGAGATGGTGCCGACCAGGATGGGCTGCTGGCGCTCCTGGCACTCCTTCACCAGCTTGACGATGGCGTCGTACTTCTCGCGCGCCGTGCGGTAGACCTCGTCATCGTAGTCGATGCGCTGGACGGGCAGGTTGGTCGGCATGTCGACCACGTCCAGGTTATAGATCTCCGCGAATTCCGCCGCCTCGGTCATGGCCGTGCCGGTCATACCGGCCAGCTTGGGGTACAGGCGGAAATAGTTCTGGAAGGTGATGGACGCCAGCGTCTGGTTCTCGCGCTGGATGGTCACATGCTCCTTCGCCTCCAGGGCCTGGTGCAGTCCTTCGGAATAGCGGCGGCCGTCCATCATGCGGCCCGTGAACTCGTCGATGATGACGACCTTGTCATCCTTGACGATGTAGTCCACGTCGCGGGTGAACAGCTTGTGGGCGCGCAGCGCCTGGTTCACATGGTGGACCAGGGTGATGTTGTGGATGTCGTACAGGTCGCCCTGTTTCAGCAGGTCCATCTCGGTCAGGATCTGGGCGACCTTCTCCGTGCCCTCTTCCGTCAGGTTGACGGACTTGGCCTTCTCATCCTTTTCATAGTCCGTGTCGGCTAGGCGCAGGATGACCGTGTCCACGGCGGCGTACAGCTCGGACCCGTCGGTGGACGGGCCGGAAATGATCAGCGGCGTGCGCGCCTCGTCGATCAGCACGCTGTCCACCTCGTCGACCACGGCGAAGTTGAAGGGCCGCTGGACCATGTCGTCCAGGCGGAACTTCATGTTGTCGCGCAGATAGTCGAAGCCGAACTCGTTGTTGGTGCCATAGGTGATGTCGGCGGCGTAGGCGCGGCGGCGCTCGTCATCATCCAGGCCGTGGACGATGCAGTCGGTGGTCAGGCCCAGGAAGCCATAGATGCGGCTCATCCAGCCGCTGTCGCGCTTGGCCAGGTAGTCGTTCACGGTCACGACGTGCACGCCCTTGCCTTCCAGGGCGTTCAGGTACACCGCCAGGGTCGCCACCAGGGTCTTGCCTTCGCCGGTGCGCATCTCGGCGATGCGGCCGCGGTGCAGGACGATACCGCCCATCAGCTGCACGTCGAAATGGCGCTGGCCGATGGCGCGCTTGGCCGCCTCACGCACGGTGGCGAAGGCGTCGGGCAGGATGTCGTCCAGCGTCTCGCCCTTGGCCAGCCGGTCGCGCAGCCAGTCGGTGCGCATGCGCAGCTCGTCGTCGGACAGCGATACCAGCTTCGGCTCCAGCGCGTTGATGGCGTCGACGTCCTTCCGCAAGCTTTTGACAACGCGCTCGTTGGCGCTGCCGAACAGTTTGCGGGCGATGGAACCGAACATGAAAACCTCGAAAAGAGACGAACACGGGAAGCCGGCCGGATGATCCAGCCCGGCCGCGCGGGACCATGGGGGCCTCTTGGGATGAAGGCCCCCCATGCGCCTTGTGAGATAAGGTGGCAGGGCCCGGCGGTCAATGAAGCCCCGCCGTTTCCGGTACCGCGATACCGGTCCCACCTGCCGCGTCAAATCCCCCACACACGCGGGGCTGGACCATAGCATGATCCGCCTGCTTTCCAACCGCTTTGATGCCCAAGGGAACGCGGTATCCCGGAACCGTCGACGGGCAAGGCGCCCGGCCTGTGTTTCGGGGGGCGGGGTGCGGCATCAGGACACGTTCAGGGTGGGTATCCGGCGCTGTCCCACCTTGCGATGGGGGCGCCCCCCGTGTTTTATGGCGCGACAGCCGAAGAAGGGCCCGGCAGTGCTACGGCGTGGCCGTCCCTGGTCCCTAGCGTCGCGCCGTTTTTTGATGCAGCCCCAGTCCTCGAGGAATTCAGCTCCATGTATGTGAAGATGTTGCGTGCCGCGCTGCTGACCGCGGCTTTCGGGTCCCTGGCCGGCACCGCCCTGGCCGCTGACACCCCGGCCAAGGCTGCCGCCCCCGCCGCCGCGCCGGCCGCCGGTTCCCCGGCCGCCGCCACGGACGACCCGGTGGTGGCCCGCGTCAACGGCAAGGAAATCCACCGGTCGGAAGTGCTGGCCGAATACAGCCAGCTGCCGGCCCAGACCCAGCAGCAAATTCACCTGAACGAAGCCTACCCGCGCGTTCTGGAGAACCTGGTGACCGCCCGCCTGCTGGCGGACGCCGGTTACAAGGACAAGCTGCAGGACAGCAAGGAGGTGAAGACCGAGCTGAAGCACGCCGAAGAGCGTTTCGTGCAGCAGGCCTACATCCGCAAGCAGGTCGACGCCCGCATGAACGAGGCGCTGCTGAAGAAGAAGTACGATGAGATGGTGAAGGCCATGCCGGCCGAGGACGAGGTCCGCGCCCGGCACATCCTGGTGAAGACCAAGGAAGAGGCCGACGCGCTGATCAAGCAGATCCAGGGCGGCGCCGACTTCGCCAAGCTGGCGTCGGAGCAGCAGATCGACAAGAACTCCGCCGCTTCGGCCGGTGACCTGGGCTACTTCACGAAGGGCGACATGGTCGCCCCCTTCGCCGACGCCGCCTTCGCCATGAAGCCGGGCGAGGTCAGCAAGACCCCGGTGAAGACCGACTTCGGTTGGCACGTGATCAAGGTCGAGGACCGCCGCAAGCGCCAGGCCCCGCCGTTCGAGCAGGTGAAGGGCCAGGTCGCCCAGGCCGAAGCCCAGGATCTGGCCGCCCAGGTGGTGGAAGATCTGCGCAAGGGCGCCAAGGTCGAGGCCTTCGACATCACCGGCAAGCAGGCCATCTCCCTGACCCCGCCGCCGGCCGCCGCCAAGCCGGCCGCCCCCGCCAAGCAGTAAGGCGGGCGGGAAGGCGTGGGATGATCAGCCTTCCCACGCCGCCAAGCTAGCGAAGGGCGCAAGCATCGCCGATGGCGGGCTTGCGCCCTTTTGCTGTTCGCGTTCCGCTCAAGCGCGGGAAGTCCGTTTTCGATTTTATTCGTCACGGATTTCGGCCTATTTTCTGCGCCGTTTGCCTGGGCTTCTCCCGGGCCTCCCCATCCGAACCGTCCGCCTTCAACGGAGCGATCCCCATGGCCCTCAAGGTCTCCCCCCTGGCGCCCGACGCTTTCCCCACCCTGTCCCCCGTGGCCGGCGTCCGCCTGGCGGCGTACAACTGCGGCATCCGCTACAAGGGCCGGGATGACCTGATGGTGGCCGAGCTGGCCCCCGGCACCACCGTGGCCGGCGTACTGACCCGCTCGCTGACCGCCAGCGCGCCCGTGCACTGGTGCCGTCGTGGCCTGGCCGGGGGTAGCGCCCGCGCCCTGGTGGTGAACTCCGGCAATTCCAACGCCTTCACCGGTGCCGCCGGCGAGTCGCTGGTGTCCCAGACGGTGGCCACGGCGGCCCAATTGGTGGGCTGCAAGCCGGAGGAGGTCTTCGTCGCCTCCACCGGCGTCATCGGCCAGCCCCTGCCGGCCGACAAGATCGCCCAGCACCTGGGCGCCGCCTGGGCCCAGATGGACGCCGGCAACTGGGACGTGGCCGCCCGCGCCATCATGACCACCGACACCTTCCCCAAGGGGGCGGTGACCACCTGCGTCATCGATGGCAAGACGGTGACCCTCAACGGCTTCGCCAAGGGTAGCGGCATGATCGCCCCCGACATGGCGACCATGCTGGGCTTCCTGTTCACCGATGCCGCCATCACCGCCCCGGTGCTGCAGAAGCTGCTGTCGCGCGCCACCGACCGCAGCTTCAACTGCGTGACGGTGGACGGCGACACCTCCACCAGCGACACGGTGATCCTGGTGGCCACCGGCCAGGCCGGTAACGCCCCCATCACCGACGCGACCGATCCGCGCCTGCGGCCTTTCGCCAAGGCGCTGGACGCTGTCTGCCTGGACCTGGCCCAGCAGATCGTGCGCGATGGAGAGGGGGCTACCAAGTTCGTGACCTTGACCGTGACCGGTGCGGCCAGCAACCAAGCGGCCAAGCGCATCGCCCTGACCGTCGCCAACTCCCCCCTGGTGAAGACGGCCGTGGCGGGTGAGGACGCCAATTGGGGCCGCATCGTCGCCGCCGTGGGCCGCGCCGGTGAGAAGGCCGACCGCGACAAGCTGGTGATCAGCATCGGCGGCGTGCAGATCTGCGCCAACGGGATGGAGGTCCCGGGTTATGACGAGGCGCCGGTGGCCGCCCACATGAAGGGGCAGGAGATCGACATCCAAGTCGACCTGGGCCTGGGCCGGGGCAAGGCCACGGTGTGGACCTGCGACCTGACCCACGGCTACATCGACATTAATGGGAGCTACCGCAGCTAAGCTGCGGGAGTTTTTACTGTTCCCTCAGGCGGCGGGCGCGGGCATCCGCCCGCTTGCCTTGTCCTCAGTTTTCAGTCCACTGCGTTCCCCGAAAATCTCCGGCGGACGCGGTCGCGTCCTACAGCGGCATGAAGAGTTCATGCCGCTGGCTTAAGCAGAGAGAGCCTATGGCGGATGAGATGACCCCTTGCTGGGACGGCCAACCCGAGCCGACGGAGCCGGTCCGTACCGTCCTGGTCGCCGCCGTGGCCCTGATCGACGCCGACGGGCGGGTGCTGCTGGCGCAGCGTCCGCCCGGCAAATCCCTGGCCGGCCTTTGGGAATTCCCCGGCGGCAAGGTCGACCCCGGCGAGACGCCGGAGGTGGCGCTGGTGCGGGAATTGCGGGAGGAGCTGGGCATAGACACGCGCACCGGCTGCCTGGCGCCCTTCACCTTCGCCAGCCACCGCTATGAAACCTTCCACCTGTTGATGCCGCTGTACGTCTGCCGCGTCTGGCAGGGCACGCCCCAACCGCTGGAGGGCCAGTCCCTGGCCTGGGCGCGGGTGGACCAGCTGAACGACTACCCCATGCCCCCGGCCGACGTGCCGCTGGTGGCCATGCTGCGGGATTTGCTCTAAACCCCCCCTTCACGGCGGCCGGGACGCGACCCGGCCTGCACGACAACGGGCCGGCGCCGGGGGGCTAATTTTTAAGCGGATTGATCTCTTCCGCACCCAGCGCGTCGGCCAGGCGCAGCTTGGCGCTGCCCCGGCGCAGGGGCTTCTGCTGGCTCTCGTCGGGGGCCCAGCCGGCCAGGTACAGCACCTGGAAGCTGGCCTCGATGCCGCCTTCGCCATCGGGATACAGTTCCTGGTAGCGCTCCGCGGCCTGGGTGAACAGGTCGCTGGGGCTCACGGCCTTGCGGCTGTCCAGCACGGCGTTGGTCTCGCCCATGCCCCGCAGATCCTGGATCAGGCGGAAGGCGTGGGGGTAGCTGACGGTCAGCATGTCGCTGTCCACCACCGGCAGGGCGAAGCCGGCACGTTGCAGCAGGCCGCCAGCGTCGCGGACCTCGGCCATGGGGCTGATGCGGGGTGACAGGCCACCCATCAGGCCCATCTCCGCCTCCATCAGGCTGCGGCGCAGCTCGAACAACGTCTCGCCGCCCAGGATGGCGCCCAGGAACAGCCCGTCGGGCTTCAAGGCCCGGCGGATTTGGATCAGCGCGCCGGGCAGGTCGTTGACCCAATGCAGGCTCAGCGCGCTGACCACCAGGTCGAAACTGCCCTCGGCGAAGGGCAGGAACTCCTCGTCCGCCGCCACCGTGGGCAGGCCGGGCATGCGCCTGGCCGCCTCGGCCGCGAACCGGGGGGACAGGTCGGTCGCCACCACCTGGGCGATGCTGGGCACGGCCGCCAGGGCCTGCGCCACCTCCCCGCCGTGGCAGCCCAGGTCCAGGGCCACGCGGAAATCGCGCTTGATGTCGGCCAGGCGTTCCACCAGGCGGCCGACCACCTCGGCCTTCAGGAAATCGAAGCCGTCCCATCCAGCGGCGGCCCGGTCGCGGTGGGCCCGCACGCGGCGGCGGTTGAAGACGGTCATGCTGTCGGCGTCGCTCATGGGGCCGGTATAGGCCCTTCATTGGCCGGAGCAACAGGAATTTGCGGGGCAGGGGCGCTTATGCGCTATCATGGCGCGAACGCCTCGGGGGATATGCGCGCATGGGCCATTGGGGACAGGGGGTGGAGGCCAGGGTGCGCGCCGCCGGCGTGCGCCTGCTCGACCTGGTCTTGCCGCCGCGCTGCCTGGGCTGTGGCGAGGCGGTGGCCGCCGCCGGCACGCTGTGCGGCGCCTGCTGGCGGGGTGTCGGCTTCATCACCGCGCCACAATGCGCCGCCTGCGGCCGGCCCTTTCCCCACGACATGGGCGCCGACGCCCTGTGCGCCATCTGTGTCGCCGCCCCGCTGCCCTTCGGCCGGCTGCGCGCCGCCGTGCTCTATGACGATGCCAGCCGCCCGTTGATCCTGGGCTTCAAGCATGGCGATCGGACGGAAGCCGCCCCCCTGCTGGCCGGCTGGATGGCGCGGGCTGGCGCGGAGCTGCTGGCGGAGGCCGACCTGATCGCGCCCGTGCCCCTGCACCGCTGGCGCCTGTTCGCCCGGCGCTACAACCAGGCGGCTCTGTTGGCCGCCCGCTTGGGGCGGCTGAGTGGGGTGAGGGCGGTGCCCGACCTGCTGGCGCGCCGCCGCCGCACGCCCAGCCAGGGCAGCCTGTCGCGCGAGGGGCGGGCGCGCAACGTGGCTGGCGCCTTCGCCCTGCGCGCCGGCCGGCCGGTGAAGGGGCTGCGCGTCGTGCTGGTGGACGACGTCTACACCACCGGTGCCACGGTGGCGGAATGCGCCCGCGTGCTGCTGCGGGCGGGGGCGGCGCGGGTGGAGGTGCTGGCCCTGGCCCGGGTGCTGAAGGCGGAGGAAGTTTAGAAACACTCCAAACTCAGGGCAGGGTTGCGCACCCACCCTTGGCGCTGCGCCGCCGATGCGCCAATATTTCAGGTAAATCATTTCCTCAGGAGTTTGGGCCCATGCCCCGCGTCGAGATCTACACCAGCCCCTACTGCCCCTATTGCCACCGCGCCAAGCGCCTGCTGGACAGCAAGGGCGTGCAGTATGAGGAGATCGACGTCATCGCCAACCCGTCGCGCAAGCCGGAGATGATCCAGCGCGCCGACGGCCGCACCACCGTGCCGCAGATTTTCGTGGATGGTGAGGGCCTGGGCGGCAGCGACGACATCCACGCCCTGGATCGCGCCGGCAAGCTGAACGCCAAGCTGGGCCTGGACCAGCTGGCCTCCGGCACCGCCTGAGCATGACGGCCGCCCCCTTCTCGGGTGTCTTGCGCGCGGCGGTCCTGCAGATGACCGCCGGGCCGGAGA
Organism: Nitrospirillum guanabarense; assembly: GCF_034653355.1. Classification (NCBI taxonomy): domain Bacteria; kingdom Pseudomonadati; phylum Pseudomonadota; class Alphaproteobacteria; order Rhodospirillales; family Azospirillaceae; genus Nitrospirillum; species Nitrospirillum guanabarense. The sequence goes on from NZ_JAYEER010000004.1 coordinate 53,036, forward strand.
TCGCGGCCAACATGGACGCGGCCGCCGAGCTGCTGCACCAGGCCAGGGACCAGGGGGCGGCGTTCGCCACCCTGCCGGAAAACGTGGCCCGCATGGTCCAGGGCCGCGAGCGGGTGCTGGCCGGCGCTTATGAGGAAGAGGCGCATCCGGCGCTGGCGCGCTTCCGCGAGCTGGCGGCGGAGACCGGGCTGTGGCTCATGACCGGCACCCTGGCCTGCCTGACGGGGGATGGCCGCGCCGCCAACCGCTGCTTCGTCATCGACCCGGCGGGCCAGGTGCTGGCCCGCTACGACAAGCTGCACATGTTCGATGTGGAACTGGCGAATGGGGAGCGCTACCGCGAAAGCGCCACCTTCCGTCCCGGTGACAGCGCCCGCGTGGTCGACACCCCCTGGGGTGGGCTGGGCCTGACCGTCTGCTACGACGTGCGTTTCCCCCAGCTGTTCCGCGCCCTGGCCAAGGCCGGCGCCCGCCTCATCACCGTGCCGTCCGCCTTCACCGTGCCCACCGGCCGCGCCCACTGGCATGTGCTGCTGCGGGCCCGCGCCATCGAGACCGGCTGCTGGGTCCTGGCCCCCGCCCAGGTGGGCACTCACGACGGCGGCCGCGCCACCTATGGCCACGCCCTGATCGTCAGCCCCTGGGGCGAAGTCGTGGCCGACGCCGGCGGCGAGGTTCCCGGTGTGCTGGTGGCCGATTTGGACCTGTCCAAGGTGGATGAGGCGCGGTCCATGGTGCCCAGCCTGCTGCACGACCGGGCGTTCGAGGGGCCGTGAGGCAATTCACGGCTTGCCGATGAGGGCCGAGGCCTTGCGGCGAACCTCTGATAGCTCCGCTTCGTCGATCTTGCCTTTGAACTCAACCTGCCGGGCTTGCCAGTCCAGGCTTTTCACCTGGTCGGCCAAAACCGCCTGCTTCTTGTCTGGACCGATCAGCACTTCGAAGGGATAACCCTTGATCTGTGTCGTCATCGGACAACACAGCATCAAGCCGGCGCGTCGATTATAGGCCGCCGGGCTTAAGACCACGGCTGGCCGGTGTCCGGCCTGCTCATGCCCCGCTTGCGGGTTGAATTGCAGCCACACGACATCCCCGGCATCCGGGATGTAGCCCATTACGGGATTTCCTTGCCGACCGACGGTCCGTAGTCGACTTCGACATGGCGATTTTCCGGGGTTATGCCGGCAATCAAATCCGCCAGGTCGTAGTCGTCCTTGCGCACCGGCTCGATCACGATGCGGTTGCCCTCTTCCCGAATATCGACTGTGGCATCGACCTCTAGCCCGACCGCTTCCATGATCGCCACGGGAATGCGGACTGAGGCGCTGTTTCCCCATTTCCTTACGGTCACGCGCATGCCCGGCCCTTTCGCGACGTCGAGACAATGTCGATACGTTAGCGTAGGCGGGGGCGTTGTCAACGTCACCGGAGCTGACGCGGGGATAGGGCCCAACGAAAAAGGCGGCACCCTCGCGGATGCCGCCCGTCGTTTTGTTACCGGAACAGACCTTACTCAGCGACCTTCAGCACGCCGCGGCGGATCTGGTCGCGTTCCATGCTGACGAACAAGGCGCGGAAGTTGCCTTCGCCGAAGCCCTCGTCGCCCTTGCGTTGGATGATCTCGAAGAAGATCGGGCCGATGGCCGTTTCGGTGAAGATCTGCAGCAGGTAGCGGTTGTCCTTGCCGTCCAGCAGGATGCCGCGCTTCTTCAATTCCTCCACCGGCTGGCCGTGGCCGGGCAGGCGCTCTTCCAGCATCTCGTAGTAGGTGTCGGGCGGCGGCGTCATGAACTTCACGCCGGCGGCCTTTAGCTTGTCCCAGGTGGCGATGATGTCATCGGTCAGCAGGGCGATGTGCTGGATGCCCTCGCCCTTGTAGGCCTCGATGAACTCCTGGATCTGGTCCAGCTTGTCGGCACCCTGCTCGGATTTCAACTCGTTGATCGGAATGCGGATCTTGCCGCAGGGGGCGGTCAGCGCCCGGCTGGTCAGGCCCGTGTACTCACCCGTGATGTCGAAGTAGCGGATCTGGCGGAAGCCGAAGATCTTGCCATAGAACTCCGAGATCGGGTCCATGCGGCCCTTGCGGACGTTATGGGTCAGGTGGTCGATCAGCTTCAGGCCGGCGCCCACCGGGTTCTGGTCCGCACCTTCGATGGGCACGAAGTCGATGTCGTAGATGCTGGGGCTGTTGTACCGGTCCACCAGGTACAGCAGGCTGCCGCCGATGCCCTCGATCGCGGGGATGTTCAGCTCCATGGGGCCGACGGTGCCCTTCACCTCCTTGGCGCCCTGGGCCACGGCGTGCTTCAGGGCTTGCGCCGCGTCCTTCACGCGGAAGGCCATCGCGCAGGCGCTGGGGCCGTGCTCACGGGCGAAGCGCTGGGCCAGGCTGTCCGGCTCGGCGTTGACGATGAAGTTGATGTCGCCCTGGCGGTACAGCACCACGTTCTTGGAGCGGTGGCGGGCCACCTTGGTGAAGCCCATGGCCTCGAACAGGCGGCCCAGAGCCTCGGTGTCCTCCGCCGTGTATTCCACGAACTCGAAGCCATCGGTGCCCAGCGGGTTCTCCCACAGGTCGCCGCCGGCGACGGCTTCGGCAACGGGGGAGGAGGGGGTGGTCGGGGTGGACATGGCGGGTCGCTCTCCCTGTTAGAAGCAACAATCCCCCTGATGATACGCCCGGCGGCCGGGCATTTCCTTGCGAAGTCTGCCGCATTTGTCCAAGATTGAGCAACGTTGTGCTCAAGAAACTCTTAAGGCGGCATCACTATGGGTAAATCCAGTCTGGACGCGGCAGATCTGCGCATCCTGGACACGTTGCAGCGCAACGGGCGCCTGTCCAACGTCGACCTGGCGGAGGCGGTGGGCCTGTCGCCCTCGCCCTGCCTGCGCCGGGTGAAGGATCTGGAGGACCAGGGCTACATCCAGGGCTACGCCGCCATCCTGGACCGGCGCCTGCTGGGCCTGGGCGTCGTCGCCTTCGTCGAGGTCAAGATCGACCAGAACGCGGAGGGCGATGCCGTGTTCCGCCGCCTGGTCAGCCAAATCCCCGAGGTGGTGTCCTGCTTCGTGATGACCGGCACCATGGACTATCTGGTGCAGGTGGTGGTCAGCAACCTGGAGGCCTTCGCCGAGGTCTCGATGAAAAAGCTGCTGCAGATCCCCGGGGTGAAGGATGTGCGCTCCAGCTTCGTGCTGGACGTGGTCAAGCACTCCACCGCCGTGCCCTTGCCGTCGGTGGCCGAACTGGCGCGGGACTGAAATTTCTTCCCAGCACAAGATTGCTAAGCTGGCCGCTCAAACGGCAGGAAGTGGTTTTCGGCGAGGGTCGCCGGGGCATGATCGCAAGGAAATGGTGCCGATCCAGCGATAAAATGGTTCCAGAACCCAGCCAGGGAGATGGAGCCATGAGCAGCAGCGCGCCGGTCGACACCAAGGGCAAGTCCGACACCCCCCTGCGCGGCGACTACAGCGCCATGGCGGCCGACTACACCGTGCCCCAGGGCTGGGAGAAGATCACGGCGGAGGAGCACGCCCGCTGGCGCACGCTGTATGAGCGTCAGTCGGCCTTGCTGCCCCGCTACGCCGCCCCGGAATTCATGGAGAGCCTGGCGCGGCTGGACGCCCGCGACGGCGTGCCCCATTTCGACCGCGCCAGCGAGCTGTTGCACAAGGCCACCGGCTGGGCCCTGGTCGCGGTCCCCGGTTTGCTGCCCAATGATGTCTTCTTCAACCACTTGGCGGAAAAGCGATTTCCGGTGACCAACTGGATCCGCCGCGCCGACGAGATGGACTACTTGGTGGAACCGGACGTGTTCCACGACTTCTTCGGCCATGTGCCCCTGCTGATGCATCCGGTCTTCGCCGACTACCTGCAGGCCTACGGCAAGAAGGGCGCGGAGGCCGAGGCCCATGGCGGGCTGGAGCGCCTGGCACGCCTCTACTGGTACATGGTGGAATTCGGCCTGATCAACACGCCGCAGGGCCTGCGCGCCTACGGCGCCGGCATGCTGTCCTCCCGCGGGGAGACGCAGTACTGCATCGAGAGCCCCCAGCCCAACCGCGTGGGCTTCGACCTGGAACGGGTGATGCGCACCCGCTACCGCATCGACGACTACCAGGAAACCTACTTCGTGTTGGACAGCTTCGAGCAGCTGTTTCAAGCCACGGCGCAGGATTTCGTTCCGCTTTACGACAAGCTCGCCGACCTGCCGGACCTGCCGGCGGACCAGGTGCAGGCGGGCGACAAGGTGTATACCGTCGGCCGCCGGGCGGCTTAGGTTTAGCCCAGGTAGCGCCTTAGGGACTGGGCCGCAGCGTCTGCCCGATCATGGCATAGGCGTCGTCGCTGGCCAGGAAGACGTAGGCCGGGGTGATGCCGGCCCAGTCCTCTTCCTCGCCGTCGGCGTCCGGCGGCAGGTGGCCGGGGCAGACGCAGTTGGCGGTGATGTCGCTGTCGCCGAACTCATGCACCAGGCTGCGGGTGAAGCCCAGCAGCGCGGAGGCGGCGGCGCCGTAGGCGGTCATGCCGCGCGCGCCTTCCATCGCCGTGCTGTCCACCGTGGTGACGATGCGGCCATAGCTGCGCGCCCGCATCAGGGGCAGCAGGTGGCGCACCATCAGGAAGGTGCTGCCCATGTTGGCGGCCATGGTGGCCTCGAACAGCTCCAGCGTCATGCCGTCGAAGGCCTGCTTCAGGCGGAAGCCGGCGTTGTTGATCAGGATGTCAACATGGTCGAAGGCGGCGATGGCCGCCTCCGCCACCGTATAGGCGCCTGCCGGCTGGGTGACGTCGGCCTGCACCACGATGGCGGTGCGGCCCAGCGCCTGCACTTGGCGGGCGGTTTCCGTGGCCGCCGCCTGTTCATCGGGCAGCAGGTGGTGCAGGACGACGTTGGCGCCCTGCTGCGCCAGGGCGACCGCGATGGCGCGTCCCAGACCGGACGCCGCCCCCGTCACCACCGCTGTCCGGTTCGCCAAACGCCCCGCCCGCTGCATCGTCGTTCCCACCCTGGAAAATCAGGCCCGGCGGATCAGATCCGCAGGCGTGGACAGGATAAGGTCGCGGGGGGCCAGCTTCTCCAGGAAAGCGGCGAAGCCGCCATCCTTCCCACCCCCTGGCCCACCCCCTGGGCCCTTCCCGTCATCGGCCGTGTCCGCGTGTCCCGCCTCATGGTAGGCATCGAACAGGTCCTCGTACAGGCGCAAATCCTTCAAGATTGCAATCTTCTGCTGCAGCGAGGCCTGGCTGACCAGCGCCAGGTGCAGCAGCACCAGGCCGTCCGGCGTCCAGTTGGGTTCGCGCATCAGGGGCAGCAGCGCCAGGGTCTGGGCGCCGCTTGCCCCGCCCGACAGCATGCCGCGGCCCAGGCGCAGGGCGCGGCGCTTGCCGCCCGTGGCCGGTGCCGGCTGGTCATGGCGCGAGGCGACACCCTTGGCCCGGCCGCTGCGCTCCACGGCCCGCAGCAGCGGCGTGCCATCGGCGCCGTCGCCGGCGGGATGGTAGCGCACCCCCCCTTCCACCCCGATGACCAGGGTGGACAGGGCGATCAGCAACTGGCGCTCCGGCTCCGCCAGGTCGGCGGGGGCGGCGCCCAGGTCGGCCAGGGCCGCCAGCAGCAGGGGGCTGATCTCGCGGCCAGGGCGGGAGATGCCCACGGTCACGGTCTTGGCCTGGTGGCGGATGGTGTCGATGGGGCGCGACGTCTCCTCGAACACCAGGCGCAGCAGATCCTGGCCCCGAATGATGGCGGCCGCGCGCTCCGGCTTGCCGCCCGGCGTGTCCAGCATGGGCAAGGCCGATGTCAGCTTGGCCAGGCGGGCGGCGTAGCTGGCGGGCAGGGCCGCGTCCAGCTGGCCGTCGGCGATGCGGTCGATGATGGCGGCCAGGCTGGTGGCCACCGGCGTCACCGGCCGGTCGGGATCGGTCAGCGCCTGGTCCAGCACCGCCGACACCTCACGGAAGGGCCGCGATTCGGCGTCGATGGCCAGGGCGGCGTGGAAGCCCCACAGATGGCCGGCCACCGTGGCGATGATGAAATCCAGGCCGGCGCCGGCCGACGGCAGGTGCACCACCGCCTCGGCATAGGGGGCGAAGCAGGTCTCGCCCTTGGCGGCGAAGACGATGGGTTTGCCGTTGTGCGCCTTGAAGATGGCCACTTCCTTGGCCGTGTCCTGGGCCAGCAGGGGCGCCAGGTCGTTGGCCACCACCAGGGTCAGGGGCTCGGTCGACAGGTCGATATGCTTCTTGTCCTCGGTGTAGTCGACCGGGATGGACTTGTAGCAAAGCTCCGACAGCTTGATGCGGATCTCTTCGGCCGCGACCTTGTTGGCGCCGTTGCCCACCACCGCCCAATAGCGGTTGCGCGGGGCGTAGGCCCGGGCGCAGGCGGCGATGGCGCTTTCGTCGTCCAGCACCTCCTGGATACGCTGGGGCAGGGCCTCCAGCGCCACCATCTCGTCATGGATCTGCTGGGGGGCAGGGTGCCCAGTGCGTCGGCCAGGCACAGGGCGGTCAGCTTGCCGGCGGCCACCTGGCTGTAGAAGGCCTTGGTGGAGGCGACCGCCATCTCGATGTCGCGGCCGTCGCTGGTGAACAGGTGGCTGTCCGACTTGCGCACCAGCGGGCTGTTGCGACGGTTGACGATGGCGTGGATCCAGGCGCCGGCGGCGCGGGCCAGATCCACCGTGCGATTGGTGTCGGTGGTGGTGCCGCTCTGGCTGATGGCGATGACCAGGGCGTCGTCCAGGCTCTTGCCGTCCAGGTTGGTGGACAGTTCGGACGCCTTGGCGCTGGCCACCGTCACCGGCGCCTTGTCCAGCGCCAGGCGGATCAGGTGCTCGATGCCCATGGCGGCGATGGCGGCCGTGCCCTGGCCGGTCACCAGGATGCGGCGGATGGGTGGCTTGGCCGGGTCGGCCAGCCGGGCGCGCAGGCCCGCCCAGGGGCCCGTGTCGGCGCCGCCGGCGGCGCCGAGGTCGAAGCTGACGCGGCGATCCTGGCGGCGGTAGCGGCCGGCCAGGGTCTTGCGCACGCTGGCCGGGGCCTCGTGCACCTCCTTCTCGAAAAAGTGATCGTGGCGGCCGCGGAAGATGTCGCGGGAGAAAATCTCGATGGTGTCGGCCTTCAGGCTGGCCGGGGCGCCGTCGTCCACCGTGCGGGCCGCCAGCGCCGGCTCGCCCGCCGCCGTCGACAAGGTGACGGCCAGCCCGCCGCGCTCCACCTGCGCCAGGGGGATGGAGCGGCGGGCGCGGGGCGCCAGGCCGTAATTCTCCGACGCGATGATCAGGCCGTCATTGACCTCGGCCACGAACAGGCTCTGCCCGCTGCCCTTCTGGCCCAGCTGCAGCCGCTCCGGATCGGCCGGGTGCTGCAGGATGATGGCCATGGACCCGTCCAGCCGCCGGATGGTGGCCAGGAAACGGTCGGCGTTGCCGCCGCCATTGCCCGTGGCACCCTCCAGGCGGAACAGCACCGGGATGACCTTGGTATCGGTGGTGGTGTCGGTGGGCAGGGCGTGGCCGGTGCCCTCGATGGCGCTCTCGGTCAGGGCCCGGTAATTGTCGATGTCGCCGTTCAGGGCGACCATGGCGTCGGCATCGGCGTCCAGCGCCGTGGCGGCCTTGCCGGCACCCGCCTCGTTCAACAGGCGGGCGTTCAGCGGGTGGCAGTTGGGCAGGCTGATGGCGCCGTGCGAGGCCCAGCGGGTGTGGGCGATGGCGCTGAAGCCGTCGGCGTGGCGCGCCACCGCCCACAGCACGGCGTCGGCGCGCATGCGGCCGCGCAGGAAGGCGCCGTTGTCGCCCAGGCGGCCGATCAGGGTCGCGACCTTGTAGGTGAAGCGCACGGTGGTACGACCGTCGGGCAGGACGTGCAGGGCCAGGCCCTCATGCCGGTCGCCCACCGCCAGCCGCTCGGCCGCCCCGGCGCGCAGGGCCGCCGGCAGGTCGTCCAGGGTGTAACGGCGGTCGATGGTGATCTGCAGGGCGATGCCGGCGCTGTCGCGCCCGCGCACCTCCAGCCGGTCCAGATTCTCCAGCACCTGTTCCGCGGCCCAGGCCACGGCGTGCTGTGGCCGGGTGGAGGCGGCGCCATCCGGCAGCAGGGCCAGGGTGCGGCCGATGTTGCCCAGCACCTCGGTACGCAGCTGCCAGGCATAGTCGCGCAGGCGCTCCGCCGTGCGTTCCACCGCCACGTCGCGGGCGGCCTCGCCGGATCGCAAGGCGGCCTCCAGCGCGTCAACGCGGTCGGCCACGGCCGTCAGCAGGGCGGTGGCGGCCGTGTCGGCCACGGCGGCCATGTGCGTGGGGAAGGCCATCAGGTCGGTGAAATGCGCCACCAGCCCGTCCAACGCGGCGTCGATGGCGGCGGGTTCGCTCGCCTGGGCCAGCCCATCGGCCACGGCCTTCAGCCATGACAAATCCGCCGTGCGGGTCCAGTTGCGATTACCCAGGAAACCGGCGATGCCGCACATCGTTCACCTCACTCAAGCAAGACCGCAGTCATAGTCCAGGCCGGGGCCGGGGTGGAAGGCTGAAAACGTAACGTTACGCGGGGGGGGCGGTGGCCGCCGTCCCGACGGGTGGTCATGGATGGGCGGGCCGGCTATGGTGCGCGCTCCCTGTCGTCCAACCTGGAACCGTCCCCATGACCGTGACCCTCTGGCACAACCCCAAATGCTCCACCTCGCGCCGGGTGCTGGCCGACCTTCAGGCCGGCGGGCATGAGGTCCAGGTGGTCGAATACCTGAAGACCCCGCCTGACCGAGCCGCGCTGGTCGACATGCTGGCCGCCCTGAAGGCCCGGCCGGCCGACATCCTGCGCCGCCGCGGCAATGATGAGCTGCTGGCGGGCGAACCCGCCGGCGGTTATGGCGACGAGGCCCTGCTGGCGCTCATGGTGGACCACCCCATCCTGATCGAGCGCCCCATCGCCCGAACCGCCAAGGGTGCCGTGCTGTGCCGACCCGTGGAACGCCTGGCCGAGGTGCTGTGACTTTCCCGATGTGCCCGTGAATTAAGGCGGAAGCGGGGCGCCGCCGCTTCGTGGCAGGGGTACGAGGTCTGGTCACATGCCCCTGCTGGCGCCCGGCGTTTGAGGGAATCTGATCAGCGCGGCGCCGCGGCCAGCGGCACGGTGAAACTGACGGTGGTGCCCACGCCGGGCTGGCTGTCAATGGCGAGCACGCCGCCGTGGCGGGCCACCAGGTCGCGCACCAGGGTCAGGCCCAGGCCGGTGCCGACCTCCCCCAGGGTGCCGGGGCGGCTGTCCTGGGCCTCGCGCCGGTACAGCTGGTCCAGCTGTTCGGGATCCATGCCGATGCCCCGGTCGGCCACCGCGATTTCCAGCCGGTCGCCCAGCGCGCGCGAGGTCACCTGGACGCCCTGGTTTGGGTGGCTGAACTTGATGGCGTTGGCCAGCAGGTTGCGCAGGATGGCCAGCACCATGGTCCGATCGGCCAGGATGTGGCGGTCGCCCGCGGCGTCCAGGATGCGGATTCCCTTGGCGTCGGCCGTGGGGCCCAAATCATGAATGGCGGCGGCCACGACCTCGCCCAGCGGCATGACCGACGGGCTGAAGGGCGTGCCCGACATCTGCACCCGCGACCAGTTCAGCAGGTTGTCCAGCAGGGTGTGGGCGGTCACGGCGCTCTGGTGCACGGACGCGGCGAAGTCGGCCACGTCGGCCGGCGCCATGCGGGTGCCGTAGTCCGCCAGCTCCTTGGTCATGCCCAAGAGCACGTTGAAGGGCCCGCGCAGGTCGTGGGAGATCAGGGAGAAGAAGCGCGTCTTCTCCCGGTTCAGGAAGTCCAGCTCGTCATGGGCGGCGCGCAGTTCGGCCAGGGCGTGTTCCGTGGCCGCCCGCGCCTCCCGCTCCGCCGTGGCGGACCGCTCCTGTGACCGCACCATGCGCCGCACCACCATGTTGAACAGCAGCACCACGGCCAGCAGCACGCTGGAGAATCCGGCCATGGAACCGGCCGTGTGCAGGACCAGTGACCAGGTGAGGGCGGCGCGCGGCGCCACATGCACCAGGCGCCAGGGGGCGTTGGCCAGGGGCCGGGTGGTGATGACGTAGCCCGCGTGCTCGGCCGTGGCGGCTGTCCTGCCCATCACCGCCGCCAGACCGATGGGGGTGGGTCGGCCCTGCTGGAACAGGTCGGCGGGCGGGGTGCCGGCGGCCGACAGCAGGCGGTCGTCCGATCCCAGCAGCAGCACGGCGCCGGCGGCATCGGCCGTGGGCAGGGCCAGTAGGGCGGGATCCAGGTCGAAGGCCACCACGCCCAGGAAACGGCCCTGGTTATCGATGGGGGCGGCGACGGTGGGCAGCGGCCGGGCCGGCGCCTCGTCCCGCGCGGCCCCCTGCGGCGGCGGAGCGGGCGTCTCGGTCCACAGCACGCGGCCGGCGGGGTTGGCGGCCAGGGTGGACAGGCGATAGGCGCTGCGCTCGAAGACGCCGGCCATAAGCCCGTGGGCACTGTCGGTGGGTCGCCAGGGCGCCACCGCCACCAGGCCTGAGGTGGCGATGAAATAGCCGCGCCCCAGGCCGGGCTGGGTGCGCACGTCCAGCGCCAGTTGCTGGGCCAGGGCCACGGCGGTTGCCACCTCGGCCCGCCAATGGGCGCGGTCGGGGCGCGACAAGCCCTCATGTCGCGCCAAGGCCCGGTCGGGCAGGGCCAGCAGGGCGGCGGGCACGGGGCCGTCCATCGGGTTGGCGTCGGTCGGGCCGACGCGATCCAGCATCGGCACCTCATCCGCGCCGGCCTGGGCCACCCCGTCCAGGAAGGCGTTCAGTTGGGGGGTGTCGGCAGGCGGGGCCAGCAGCGCCCGCCGGGTCCACTCCCGCAGCCGCTCCACCCGGCCAGAGATGGCGGCGAGCGTGCCATCCAGGGCGATGGCTTGGGTGTCCATGGCTTGGCGGATTTCGGCACGACGGGCATTCAGGCCCCGGGTGAATTCGGCGTGGACGAACACCAGGGACAGCACGATGCCGGCGGCCAGCGAGATATTGATCAGGCGGCCCGGTCCGATGGATTTCATCCACTCCGCCAGCCGTCTCATGACCCGCCGTCCCGCCATGCCGTGCCCAAGGGCGCCCCGCCGCCTTGTTCGTCCCGCCCGGTAGGCCCCGCCCGTCCCGGCATTGCCCGGAAGAGGGCGGGCCCATCCTTCCGCGACGCTTATCATGGGGGCGCGGGCCTGGCAATTGATGGCCGGCCCGTGCCGGGACCGGAACGGGGCGGTTCGCGCGTGACAGGGTGGGGTCGGTTGACGGTTCGCGCGTGCCCGGCGTCATCAGGACACGCAAGGCGTGCCTTTCCAGCTTGGATAGGGCATGGTTGCGCCAGCCACGGGTTTAGCGGACGGATGATGGGTGTGCGGGGACAGGGCGCAGGATATGACGGGATGGGCTGCCGCCTGCGGGCGGTGCTGGCCGCCCTGCTGTTCCTTGCGCTCGCGCCGCTGCTGTCCGCAGCAGCCCACGCGGACACGGTGACGGCGAACGGGGGGACGGCGAACACGGTGACGGTGGATGGCCCGGACCTGTCCCTTGGCGGCCATCTGGAGCTGCTGGAGGATAAGGGACGGGACCTGACCCTGGCCGATGTCATGTCCGGCCCGGCGGCGTCCCGCTTCACCCCCGCCACCCGCGACACGCCCGGTTTCGCCCGCACCCATTCCGCCTATTGGGCGCGCATCACCCTGGACAACCCGACCGCCACCACCCTCGACCGGTTGCTGGTGTTCGCCTACCCCTATTACCGCAGCCTGGATCTCTATGTGTTTTCCGGCGACGGACAGATCCCGGTCGGGCAGCGGCATGTGGCCGAAGGGGCGGCGGCGCGGGGCACCGACATTCCGCACCGCTATCCCGTCTTCACCCTGGCGCTGCCGCCGGGACGCGCGGTGCTGTACATGCGGGTGGAGCACTACTTCGCCTCCTTCGCGCTCTACCTGCGCACCAGCGACGCCCAGGCCCAGGTGGACCGGCGCGACATCCTGCTGCACGGCCTGACCTTCGGCGTCCTCATCATCGCCGCCGCCTATCAGTTCGCGCTGGTGGTGATGGCGGGGGTGGAGGTGGGGGTGACCCTGCTGTTCTACGCCCTGATCACGCTGGCCTACATATACGGCCAGCTGGGTTATCCCTGGGAACATCTGCCGGCCGACCTGGCCAGCCATTATTACCGCGAGGTGGTGGGCACCCTGCCCGTGGCCGTGGGTCAGATTTTCGCCGTGCAGTTCCTGGACCTGAAACGGCGCCAGCCCTGGATCGCCCGGCTGCTGCTGCTGTCCACCGGCCTGCTGGTGCTGGACACCCCGCTGCACTACCTGGATCCGGCGCGCGGTTCCGGCATCGCCCAGGCGCTGGCGCTGCTGGGCTCGGTCCTGACGCTGACGGCGGCGATGCGCGACCTGCGGCGTTCCGTCAACGCCCGTTTCTTCCTGCTGGGTTTCCTGCCCATCGTGGGGGTGGCGATCATCTGGTCGCTGCGCGCCGGCGGCGCGCTGCCCGCCGCCATCTGGACCGAGGCGGCGCTCTACGCCCCCAACGCCATCGGCCTGGTGCTGCTGACCTTCGGCGTCGCCTACCGCATCGGCAAGGAGCGGGAGGAGCGCGAGCGGGCGCTGGAGGCCAGCGAGGCCGCCCTGCGCCGCGCCAATGATGAGCTGGAGGACCGTGTGCGTACCCGCACGGCGGAACTGAGCGACAGCCTGGAAAAGCTGAAGCGGTCGCAGGACGCGCTGGTGCAGGCGGAAAAGCTGGCCTCGCTGGGCCAGCTGGTGGCCGGCGTGGCGCATGAGATCAACACCCCCATTGGCGTCACCCTCACCACCGCCTCCCACGTGTCGGAACGGGTGACGGCCATCGACCACCTGGTGCGCGACGGCCGCCTGCGCCGCAGCGACCTGACCGACTTCATGGGCGAACTGGCGGAATCCTCCCGCCTCATGCTGTCCAACATCGGCCGCGCCGCCAGCCTGATCCAGAGCTTCAAGCAGGTGTCCGCCGACCAGAGCTCGGAAGAGCGGCGGCGGGTGGAGCTGTGCGCCTACATGGAGGAGGTGGTGTCCAGCCTAGGCCCCAACCTGCGCCGTGGCGGCCACATGGCGGAGGTCATCTGCCACGGCCCGGTGGAGCTGGAGACCTATCCCGGTCTGCTGGCCCAGGTGCTGACCAACTTCGTCTCCAACTCCATCCTGCACGCCTACGAACCGGGCGTGCGTGGCCGCATCACCATCACCGCCCGCCGCCTGCCGCCGGGGGAGGGACCGACGGCACAGGGTGATGGGCACGCCGGCGGGGCGGAGGTGGTGTACCAGGACGACGGCCGGGGCATCCCGGCGGCCATCCTGCCGCGCATCTTCGATCCCTTCTTCACCACCCGGCGCGGGGCCGGGGGCACGGGCCTGGGGCTCAACATCGTCTACAACCTGGTGACCCATCGCCTGAAGGGCACTGTCACGGCCGCCAGCGAGGCGGGGGCCGGCACCCGCTTCACCCTGATCCTGCCCGATCTGCGGGGGCGCGACCTGGAAATCGACGACCTGAACGCCGCCGGAGCGGGGACCGCTGGGTCACCCCATACACCGGATACCCTGGTGGCGACGGGGTTGGCGCGCTAAGCTGCGTCCCTGATCCGCTTATAGGGACCCCACCCCCATGCGTATGAAGAAGGAGGTCAACCACGGCGCCCTGCTGCGTGAGCTGGCGGGATCGCTGTCGTCCACGGTGACCTCTTTCGAACAGATGTCGGGCCGGCCCGCGCAGTCCTTCCCGGACTACAAGAAGGCGCGCGCCGTCTATCACGAAATCCAGGCCATGATCTTCACCATCGGCGACAAGGCCGACAGCCGTCCCAACGACGCGCCGCGTGAACTGAAATCCTGGCTCATCCGCATGCGCCTGCGATCCATCGCCGCCTTCACCCGCGTCAGCCTGGCCTTTTTCCGCAACCCGCCGCAGCTGCTGGTCCACGCGCTGGGCGCCTACGAGATCCTGCAGCATGAGCGTGAGGCGTTCACCAAGGTGCTGGCCGACTACGACATGATGCTGTTCGAGGCGGGCATCGACGACAAGACGGCGGACGAGCTGGACCGCGTGCGCGTGAACATGGAAGAGGTGGTCGAGCGGCTGGAGAACCTGCTGAAGACGGCGCCGCCGCAACTGACCGTGTTTTAAAACGACATTTTATTGGACAAGCGAAAAAGCCCCAGGGGACGGCCAACAGCGGGACCAAGGGGACGCGGGTGCGCGACCGGCTGTTGTCGCGGCGGCACCGGTCAAAAAATTTCATGGGCCCCAGCTCGGGAAACCGTGCCTTAAGCCTTGATCTCACCTGGCAATTGCTTTCTTGTCGCACCTAACGGCCATGCTGTGGCCGCGGGTCCCTGGGGCATCGGGGAAGGGGGCCCGGCAACACGCCTCGTCGCAAGAGGCTAAGGGAGATGTGCCCATGGAACATGTGAAAAAGCCCTGGTACTCGGTCCTCTACTTCCAAGTCATCATCGCCATCATCCTGGGCATCATCGTCGGCTATATCTGGCCAAGCTTCGGCGCCTCGCTGAAGCCGCTGGGCGACGGCTTCATCAAGCTGGTGAAGATGATGATCGCGCCGGTCATCTTCTGCACCGTGGTCAGCGGCATCTCCGCCATGACCGACATGAAGAAGGTCGGCCGCGTGGGCGGCAAGGCGCTGATCTATTTCGAGGTCATCTCCACCTTCGCGCTGATCATCGGTCTGCTGGTGGGCGAGGTGGTGCGGCCGGGCACCGGCATGAATGTCGACCCCCACACCCTGGACGCCAAGGCGGTGTCGACCTATGTCGACAAGGCCGCCAAGGACACCGTGGCCGACCACATCCTGGGCATCATCCCCGACACCTATCTGGGCGCGCTGGGCGGCGGCGACCTGCTGCAGGTCCTGCTGATCGCCATCCTGACCGGGTTCGCCATCGCCCACCTGGGCGACTACGGCAAGCCGGCCACGGTGGTCATCGAGCGCATGTCGAAGATCTTCTTCCGCATCATCCACATGGTGGTGCGCCTGGCCCCCATCGGCGCCTTCGGCGCCATGGCCTTCACCATCGGCAAGTATGGGGTCGCCGCCCTGATCAACCTGGGCATGCTGATCGGCAGCTTCTACCTGACCAGCCTGCTGTTCGTGCTGGTGGTCCTGGGCATCGTCGGCTGGCTGTGCGGCTTCTCAATCCTGCGCTTCATCAACTACATCAAGGCCGAGCTGCTGATCGTCCTGGGCACGTCCTCCTCCGAGACGGTGCTGCCCCAGATGATGGAGAAGATGGAACGCCTGGGCTGCGCCCGCCCCGTGGTGGGCCTGGTCATCCCGTCGGGCTACAGCTTCAACCTGGACGGCACCAACATCTACATGACCCTGGCCACGCTGTTCCTGGCCCAGGCGACCAACACCCACCTGACCTTCGGGCACCTGGTCACCATCCTGCTGGTGGCCATGCTGACGTCCAAAGGGGCCAGCGGCGTCACCGGCGCCGGCTTCATCACCCTGGCGGCCACACTGGCCGTGGTGCCGGACATTCCCATCGCCTCGCTGACCCTGCTCATCGGCATCGACCGCTTCATGAGCGAATGCCGCGCCCTGACCAACCTGGTGGGCAATGGCGTGGCCACCATCGCCGTCAGCAAGTGGGAAAAGGAGCTGGATACCGAGGTTCTGCACCGGGAGCTGGCGAACGGACCCAGCGCCGCCTGAGCCTTGAAATTCGGCCGGCCCGATTTCAACCCGGCCGATAGCAAGACAGCATGCCATGAACGCGACAGGCCCCGGGTCGACCGATCCGGGGCCTGTTCGCTGATCGGGGACGCCTCAATTGCGCACGCAACTTTCCGTGCCGGTGTTCCCGCCCTTGTAGGCGTCTTCGTAATAGAACTTGTCGAAGCGCACCTTGCCGTCCTTGGTCCGGCTCACCTTGGCGATGCCGGTGCCGTAGTCCTGGGTGGCCGGGTCCTCGTGCGCGAAGGTGATGGCCAGGGCGTCGCCGTCGGCGGTGGCGACGCCATGATAGGTGCCGTAGTTGGGCACCTCCATCCTGAAATGATAGCCGGCCCGTTTCCCGTGGGATTGCGCCTTGTCCATCTCCAGCGTCACGGTGGAGGTGTAGGCGCCCTCGTGCCCATCCACGCCGGTGCAGGCGTAGGTGCCACTGAGGTCGCGGCCGGTGAAGGGGGCCGGTGGCGTTTGCGCGACGGCCGTGGATGCGATGGCGATGATCAGGGCGGCCAGTGCCGCCGGGCGTGCCCGCATGTCTTTACTCCCCCTCAAAATTTCTTGAGAGGGCGTTGTCTCACGCGGTTGAACGCGGGAACAAGCCCGTCCTTAGACCCATGGGGCCATGGGGCCCCACGCGCCCGCCGTTACGCCCACTGACGGACGCGGCCGGTGTCGACGTGGACGAAGTTGGACTTGGGGTAGTAGCCGACGCCGCCCTGCTTCAGCTCCACCGCCACCTGGCGGATGCGGGCCAGGGGCTTGCTGGCCAGGTCCAGGTCGATGGCCTTGCCTTCCATGTGCATGCTGTGGCTGGCCACCCCTTCGGAGTTGGCCGCCAGCATGGCGTTGGTCTTGGGGCAGCGATAGCCGCAGATGACCTGGATGGTCTCGTTGGTGCGCAGGCGGTGCTGCATCTGGAACATCAGGTCCAGCAGCTTGGGGTCCATGGCGATGGTCTGGTTGGTCCGCCAGTCGCGCAGGATGGAATTCACGTCGTGCAGGGCGGTCGGCAGGTACTTGCCGTCGGCCCAGTAGGTGACCTTCAGCTTCTCGCCGGTGTGCAGGTGGTTGAAGGCCAGGACGCGGCGATTGTCCGACAGGGGGCGGGTGGCGGCGCGGGCGTTGGACCAGTCGCCATGCATCAGGTTGCCGTGGGCGGCGCTGTGGTGGTGGCTGGCACCGCCGTGGTGCTTGGCGGCGGCCTTGGCCAGCGCCGGCAGGGGGCTGGCGACACCACCCACCAGGGCGGCGCCGGCGGCCAGCTTGGCGAAGCCGGCCAGCAGGCCGCGCCGGGTCGGGGCCGGAGCGGAAAGGGACGCGTCAGAGGCACTGGGGGCGTCGCAGGCAATAGTAAGCAAACGCGCCGCGGCGTGCCGTTCGTCCATTCCGGATGTCCCCATCTGTCTTGCCACAGCCCCGCGTCACCAGCAGGGCAGGGCTGCAGTCTGTGACAACGGGGTGTGAATAAGCAAGCCCCAAATGAGGCAAAAATTTGATGAACGTGTGACCGCTACCGTGCGGCGGCCTGGGCGCCCGCCTTTGCAACCGCTTCCGAAACGGTCACAATTGGGCAGGCAGCCCCCATCCGTCAGCGCGCCGGGTTGGCGTTCGCCGGCGCGGGGGGCGCGGCTGGCGCCGGCGCCGTGGCCGGTGCAGGTGTTGCGCCCATCCGCGCGCCTTGCACCGAAGGCTTTGGAGTCTCAGGCGCTTTCGGCGCGTCGCCCGACGCGGCCGGCACCGTGTTCGGCGCGGCGTTGGGCGCGCTCCCGGGCGTGGGGGCGGCCGCCGGCACGGCGGCGGGCACCACCGGCTTGCGCGGCCGGGGACCATTCAGGGCCGCCAGCACGCGGGCGTCGCGCCCGTAGACGTCGGTGCGGAAATCGATGCCGCCATCCGGGTCGGTCACGGTGGTGATGTAGGTGATGTGCACCGGCAGGCGATTCTTCAGGCGAATCGTCTGGTGCTTCAGGCTGTCGCCGCCGATCTCGGCCCGCAGCTTCTCCTCCGGCCAGCCCGGCGTGTCGGTCAGGGCCAGGATGGCCAGCGCCAGATTGGGCGGGTCCTGCACCCGGATGCAGCCGTGGCTGAAGGACCGCACCGCCCGGTCGAACAGCCGCTTGGACGGCGTGTCGTGCAGGTAGATGTCGAACTTGTTCGGGAACATGAACTTGATGCGGCCCAGCGAATTGTCGTTGCCCGCGTCCTGCCGCACCCGCCAATGGAAGTTGCGCTCCGTCACGGTCGCCCAGTTGATGCTGCTGGGGTCCACCGGCACGGCGTTGGACGTCCAGTCCGACAGCAGCGTGTAGTGGTTCTTGACGACGTAGCTGCGGTCCTTCTTCTGCTTGGGCAGAATCTCTTCCTTGGCGATCTTGGTCGGCACGTACCAGTAGGGGTTCAGCTCCATATAGCTCATGTTGCCGATGAACACGGGCGTGCGGGTGAAGGGCGCGCCCACCACCACGCGCATGGTCAGCTGCACGTCCATGCCGCGCATCAGTGACAGGGTGTAGTCGGCCAGGTTGACCACCAGATAGGGCTGGTCCGCCGGTTCCCGCTCCCACCGCCAGCGTTCCATGTTGACGATGATCTGGTTGATGCGCTGATCCACCGTGGCGTTCAGTTCCACCAGGGTGCGCTTGCCGATGGCGCCGTCCGGCTCCTGTCCCTGGCGGCGCTGGAATTCCTTCACGGCCGTGGCCAGGGCGTCGTCGTAAAGTTCCGGATTGGTGCCCTTGGGCAGCGGGACCGGCAGGGGCTTGGCCTCACCCGTGGCCACCAGGCGGGCGCGCAGGGCCGGCACGCGCGGGTCGATCATGCCGGGCTTCAGCGCATCGCTGGTCTTTTCCGGCTTGGGCGCGGGCGCCGTGGGGTTGGCGGGATCGGCCGGCGGTGGCGGCGGGGCCGGGGGCGCCTTGGGCGCCGGCGGGATGGTGGGCCAGCCGCCGGCGGCCTTCATCTGCCGATAGTGGGCCAGCGCGGCCTTCAGCGCCGCGTATTCCGGCCGGTGCGGCGCCAAGCCGCCCAGCAGGGCCGCCAGGTCGGTGGCCGACGCGACGCCGCCCAGGAACTGCGCGCGGTCGAAGGGTGGCCGGTCGATGACCAGTTCGGGATCGGCCAGGGTGGGGATGATGCGGCCCACCGACACGTCGCTGGCGTAGTGAACCAGGCCCAGGGTCAGGTTGGTTTCGAACGCGGCCTGTGCCTCCACGCTGTCCAGATGGCCCTGCTGCGCCGTCAGACTGGCGGGGGCGTAGTCGTTGGGGTTCAGCCCATCCTCGTCGGCATGGCCCAGGACGGTCAGGACGGCGCGGGCGGCGGCGTTGGCCTCGCCGTGCTCCACCCACAGGGGCTTCAGTCCCCGGCCCCGGTAGAACCGCGCCAGCACGGTCTGGTCGCTGTCGTCCGGCGTCGCCTCACCCTGCGCCACCGGGAAACGGTCCTTCATGAGGTCCGCCAGATCGCGCGCCTGGGCGCCTGCCTGGACGCCCAGAGGAAGCAAGAACAGCACGGTGGCCAGCAGCGCGGCTGTGGAGGCGTTGCGGCCCCGCATCCTGGTCCGCGCCCCAATCCGATCCTTCGGGGCAACCGCCCCCGTCGACAACCCCATGCAAACCCCGCCTGGCTCACGCCCTTGGACCCCCGGGACGTCCCGGGGGAAAGCCATGTCAACGACGGCAAGGGTGCCCCCCTGTGCAGCCGCATCCCGACCTGACAACGATAACAGCCGCATCGTTCGATCGGTTGCGGACTATGCCAGCAGTTAGCGGCAAGAAAAGGGCGAAACCGTTCGATACGGCGCGTGGCGCCCTTGACCCCCACCGGCCGTTGCAAAAACGCCATGCCCCGCGCCGGTTTCCCGGGCGGGGCATGAACGGGGGATAAATAAATGAAGGGATTGACCTTTTAGGCCAATCCCTTCTCCACGAACATGGCCAGGCGGCGGCCGAAGGCCACCGGATCAGGCAGGGGCTCGCCCTCCAGGATTCGCGCCTGGTCCAGCAGCAGCCAGGCGGCGTCGGCCAAGGCCTCACCCTGGGCGCCGCCGGCGCCGTTGGCCTTGGCCAAATCCGCCAGGCGGCGGATCAGCGGGTGGCCGGGGTTGACCTCCAGGATGCGCTTGGACGTCTCGTCCAGGCGGCGGTGGGCTTTCAACATGCGCTCCAGGTGGATGTCCATGTCGCCCTCGTCCGCCACCAGGCAGACGGCGCTTTCGCGCAGGCGTTCGGAGGTGCGCACGTCCTTGACCGCGTCGCCCAGGGTCAGCTTGGCCAAGGCCACCAGGTCGGCCACGCTGTCCTCCGGCGCCTTGGGTGTTTCGTCGTTCTTGTCCTCGGCCGTGACGTTGGCCAGGTCGGCACCACCGCGGGTGACGGACTTGAAGGCGTGGTCCTTGTACTGGGTGACGGACTGCAGCCAGAACTCGTCCACCGCGTCGGTCAGGAACAGCACCTCCACACCCTTGGCGCGGAAGCCTTCCAGGTGCGGGCTGCGGGCCAATGCCGCCTTGTCCTCGCCGGTGATGTAGTAGATGGCGTCCTGGCCCGGCTTCATGCGGCCGACATAATCTTCCAGGCTGACCAGCTCATCGCCGTGGGTGCCCCCATGGGTACTGTATGCGCGCAGCAGCTTCAGCAGGGTGTCGCGCTGTTCCCGCTCCTCATACAGGCCTTCCTTCAGCACGGCGCCGAAGTTCTCCCAGAAGCGCGCGTAGTCCGCCTTGGAGTCGGCGTCGTCGGCCTTGCGGGCCAGGTCGCCCAGCACGCGCTTGGCGATGCCGGTGCGCATCTTGGCCAGCATGGGGTTGTGCTGCAGCATCTCGCGGCTGACGTTCAGCGGCAGGTCCTCGCTGTCCACCACGCCGCGCAGGAAGCGCAGATAGGCCGGGATCAGGCCTTCCGGACCCTCGGTGATGAAGACGCGGCGGACGTACAGCTTCACCCGGTGCTTGCGCTCCGGTTCGAACAGGTCGAAGGGCTTGGCCTCGGGAATGAACAGCAGGTTGGTGTATTCCAACACGCCTTCCGCCCGCCAATGCAGGGTTAGCCACGGATCGTCGAAGGCGTGGCCGACGTGATGGTAGAATTCCTTGTACTGCTCGGCCGTGATCTCGCTCTTGGGCCGGGTCCACAGCGCGGAAGCGGCGTTGGCCGGCTTCTCGTCGTCGCCCACCAGCACCGGGATGCTGATGTGGTCGCTGTACTTCTTGACGATGCTCTGCAGGCGGTAGGTCTGCAGGTAGTCGTCCTCGCCGTCGCGCAGGTGCAGCACGATGCGGCTGCCGCGCGCCGGGGCGTCGTCGCTCTCGCCCACGGTGAACGAGCCCTTGCCGTCCGAGGTCCAACGCCAGCCCTGGGTTTCACCGGCCTTGCGCGAATAGACCTCGACCTCGCCGGCCACCATGAAGGCGGAATAGAAGCCCACGCCGAACTGGCCGATCAGCGACATGTCCTTCTCGCCGTCCTTCTTGGCCTCGGCCTTCTGGGAAAGGGCGGCCATGAAGTTGGCGGTGCCGGAGCGGGCGATGGTGCCCAGGTTCTCCACCAGGTCGTCCCGGTTCATGCCGATGCCGTTGTCGGCGATGGTCAGGGTGCGGGCGGCCGTGTCCGGCGTCAGGGTGATGCGGAAGTTGGCGTCCCCGGCCGTCAGTTCCGGCTGGGTCAGGGAGGCGTAGCGCAGCTTGTCGCAGGCGTCCGAGGCGTTGGAGATCAGTTCCCGCAGGAAGACCTCCTTTTCCGAATAGAGCGAATGCGCGACGATATCCAGCAGCCGGGAAACTTCGGCTTGGAAGCTGAGTTTTTCCTCACTCATGGGCGTGTTCCGTCCTCTTTTATGGGCGGCCCTGTCGCGGCGCCGCCGACGTGGTTAACCTCGTTCCGACGTCCGCCCGTGGATGGGCCGGCCGTCGCGCCCCGATATGAGGGGCAAGTGGGGCGGACGCAAGCCCCTCCGTTGGGGCAGGGCCCGAATCCGCGACGACCACTACGGGGGTAGGGCGATGGCATGGTTCGGAAAACCCGGCGCCGACACCAGCCGCATGGTGGTGGACCTGACGGCCCGCCAGGACGAGCGCGAGGCCTTGGTGGCCGCCATCGCCCGGCGCATGCGGCTGGAGCGGCCCCCGGGCCTCCCGTCCCTGAGCCCCCGCGTGGCCGCGGCGCTGTTGGCCACGCCGCGGGAGTTGTTCGCGCCGGCGGACCAGGCCCCCCATGCTTATCATGACCAAGTGTTGCCCCTGGCGGCGGGCCAGACCCTGTCCCAGCCCTCGCTGGTGGCGCTGATGACGGAACTGCTGGACATCCGGTCTGGCGATCGGGTGCTGGAGATCGGCGTCGGCTCCGGCTACCAGACGGCGTTGCTGGCGCGCCTGGGGGCCAAGGTCCACGGGCTGGAAGTCATCGCGGACCTGGCGCAGGCGGCGGAGCGGCGCCTGGCGGCCCTGGGCCTCAAGAACGTCACCCTGCGCGTGGGCGACGGCCATGGCGGCTGGCCGGACGCCGCCCCTTTCGACGCCATCCTGGCCGCCTGCGCCGCGCCACGGGTGCCGCCGGCGCTGGTGGATCAGCTGCGGCCGGGCGGGCGCCTGCTGCTGCCGGTGGGACCGGCGGATGGGGCGCAGCAGCTGTGCCTGGTGGAAAAAGGGCGGGACAACCAAGTGAGCGAACGCCCGCTGCTGGCTGTCGCCTTCGTGCCCATGGTGACGAAATAGTAGGCCCCCGGCTCAGGGAATCTTGGCCAGGCCCGTCATCAGCAGGGTGACGTCGCTGCCGTTCAGCTTCACATGGCCATCGGGGCGGAAATCCAGGCTGAAGCGGCGGCCCTGGTTCTGTCCTTGGCCCTCGGGCGCGCCCATGGACTGCAGGGCGAAGAAGCCCAGCATGGCGCCGTTGCCCACGCTGTTGGCCGGCAGATGGTCCAGGCCGCGCATCAGCAGCGACAGGGTGCCGGTCAGGCCGCGCGGGTTGGCGGCGTCGAACACCAGGGCGGCATTGCCCACCAGGGCGGCGTCCGGCGCCTGGAAGTCCAGCTTGTCGATGGTCAGGTGGCTGCCGGCCTGGCCCAGGGCGGTCAGGGTGCGGTCCTTGATGGCGCGGTTGCGGTGCTTGGTGTCGGCGGGCAGGGTGGTCCAGTCGGCCTCCGCCAGGGTGCGGGCCGGCAGGTCGGTGATCTTCAGGTGCAGGTCGCCCTTTTCCGGGATGGGGTCGGCCTGGCCGTTGACGGTCGGCTTGACCAGGCCCCGGTGGCTATAGTCCAGCGCCAGCACGCCGTGGTCGCCCTCCATATTGTCGGCCATCAGGCTGGCGGTCAGGGTTTTCAGCGAATAGGGCCGGCCCTCATCGTCATGGCTGGCATAGCCGTCCAGGCTGAAGGTGCCCTTCATGCGCGACAGCACGGCGCCGGCGGGGCCCGGGTCCGTGCCGCCGCCCACGCGCAGCAGCGCGCCCTGGGCCATGTTGAAATCGGTGACGTCGATGGCCAGCAAGCCGCGCAGCAGCCGGGTCTCGTCGGCGCCCTCGGGCGTCTTGGTCTCCAGCTTGGTGACCTCCACCCGCAACGGGCCGCTCCATCGCCCGTGCGCCTCGTCCTCAGGCACGAAGCGCACGGTCAGGCTGTCCATGGCCACGGCGCCGTGGCCGGGGCGGGGGATGAAGCGGATGTCGCCGGCCTTGGCGTCCAGCAGGTCCACCGTCTGGAAGTCCGGCGTCCAGCGGGCGTGCAGGCTCTGGCTGCCCAGGCGCACCTCGCCGATGCGCATGCCCTGGCCGTCGAACACGCCCATGGGGCTGGGCAGGGCGCCGGTGGCGTCCCAGTGGCCATCGGCGGTGGGCGTCACCGCCAGCACCAGGGTGCCCAGGTCCAGCACGCTGTCGTCGCCCAGGTGCAGCTGGGCGCCGGGCAGGCTCAGGCGGTAATGGTCGCCCTCGCGCATGGCGCTGGCGTGCCCGTTCAGGGTCAGGCGCAGGCTGCCGTCCTTGTGCGGATTGGCCGGTTTGGTCAGCTGCTGTTCCGCCAGCCGGGCCAGCTTGTCGGCGCCTTCCTGCGTCACGGGTGCGGCCAGGGCGGCGGTGCCCAGCAGCAGGGGGATCAGCGACAGGGCGGCAAGACGGGTGCGGACGGTCATGGACGGGCTTCCAAGGGAACGGTGTGACGCCAAAGTGATACGGTGACGCGGGCCGGAATCAAGCAGCGTGCCTGTTCGGCGGACACCCTATATAAGGGTGGCCCCGCATTATGTCCGCATTGGGGGCGGACTTTTTCCAGGGCCACTTGGCCGCAGGCTGGCCTGGGGTCCACTTCGGAACCGCCGCCTTCCGGTGGTGTTCATGGGAGCCGCGCCGGAAACGCGCCGTCTTGTTTTTGGGGGCCGACGCCCCAACACTGAGTGTCATGAGCGACCGTTCCCGCCCTGATCCCGCCTCCGCCTTCCCCGTTCAACGACGGGCGGCCGACAGCGTGGGCGCCTTGCCCGGCGGACGGGTGGTGGCGGTGCTGGGTCCCACCAACACCGGTAAGACCTATCTGGCCATGGAACGCATGCTGGCCCATGGCAGCGGCATGATGGGCTTCCCCCTGCGCCTGCTGGCGCGGGAGAACTACGACAAGGTGGTGCGGGCCAAGGGGGCGGGCCAGGTGGCCCTGGTGACGGGGGAGGAGAAGATCATCCCCCCCGGCGCCCGCTATTGGATCTGCACCGTCGAGTCCATGCCGCTGGACCATGTGGCGCAGTTCCTGGCGGTGGATGAGATCCAGCTGGCCGCCGATCCCGAGCGTGGGCACATCTTCACCGACCGCCTGCTGCATGCGCGCGGGACGGAGGAGACGATGTTCCTCGGTTCCGACACCATCAAGCCGCTGCTGCAAAAGCTGATCCCGAAGGCGGAGTTCGTGTCGCGGCCCCGCTTCTCCAGCCTGACCTACAGCGGACATAAGAAGCTGACCAAGCTGCCGCCCCGCGCCGCCGTGGTCGCCTTCTCCGCCGCCGATGTCTACGGCCTGGCGGAACTGCTGCGTCGCACGCGTGGCGGCACGGCGGTGGTGCTGGGCGCCCTCAGCCCCCGCACCCGCAACGCCCAGGTGCAGCTCTATCAAGAAGGGGCGGTGGATTACCTGGTGGCGACCGACGCCATCGGCATGGGCCTGAACATGGACGTGGACCATGTCGCTTTCGCCCGCCTGTCCAAGTTCGACGGCCAGCAGCCTCGGCGGCTCAGGGCGCCGGAGGTGGCGCAGATCGCCGGCCGCGCCGGCCGCCACCTGACCGATGGCACCTTCGGCACCACGGATGAGGCGCCACCGCTGGATCCCGAGCTGATCGACGCGGTGGAGAACCACAAGTTCGAGACGTTGAAGACCCTGATGTGGCGCAACGTCGACCTGGATTTCCGCAGTCCCCAGGCCCTGCTGCGCGCGCTGGAGGAACGGCCGCCGTCCCCGGTGCTGATCCGCGCGCGGGAGGCGGATGACCATCTGGCCCTGCAAGCGCTGGCGCAGGACGCCGACCTCATGCGCCTGGCCAACAACCCCCTGGCGGTGCGCCTGCTGTGGGAGGTCTGCCAGATTCCGGACTTCCGCAAGGTGCTGTCCGACGCCCATACCCGCCTCTTGTCCCAGATCTTCAAGTATCTGCGCGACGGGCCGGCCGGCACCCTGCCGCTGGATTGGGTGGCGGCCCAGGTGGCCCGCCTGGATCGGGGAGAGGGCGACATCGACACCCTGGTGTCGCGCATCGCCCACATCCGCACCTGGACCTACATCTCCCACCGTCCCGGCTGGCTGGACGATGCCGTCCATTGGCAGGAGCGCACCCGCGCCATCGAGGACCGGCTGTCCGACGCCCTGCATGAGCGCCTGACCCAGCGCTTCGTCGACAAGCGCTCGGCCGGCCTGGTGAAGCGCCTGTCCGACGGGCGTGACCTGATGGGCGCCGTGGACCGCGACGGCCGCGTGCTGGTGGAGGGTCACCCGGTGGGGCGCCTGCACGGTGTGGCCTTCCAACTGGACGCCGACGTGCCGGCGGCCGACGCCAAGGCCATCACCACCGCCGCCCGCCGCGCCCTGGGCGACGTCATCAATCAGCGGGTACGCGCGCTGGAGGCGGCACCCGACGCCGCCATCACCCTGGACGGCGGGGGGAGCTGAGCTGGGATGGCGCCGTCATTGGCGTGCTGGCGCCCGGCCCCACGCCCCTGGCCCCCCTGGTGCGCCTGGTGGGTGACGATTTCCTGCAGACGGGGCAGCGCGAGCCGGTGCGGGCGCGCCTGGCCCGCTGGGTGGAGGCGCACATCGCCCGTGTGCTGGCGCCCCTCACGGCGCTGGCCGCGGCGGCACGGGGCGGGGAATTGTCCGGCGCCGGCCGAGGCATCGCCTTCCAGGTGGCGGAGGCGCTGGGCGGCCTGCCGCGCGCGGCGCTGGAACCGTTGATCGCCACCCTGACGAAGGAGGATCGGCGCCGCCTGGCCGCGCTGGGCCTGCGCCTGGGCTTCAGCCAGGTGTTCCTGGCCGCCTTGACACGACCGGCGGCGGTGGCCTTACGCGGGCTGCTGTGGTCGGTCGCGCGGGGGACACCCGTGGCCGTGCCGGCGCCCGGCCGCGTGGCCTTGGCCGTTGGCGATCTGGCGCCGGATTTCCTGGCCGCCATCGGGTACGTCCCATTGGGGCCGCGCGCCATCCGGGTCGACATGGTGGACCGGCTCGAGAAGTCGCTGGCCGGCCGGGCCAAGGCTGGGCCGCTGACAGCGGTGGACGACCTGGTGCTGAGCCTGGGTGTGCCCCGGGCGGAGGTGGCATCCCTCATGTCCGCGCTCGGCTACCGCTTGGGTTCGCCCAAGGCGGAGGGCGAACCCGCCCCCTGGCTGCGCCGCCAGCGGAAGACGCCCCCCAAGGCGGCCAAGGTCCAGGCCCCGGCCCAAGCCGAGGCGGGCAAAAAGGCGCCGGCCGCCGCCAAGCCCCCCGCCCTGGCCAGCGACAATCCGTTCAGCATCCTTCGGACTTTGGTGGAGGCGCCCTGATGGCGGTGGAACATGGCTAAGGAAAACGGCAAGGGGGGAGTTGGCGGTGATGACGAGGATGCCGCCGATCTGGCCCAGGGCCGGCTGCGGCTGGACAAGTGGCTGTGGTACGCCCGTTTCCTGAAGTCGCGCAGCCTCGCGGCCAAGCTGTGCGGCTCCGGCACCATCCGCTGCGCCGGAACGCCCATCACCAAGGCGCACCACGCCGTGCGCCCGGGTGATGTGCTGACCTTTCCCTTGGGCAACCATATCCGCGTCATCAAGGTGCTGGCCCTGGGCACCCGCCGGGGACCGGCGCCGGAGGCCCAGGCGCTCTATGAGGATCTGTCGCCGCCCACCCCGGAATCGCGCCT
The DNA here is from genome assembly GCF_034653355.1 of Nitrospirillum guanabarense. Lineage (NCBI taxonomy): Bacteria > Pseudomonadati > Pseudomonadota > Alphaproteobacteria > Rhodospirillales > Azospirillaceae > Nitrospirillum > Nitrospirillum guanabarense. The sequence continues at coordinate 80,153 of NZ_JAYEER010000004.1, forward strand.
GCCCAAGTCCCCGTAGGATTGAAGCGAACTGGTTCTATCCAAACCGATTTCCGCCTTTTACGCTGTCGGCCAACAAGCGTCGCCCAGGGGGGCGCGGCGCGCGAAGATCGAGGCCAGTCATGAAGGTTTGGGGGCAAGGGGTGGGGGCGGCGGTAGCCGTGGGGATTTTAGGGGCGGCGCTGGGGGCCTGCCTGGTCCCGGTGGCGGCGCATGCCGCGGCGTTCGACCCGGTGGCGGCGACGCAGGCTTATCTGGACACGGTGGCCGCCGACGCGCGGGCCAAGTCGAACGCCTATTTCGAGGGCGGCTATTGGCTGCAACTGTGGCGCTTCCTGGTGTCGCTGGCGGTGGCGGCCGTGTTCCTGGCCGGGGGCGTGGCGCGCCGCCTGCGGGATGGGCTCGGACGGCTGGGCCGCTTCGACACACCCCTGTTCGTCGTGGCCTACACCGTCATCGACTATCTGCTGAGCCTGCCCTTTGTCGTTTATGCCGACTGGTACCGGGAAAAGCGGTACGGCCTGATGAACCAGACCCTCGGCGACTGGTTCGGCGATCAATTGATCCAGCTGGCCATCTCCAGCCTGTTCGGCGGGCTGCTGATCTGGGCGCTTTACGCCATCGTCCGGCGCTTGGGGCGCCGCTGGTGGATTTGGGCCACGGCGTTCAGTGTCGCGGCGCTGGCCGTCATCGTGGTGGTGACCCCCGTCTTCCTGGCGCCGCTGTTCAACAAGTATGAGGCGATGAAGCCCGGCCCGGTGCGCGAGGCCCTGCTGTCCATGGCGCGGTCCAACGAGGTGCCGGCCACCGACGTCTATGAGTTCAACGCCTCCCGTCAGTCCAACAAGATCAGCGCCAATGTCAGCGGCCTGTTCGGCACCACCCGCATCTCCCTGACCGACACGCTGCTGCAGCGCTGCACCCTGGCGGAGATCAAGGCGGTGATGGGGCATGAGATGGGGCACTACGTCCTGCACCATGTCTTCGTCCTGCTGGCCTACCTGTCCATCCTGATGTTCGTGGCCTTCCTGCTGGTGGATGGGGCCTTTGGCCGGCTGACGCGCGGTGGGCGTTGGGGCATCACCGGCCTGGGCGACGTGGCGGGCCTGCCCTTGGTCATGGTGTTGTTCACGGCCTATTTCTTCCTGATGACGCCGGTGCTCAATACCATCATCCGCACGCAGGAGGCGGAGGCCGACGCCTTCGGCCTGAACCTGGCGCGCGAGCCGGACGGCTTCGCCACCGTGGCGCTGAAGCTGGCGGAATACCGCAAGCTGGCGCCCGGCAAGTGGGAGGAGGTCGTGTTCTATGACCACCCGTCGGGCTACAATCGCATCCTGCGCGCCATGCGCTGGAAGGCGGAGACCCCGATGGAGTCCCAAGCAGCGGAACCCAAGCCGTGACCGACGTGTCTTCCCCTCTTGTCTCCCCCTTGGCCGACCTGCTGGCCCACGCCTTGGCCTATCCCGAGGCGTGGGAGGATCACCCCTGGGGCGAGACGGTGGTGAAGGTGCGCCAGAAGATCTTCGTCTTCCTGGGGCGGGACGGGGACTCCGGCTGTCATGTGACGGTGAAGCTGCCCCGCTCCGGCCCCTTCGCGCTGGACATGCCCAACTGCGCCCCCACCGGCTATGGCCTGGGGCGCGCCGGCTGGATCACCGCGACCTTCGCGGCGGGGGAGGACGTGCCGTCGGACCTGTTGCGGGGCTGGATCAAGGAAAGCTACCAGGCGGTGGCGCCCAGGAAGCTGGCGGCGCTTCTTTAGTCTTCGACCACCGTGACGGTGTCGCCCGGCCGCACCGTCCCGCCCTCGATCACGCGGGCGTAGACGCCGCAATTGACGTGGCCGTAGCCGTTCATCAGTGACTTCAGCACCGGCATGTCACGCTCGCCCGTCACCGGGTTGACCTCGGTGGCGGCGCAGCGGCGGATGTTCTTGAACACCTCCAGCAGCGTCCCGCCCACGCGCAGGCGCTTGCCCACCCAGTGCGCCTCCGCCCAGGGGGCCAGATCCGCCAGCAGCAGGTTGCCGCGGAAGCGGCGCGGGTCCACCGGCGCCTGGGTCACCCGCTCCAGGTCCTTGCAGCTGGCCAAGTTGATCAGCGACACGGCCTTTTCCTCGATGTCGCTGAACATGTGGCCTGGCGCCTCGATGATCTTGTAGGGTGGCGGCACGGCCGCGTCCTTCATGTAGGCGGCCAGGAACTGCTCGATCAGTAGGCGGCCGGTGGGGGTGTCGATGCGTCCTCGGGCCACCGGCTTGCCGTTGCGCAACAGCATCAGCGTGCAGCTGGCGGCGTCATAGCGCGCGTCCAGGGTGGCCAGCCGCTCATCCCGCATCAGGGCCAGGAAGTTGCTCTTGGGCCGCCAGGCGGGTGACAGCACGTCGAAGGTGGTGGCGCCGTGGGTGATGGCGAAGCGCCGGTCCTGCGGCAGGCCCTGGCCTGGGGCCAGCGTCACCAACTCCAGGGGCTGGGCGGACAACCCCTTGACGGGAAAATAGTGCAGGACGGAAACGGTGGTCATCATGGGGCCACTGTAAGGGATCAGCCCCGCCGCTTGTCAACGAACGGTCGAGGACAAGTTGACGACAATTAGATGTAGGGAGGGGGTGCGATCAGGCTTGCGGCTGGCGGGATCAGGCCCCATATCGCTGATGCATCCTTTGGATCGCACAATTGTCGTGGATCATGGCTGGAACGGGCTGCCTGGCGGACGCTCTGGCCGACACTAGGAGCTTTTTGCGATGGACTTCGAGAAGTTCACAGAGCGCAGCCGTGGCTTCGTGCAGGCGGCGCAGACGCTGGCGCTACGCGGCGGCCACCAGACCCTGAACCCTGAACACCTGCTGAAGGTGCTGCTGGACGACAGCGAAGGCCTGGCGGCCAACCTGCTGCGCTCCTCCGGCGCCGATCCCGCCCGCGCCCTGTCGGGTGTCGAGGCGGCGCTGGCCAAGGTGCCGGTGGTGTCCGGTCCCGGCGCCGGGCAGATCAGCCTCAGCCGCGAGCTGGCCAAGGTGTTCGACAACGCCCTGCAACTGGCCCAGAAGGCGGGCGACAGCTTCGTGACGGCCGAGCGCCTGCTGCTGGCCCTGGCCATGGCCGAGGGCACGACCGCCGCCAAGGTGCTGGCCGAGGCCGGCGCCAAGCCGCAGGCCCTGAACCAGGCCATCAACGCCCTGCGCAAGGGCCGCACCGCCGACAGCGCGTCGGCGGAGCAGAGCTATGACGCGCTCAAGAAATACGCCCGCGATCTGACCCAGGCGGCGCGCGACGGCAAGCTCGACCCCGTTATCGGGCGCGACGAGGAAATCCGCCGCACCATCCAGGTGCTGGCCCGCCGTACCAAGAACAACCCCGTGCTGATCGGCGAGCCCGGCGTGGGCAAGACCGCCATCGTGGAAGGGTTGGCCCTGCGCATCGTCAACGGCGACGTGCCGGAAGGCCTGAAGAACAAGCGCCTCATGGCGCTGGACCTGGCGGGCCTGGTGGCCGGCGCCAAGTTCCGGGGTGAATTCGAGGAACGGCTGAAGGCCGTGCTGCAGGAAATCCAGTCCGCGGCGGGCGAGGTCATCGTCTTCGTTGATGAGCTGCACACCCTGGTGGGCGCCGGCAAGGCCGACGGCGCCATGGACGCCTCCAACATGCTGAAGCCGGCGCTGGCGCGCGGTGAACTGCACTGTGTGGGTGCCACGACGCTGGACGAATACCGCAAGTATATCGAGAAGGACGCGGCCCTGGCCCGGCGTTTCCAGCCCGTCTTCGTGGCCGAGCCGACGGTGGAGGACACCATCTCCATCCTGCGCGGGCTGAAGGAGAAGTACGAGCTGCACCACGGCGTGCGCATCACCGACGGCGCCATCGTGGCCGCCGCCACCCTGTCCAACCGCTACATCACCGACCGCTTCCTGCCCGACAAGGCCATCGACCTGGTGGACGAGGCTGCCAGCCGGCTGCGCATGGTGGTGGACAGCAAGCCCGAGCAGATCGACGAGCTGGACCGCCAGATCATCCGCCTGAAGATTGAGCGCGAGGCGCTGAAGCGCGAAACCGACCAGGGCTCCAAGGACCGGCTGGTCAAGCTGGAGACCGAGCTGGCTGAGCTGGAGGAGCAGTCGGGCAACCTCACCGCCCAGTGGCAGGCGGAGAAGGACACCCTGTCCAGCGCCCAGAAGCTGAAGGAACAGCTGGAACAAGCCCGGGCGGAGCTGGAAAACGCCCAGCGCACCGGCAACTGGGCGCGGGCGGGCGAACTGACTTACGGCGTCATCCCGGAGACGGAGCGCCGCCTGCGCGAGGCGGAAGAGGCCGGCGGCAACCGCATGCTGAATGAGGAGGTGCGCGACGGCGACATCGCCGCCGTGGTCAGCCGCTGGACCGGCATTCCCGTGGACAAGATGCTGACGGGCGAGCGGGAAAAGCTGCTGCGCATGGAGGAGAAGCTGCACAGCCGCGTGGTGGGCCAGGACGAGGCGGTGGTGGCCGTGTCCAACGCCGTGCGCCGCGCCCGCGCCGGCCTGCAGGACCCCAACCGCCCCATCGGCAGCTTCCTCTTCCTGGGCCCCACCGGCGTGGGCAAGACGGAACTGACCAAGGCGCTGGCCGAGTTCCTGTTCGATGACGAGACGGCCATGGTCCGCCTCGACATGTCGGAATACATGGAGAAGCATTCGGTCGCCCGCATGATCGGCGCCCCCCCGGGCTATGTCGGCTATGAGGAGGGCGGAGCCCTGACCGAGGCGGTGCGCCGCCGGCCCTATCAGGTCGTGCTGTTCGATGAGGTGGAGAAGGCCCACCCCGACGTGTTCAACGTGCTGCTGCAGGTGCTGGACGACGGCCGCCTGACCGACGGCCAGGGCCGCACGGTGGACTTCCGCAACACGCTGATCATCATGACGTCCAACCTGGGGTCCGAGGCCTTGGCCGCCCTGGCCGATGGGGCGGACGCGGCGGCGGTGGCCACGGCGCACGCCCATGTGCTGGAGGTGGTGCGCGGGTCCTTCCGGCCGGAATTCCTGAACCGGCTGGATGAGATCCTCATCTTCAACCGCCTGTCGCGGCCGCACATGGCTGGCATCGTCAACATCCAGCTGGGCCGCCTGCGGCGCATGCTGGCGGAGCGGAACATGACGCTGGAGCTGGACGACGCGGCCCTGCGCTGGCTGGCCGACGCCGGCTACGACCCGGCCTATGGCGCCCGGCCCCTGAAGCGGGTGATCCAGCGGGAACTGCAGAACCCCTTGGCCACCCGCATCCTGGAAGGCCGCATCAACGACGGGGAGACCATCACCGTCTCCGCCGGGCCGGAGGGCCTGGTCCTGAACGGTGAGGCCATCAAGGTGCCGCCGGCCGGCGAAAGCCTCTGGGGGCAACCCCCGACGGTGCACTGAGCAACCGTACGTTGAAGGCTGGAATGCGAAGGGCCGGTCCCCCAGGGGGCCGGCCCTGAATTTTGTGCTTCCGACTGCCGGGGCTCAGTGCCGCTTCACCGCGGCCTGGACCACATGACCGGCACCCGGCTTGCCGGCCACCATGGTCATGCCTTCCTGCATGTCGCGGAAGGTGTCCTGGTCCTGGGCGACAATGGACTGGAACTGCTTCAGATCCTTGCCGTCCAGCTTGCGGCCGGCCTCGATCTTGGCCTCTTTACTGTCGGGGTTGATCTGTTGGTTGCCGCGCAGCACTTCGAAGTGCAGGTGCGGGCCGGTGGCGCGGCCGGTGGCGCCGACATAGCCGATGACGTCGCCCTGGGCCACGCGCATGCCGGGGCGCAGGCCCTTGGCGATGCGGCTCATGTGGCCGTAGGCGGTTTCCATCTGGTTGCCGTGGCGCAGCTTGACGTAGTTGCCATAGCTGCTGAAGGGGCCCGCCTGTTCCACCAGGCCGTCGCCGGCGGCGTAGATGGGGGTGCCCACGGGGGCGCCGAAGTCCTTGCCCTTGTGCATCTTGCTGTAGCCCAGCACCGGATGCATGCGCATGCCATAGCCCGAGGTGACGCGGGCGCCGTCGATGGGGGTGCGCAGGATGGCGCGGCGGATGCTCTCGCCCAAGGCGTTGTAATAATCGGGCGTGCTGCCGGCCGCCTGGTAGCGGTAGATGGCCTTCTCCTTGCCCGACAGGGTCAGCGACGCGAACTGGATATCGCCGTCGCGGGCGGCCTGGCCGTCCTCGGTGTAATAACGCTCGAACAAGATTTCGAAGGTGTCGCCCGGCTGCAGGTCGCGCTGGAAGTCGACGTCGTAGGCGTAGCGCTTGATGAAGGCGTCCAGCACGGGGTAGGGCACACCAGCGGCGCTGGCCGCTTCCGACAGGCTGCTGGTGATGCGGCCGCGGGCCGCCACCAGCTTCTTCTCCAGCGGCTTGTCCACCTGGCGGGCCTGGTAGCGGCCGCCGTTGAAGGCGACCGACACGGCGCGCTCGGCGGCCGGCTGGAACTCCAGGCCGATGAACTTGTCGCCCTCGCTGTGGTCGAACAGTACGGTGATGCCCTGGCCCGCCTTCATGCGGCGCACGTCATAGACGGCGCTCAGCGCGCTGACGGCGTTCTGGGCGTTGTCGGCGGGCACACCGCCATCCATCAGCACCTGCATCAGGGTGTCGCCCCGGCCCACGCTGACATGGCGGCGTTCAACGGGGTCGATGGACAGGGGCTTGTTGGTTTGCGGTGCCGGGGTGGCGGCGGCCACCGTGGTTTGCTGGGGGATCTGCTGGTCCTTGGGGGCCGCGGCCGCGGCGGCGGCCAGGTCGGGGTCCACGTCGGACGGCGGGGCCGGCGGCAGCGCCTGCGGGGCGATGGCCACGCTGCCTGTGTCGTCCAGGGACGCCAGGGAGACGACGCCGCCCAGGGTCAGGGCGACGGCCGATGTCACGGCGATGCGCTTCAGCAAGGCCCCCACTCCCCCAAATCAAACCGCATCGTCAAAACCCTCAACGTCAAAGGCTATAGGCCCCATCGGGCGCTGTTTCCCGGGGCGCCTGTTCCCAGGCCCCGGGCACGGTGTCGACGGGCCGCCCGGTTGAACGGCCTTGGCCGTGGTGCCACGAACACCACGAAAATCCCCAGGCCGGCCCTGTCCCCGAGAGGCGGGGCCGGTATTGAGGGAGAGGAACTGACGACTGGAAACGCCGAAATCCGGTCCATTGCCCCGGGGATTCGGCAGGTCGTAACGCCCCAGTTTCTTCTCGTCCGATGGGCCTAGGCTTCACCCGCCAAGAGGCGCGGAATGCCTGGCCACCGGTTAGGCCAATCCTCGCGTGACGCTATTGTCACTGTCAACGGGAACATCCTACGTACGACACGTTAATAGGACTTGAAAGGCGGGGGCATTTGAGTTTGTCCGCCGTCGGGGCAAGGTGGGTACCGCCGACGGCCGCCTCCTTACCTGGCGGTGGTGGCGAAATTAAGCCGCCTGGGGGTACCCCGCGCCCGCCGCAGCCCTGGGCTGGGAAAAGCGCCTGTGACGCCGCCTTTCCACGCGCGCGTGCGAGCATATATAGGGGATACGCGGCGGTAGCGACGGCGCCCACCCAGGTTTGGTAAAAATCGTCATGTGACTGCAAAATTCCTGTAGACAGGCCCCCGGTGAGGTCACTATAACCCCGTTCACCGACGCGGCGGGCGACAACGAACGGCGCGACGGCGAAGCGATCCCTGAGTTCTGGCGGTGACGCTGGTGGATGAGGGGATTGCGGACCAGGCGGAAAGCTCCAGCGATGGGGTCGCCGGTCGATACGGAATTTGCCCTTCCTGTCCGGGTTTGGGTTGGTCCTTACGGGGATCGGCCAGGGACGGGGTTGTGGTTGTCGGCGCTTTTTGCGTTTGGGCCACGGGTTCTTGAACAAGTGAACGTCTTGAGAAGGGATGCGCAGACGGCGGTTCCGATGCTGGGTCCAGTACGGGCACACAATGGAAACGATCGAAGCGCATCTTAAGAACATGCTCTGAATATGTCCCTTCAGCGATGAGGGGAACAGGAACGGACTTGGGTTTGAGGTGCCGACTGAGGTTGGTTTCCGTCGAGGTTCTGGTGGGCGCAAGCCCGCTACCGGAACCGCATTGAACCTGAGAGTTTGATCCTGGCTCAGAACGAACGCTGGCGGCATGCCTAACACATGCAAGTCGAACGAAGGCTTCGGCCTTAGTGGCGCACGGGTGAGTAACGCGTGGGAACCTGCCCTTTGGTTCGGAATAACTCCGGGAAACTGGAGCTAATACCGGATGAGCCTGATGGTTGTGGAGACTGTCAGGGAAAGATTTATCGCCGAAGGAGGGGCCCGCGTCCGATTAGGTAGTTGGTGAGGTAACGGCTCACCAAGCCGACGATCGGTAGCTGGTCTGAGAGGATGATCAGCCACACTGGGACTGAGACACGGCCCAGACTCCTACGGGAGGCAGCAGTGGGGAATATTGGACAATGGGGGCAACCCTGATCCAGCAATGCCGCGTGAGTGATGAAGGCCTTAGGGTTGTAAAGCTCTTTCGCACGCGACGATGATGACGGTAGCGTGAGAAGAAGCCCCGGCTAACTTCGTGCCAGCAGCCGCGGTAATACGAAGGGGGCTAGCGTTGTTCGGAATTACTGGGCGTAAAGGGCGCGTAGGCGGCTGTTCAAGTCAGGCGTGAAATCCCCGGGCTTAACCTGGGAATTGCGCTTGAGACTGAGCGGCTTGAGTTCGGGAGAGGTGAGTGGAATTCCCAGTGTAGAGGTGAAATTCGTAGATATTGGGAAGAACACCGGTGGCGAAGGCGGCTCACTGGACCGATACTGACGCTGAGGCGCGAAAGCGTGGGGAGCAAACAGGATTAGATACCCTGGTAGTCCACGCCGTAAACGATGAGTGCTAGACGTTGGGGTTCTTAGAACTTCGGTGTCGCAGCTAACGCATTAAGCACTCCGCCTGGGGAGTACGGCCGCAAGGTTGAAACTCAAAGGAATTGACGGGGGCCCGCACAAGCGGTGGAGCATGTGGTTTAATTCGAAGCAACGCGCAGAACCTTACCAGCTCTTGACATCTACTGACCGGTGCGGAGACGCACTTTCCACTTCGGTGGCGGTAAGACAGGTGCTGCATGGCTGTCGTCAGCTCGTGTCGTGAGATGTTGGGTTAAGTCCCGCAACGAGCGCAACCCCCATCTTCAGTTGCCATCATTTGGTTGGGCACTCTGGAGAAACTGCCGGTGACAAGCCGGAGGAAGGCGGGGATGACGTCAAGTCCTCATGGCCCTTATGGGCTGGGCTACACACGTGCTACAATGGTGGTGACAGTGGGCGGCGACCTCGTGAGGGGGAGCTAATCTCCAAAAGCCATCTCAGTTCGGATTGTACTCTGCAACTCGAGTGCATGAAGTTGGAATCGCTAGTAATCGCGGATCAGCACGCCGCGGTGAATACGTTCCCGGGCCTTGTACACACCGCCCGTCACACCATGGGAGTTGGCTTTACCCGAAGCCGGTGCGCTAACCGCAAGGAGGCAGCCGACCACGGTACGGTCAGCGACTGGGGTGAAGTCGTAACAAGGTAGCCGTAGGGGAACCTGCGGCTGGATCACCTCCTTTCTAAGGACGCCCGCGCTGGGTCCACGGCTTGTCTAATCATAGACGAGCGTGGCTTTAACCGGCCCGCAGGAGCCGCCGTCGGCGCATCCCTTCTCCAGACCCTTTGAACGGCACGAGGTTAACCCTCGGTCCCGTGGGCTAGTAGCTCAGCTGGTTAGAGCGCGCGCTTGATAAGCGTGAGGTCGCAAGTTCAAATCTTGCCTGGCCCACCACTCTATCCCCAGCATCCGATGTCAGATCGGGGGCGTAGCTCAGTTGGGAGAGCGCGTGCTTTGCAAGCATGAGGTCGTCGGTTC
>NZ_JAYEER010000004.1:95000-322500 GCF_034653355.1 Nitrospirillum guanabarense
GTCCGGTGTCGTGATCCGGCCACTCCCGGTTCATCCGCATGTGTCAAAAGCCCGTGGCCTTCCGGTCACGGGCTTTCATGTTATGGGCAGCAGGGGTGCCTCGGTCTCGCCACGTCCGGCGCTGCCGGGGCCCGTCAGGCGCGCAGCATGTCCCGGATCTTGGCGCCCAGGGCTTCCAGTGTGAAGGGCTTGGCCAGGATGTCCATGCCGGGCTGAAGGAAGCCGGCGCGGGCCGTGGCGTTTCCGGCGTAGCCGGTGATGAACAGCACCTTCAGTCGCGGGCGCAACTGGCGGGCGATTTCCGCCAGCTGGCGGCCGTTCATGTTGGGCAGGCCCACATCGGTGACCAGCAGGTCGATGGCGCGGCGGGACTCCAGATGGGGGATGGCGCTGCGCGCGTCCGTCGCCTCGATATGGCGGTAGCCCAGGTCCTCCAGCACGTCGATGACCAGCATGCGCACCGTGCCGTCATCCTCCACCACCAGCACCGTCTCCCCCAGGCCCGGCTGGGCGGCGGGCTCGGGCGGCAGTGCCTTCGTCTCTTCCGGCGGGGCTCGGCGCAGGATCAGGGTGACGGTGGTGCCCTGGCCGACCGCGCTGTCGATATGGACGTGGCCGCCGGACTGGCGGGCGTAGCCGTAGATCATGGACAGGCCCAGGCCCGTACCCTGGCCGATGGGCTTGGTGGTGAAGAAGGGGTCGAAGGCCTTCTCCCGCACCGACGGCGCCATGCCGGTGCCGGTGTCCGACACCTGGACCACCACGTAATCGCCGGCGGCGCGCTTCTCCGCCCCGTTGCGGCTCTCCGCCAGGGTCTGGTTCGCGGTGGTGATGGTCAGGTGGCCGCCGCCCGGCATGGCGTCACGGGCGTTCAGCGCCAGGTTCAGCAGCGCGCTTTCGAACTGGTTGGCGTCGGTCAGGGCCGGCCACAGCCCGGGCGCAAGCGTCGTCTCCAGGGTGACGTCCGGACCCAAGGTGCGGCGCAGCACGTCGGCGAAGGTGGAAACGAGCGCGTTGAGATCCTGCGGGCGGGTATCCAGCGACTGCCGCCGGGCGAAGGCCAGCAGGCGATGGGTCAGGGCGGCGGCCCGCTGCACCGCGGTCGACGCCGCATCGAGGTAACGGTCCAGCCCGTCATGGCGCCCTGCGTTCACCCGGCGGCGGATCAGTTCCACAGCGCCGGAGATGCCCATCAGCATGTTGTTGAAGTCGTGGGCGATGCCGCCGGTCAACTGGCCCAACGCATCCATCTTCTGCGCCTGGCGCAGTTGCTCCTCGGCGGCGCGGCGGGCGGTCACGTCCATGGCTTCGGGCACGATGGCGATGACGGCGCCGGCGCTGTCGAACACCGGCCGCAGCGAGAAGTCGAAGATGTGCCGGCCGGCGGGCAGGTTGATGATGACCTCCCGCCGCACGGTGCGTCCCGCCCGCACCAGGGGCAGGGCGGTGCGCACCAGGTCGGGCATGCCCGGCGTGGCGGTGAACCAGGGCGTCTCCCAAAAGGGCTTGCCCACCACGTCCTCCCGCCGCGCCCGGATGCCGGCCAGCGAGGTGGGGTTGGCGTCCAGCACGATGCCATCCGGCGACAGCAGGCCCTGGTGCTGATAGCTGGTGTTGAAGACCGAGCGCAGCCGCGCTTCCGACTGCTCCAGGGCCTGGGCCTGCTCCCGCTCCCGCGTCACGTCGCGGCCGGCGGCATAGATCAGCCCGCCCTCGGGTGCTGCCAGCCAGCCGATCCAGCGGTAGCTGCCGTCGCGGTGGCGGCAGCGGGCCTCGACATTGTTCAGCGCCTCCCTTGAGGCGCGGGCCAGGGCCTGGGCCTTCATCTCCCGGTCGTCCGGGTGGGTCAGGTCCAGATAATGCTTGCCGACCAACTCCTCCGGCCGCCAGCCCAGGATGGTGCGCCAGGCGGGGTTGGCGGCGCGGAAGATCCCGTCCGGGCTGATCACCAGCAGCAGGTCCTGAGCATTGTTCCAGGCGCTGTCCCGCTCGCGTGTGCGTTCCGCCACCTGACGTTCCAGGGTCTCGTTCAGGTGGGCCAGCGCCGCGGCGGCGGCTTTCTGATCCTCGATATCCGTGTTGGTGCCCAGCCAGCGCAGGATGGCGCCGCCCTCGTCGCGGATGGGCACGGCCCGGGCGAGGTGCCAGCGGTAAGCCCCGTCGGCCCGGCGCAGGCGGAATTCGGCACTGTAGGTCTCTCCCGCCTTGACAGCCACGGTCCAGCCGGCGACGGCGGCGGGCAGATCGTCAGGATGGGTCACCCAGGCCCAGGCGTGGCCGTCCAGGGCGCCTGTGGGCGCGCCGGTATAGGCGTAGACGTGGGCGTTGAACCAGTCGAGGTTCCCCTCCGGCGTGGCTGTCCACACCAGGGCGGGCATGGCTTCCGCCAGGGAGCGGAACTGGGCCTCGCTTTCGCGCAGGCGCCGGTCGGCCAGGACGCGGTCCGTCGTCTCGTCGACGATGCAGACCACGCCTTCCACCTCCCCCGCCTCGTTGCGGGCGGGGGAATAGGAGATGTCGAAATAGACGGTTTCGATATAGCCCCTGCGCTCGATGCGGAAGGGGCGGTCCTTGGCCACCACCGTCTCGCCGTCGCGCGCCCGCCGCAGCAGCGGCTCCAAATCGTCCCACAGCTCCGTCCAGTGCTCGCGGGCGGGGCGGCCCAGGGCGTGGGGGTGCTTGTTGCCGATGGTGGGGGCGTAGGCGGCGTTGTAGAGGGCCACGAACTCCGGCCCCCAGAACATGACGATCTGGGCCTGCGCCGGCAGGATCAGCCTGACGGCGCCCTTCAGGGTGGGCGACCAGCCCGCCACCGGGCCCAACGGCGAGGTCGACCAATCCATGGCGCGCATCTGCGCGCTTACGGCGCAGCCGCCGTCCGGGAACGGTGTACCGACCCGGCCATCGACCTCATCCCGCACGGCCGTTCCCTTCCTCACCACCCGCTCCCCGCCTGAAATCCGGCCCGAAACCTCGCCCAGGCAGGAAATTAGGCTGAACAGCCTTGCCTTACAGGGTGGCTCCGTCAATCGCGCTGCCGGTGACGGGCGTGGCCGCCTTTCGTCTTAGGCTGCGGTGCCGGGGCCTAGCCCTTCGGCGTGGGGTGGATCCGTCTTGAGTGTCGATCCTATAAATGTGATTAATTTAGGTACCGCTAACATCGCCGATTCCGAGGAAAGAAATCGTTTTCATCCGGAGATTTGGCCACAAAACAGACGAGAGGGAGTGAGTCCATGAAACGTGCGTTCCGCGCCGCGGCCTGTGCCGCCCTGCTCAACCTGCCGCCGACCGCCCTGCTGGCGCCGCCCGCCGCCACGGCCAAGACGGCCGCTTCCAGCTATGAGAACTTCCGGGTGGCGATCTACATCGCCGTCACCAGTACCCGCCAGCTGGCCGACAAGGCCACCTTCGACCGCGAGTTCGAGCGGGCGATGCGCCAGACCCATTTCAACAAGGTCTACCTTGAGGTCTATCGCAACCACGTCTTCGCCAACGACGAGGAGGTGACCCGCGTCAAGAAGTGGTTCGAGGAAAAGGGCGTGCAGGTGTCCGGCGGCATCACCCTGGCCGCGGGCGGCGAGGGTGGGCAGTTCGGCACCTTCGACTATGAGAAGCCGGCCGACCGCGAGGAATGCGCCAAGGCGGCGGCGCTGGCCGCCAAGCACTTCGACGACGTGATCCTGGACGATTTCTTCTTCTATGCCAGCAAGAGCGACGCCGACATCGCCGCCAAGGGCAACCGCAGCTGGACCCAGTACCGGCTGGAAACCATGCGGCAGGTGGCGCGCGACTTGGTGCTGAAGCCGGCGAAGGCGGCCAACCCCAAGGTCCGCATGATCGTCAAGTACCCCAACTGGTACGAACACTTCCAGGGCGCGGGCTATGATCTGGAGCAGGAGTCCCAGGATTTCGACGCCATCTACACCGGCACCGAGACGCGCGACCCGGTGATCACCGACCAGCTGCTGCAGCAGTACGAGAGCTACGAGATCTACCGGTACTACAGCAACATCCGGCCCACCGACGCGAAAGGCGGGGTGGGCAACGGCGGCGGCTGGGTGGACACCTATTCCACCCTCTACGTCGACCGCTATGCCGAGCAGCTGTGGGACACGCTGTTCGCCAAGGCGCCGGAGATCACCCTGTTCAACTGGCGCCCCATGTCGGAGGCCGAGGCGGTGCGGCCGGGCGACCGCCAGACCTGGGCCAACCTGCCCACCAGCTTCCGCTGGCAGGAGATGATCTCAGGCTACAAGGCGGGCGCCCAGGCCAACGACCCTGGCCCGGGCTGGGGCCGCGCCGCCGGCTATGCACTGGAGACGGTGGACAAGGACCTGGGCAAGCTGGGCAAGCCCATTGGGATCGCCAGCTACAAGCCCTATCAGTCCTCCGGCGAGGACTTCCTGCACAACTATCTGGGCACCATCGGCATCCCGATCGAGCTGTCGCCCAAGTTCCCCGCCAACGCCGACGTGGCCCTTCTGACCCAGGCCGCGGCGCAGGATCCCAGGATCGTGGATGAGATCAAGGGCAACCTGGCGGCGGGCAAGACCGTGGTCATCACCTCCGGCCTGCTGTCCGCGCTCAAGGGGAAAGGCATCGAGGACATCGCGGAGGTGTGGGACACGGGCCGCAAGGTGGCCATCCACGACTTCATCAACGGCTATGGCGCCGGCAACGGCGACAGCCTGAACGACTCGGCGCGCGACACCCCGGCCGTCCTGTTTCCCGAGATCCACTACTACACCAACGACAGCTGGCCCATCATCCGCGGCGTGGCCAACGCCAAGGGCTTCCCCATCCTGCTGATGAACCGGTATTCCAGGGGCATCCTCTACGTCCTGACCATGCCGGAGAACCCGGGCGACCTCTATAACCTGCCCCAGGGCCTGGTGACCGAGGTGAAGAAGTACCTGCAGCAGGACTTCCCCGTGCGGCTGGACAGCCCGGACCACGTCAGCCTGTTCGCCTATGACAACGACACCTTCGTGGTGGAATCCTTCCGCGACCAGCCGGTGTCGGTGACCCTGTCGCTGCTGGGCCAGGGCGCGCGTCTGCGCAACCTGTCCACCAACGCCGATGTCGCCGCCACGCCGGCGGCGGCCCCCAAGGACGGCAGGTTCCGCCGCGACACCGTGGCCGCCCGCACTGACTTCGGCGTGACGGTGCAGCCGCATTCCTACCAGGTGTTCAAGATCGAGAAGTGAGGGCTCGGCGGGAGTGGCGCTCAGTCGCGCCACTCCTCATTGGGCCTGATTTAGGCTATGCTTTCTTGTATTTGTAATTAAATGCCCTCACACCATTATCGACGAGTATTAATTTTCCTTCCCCTCTCAATTTCTGAAGAGCTTTTTTGACTTTATTGATATCGTCCTCGCCGCTCAGTTGGCGGATGAGTTTGTTTGTTATGATTGCTTCGGGGTTCGTCTCTATGTATTCGAGAATAACGTCCTCAATCGAAGCAATCCGCTGATGTTTAATAATCGCAACAAAGGAATTACCTCTTTCTTCGAATTCTGGATTTACCAACCCAGCTTTCTTCAATTCGTTTCTGACTGTATCTAGTCCCTCTCCAATGTCATGATTTAATGGATTTGGCAGGTTGTGTAGAAGTCTTACGATATTTGGGTTGCGGGAAAAGCGTTCATCGTAGAGGTTGTCTTTTGTCACGTAGCCGGGCAGCTTCCCAGGACTCGTTATCTCGACCCTATTGTCATAGACCTTCACATGTAT
This sequence comes from Nitrospirillum guanabarense, assembly GCF_034653355.1. Classification (NCBI taxonomy): domain Bacteria; kingdom Pseudomonadati; phylum Pseudomonadota; class Alphaproteobacteria; order Rhodospirillales; family Azospirillaceae; genus Nitrospirillum; species Nitrospirillum guanabarense. The sequence goes on from NZ_JAYEER010000004.1 coordinate 100,734, forward strand.
GTCGTCATTTAAGCTATAGTCTCTATGAATAACGGCATTAACTAAAAGTTCTTTAATGGCTTCGGCAGGGTAGCTCAAAGTTACGAGTTTATCCCCGTCATAGAAGGATGCGCCGTCGACAAGCTCCCTAACTTTCTCAATTGTCTTCAGTATTATTTGTTCTATGCTTCCAGATATTGTGGATGGCATTTCTGGTAGATGTTCTCTTTTGTAATCTTTCTCTGTTGTTCTTAATCTATAAACTTTTACCGCGCATCTAGTTTCGACGGTAGCTTGTGGGTTTTCATCAAAAAGAAGTACGCACCCAACATTCGGTTTTAATGTCGTATCTTTCTCTGAAAGTAGCCGTTGTTTTCTAAGAAATGTGGATTTTTCCATATTTGTTTCTATTCTACTCATGTAATTATTTAGAATCTCGGATTCCGATATTTCATCTATCGTTACGGAATCCACGGGTACGCGTTCGTAGGGAGTTGCGCCCTTCGAGTATGCGAGACTTGTTACTCTTTCCCCTTTAATTTTCAATTTTTGGGCATTAAGCCTTATGAAGCATTCTCCCCCAGCCGTATAGTGAACCTTTGGGCTTTTTGGAATGGATACATGTAAAATATATCCACCAGCAGGAGGAATAAGAAACTCTATAGAGACATTCTCAACCGATGGAACGGTTTGCTCTAGCAAGGTAGCTATGACCCCATTAGCTTCTTCCATAGAAGAAAAGGGTAAAAGCCTTTCACCTGAAAACTTTTTGTCCTCTATTCCCACATATATATCTCCGCCATCTGCATTTGCAAAAGCTATGAAAGTTTCTTGCAGTTTTGATGGCTGAATAGATTTTCCTTTTATGTCAAAAAAGTGCCCCTCATCTTCCATCATAATGTTGTTTAACTCTTTCTGGGTTATCTCGCGTCGCTCGATCATTTATTTCGTGCCCATGCAATTGACGCTCCCCGTTGAGGGGGTGGAAAAGCGTAACGTCATCCTGACCAATCAGTAAAGCGGGAGCTAGCGGGGACAATTTTAGTTCTGTTTTTGTTCTGTCTTGTTGGGCTTATCTGCTAGGATGCCGAGGCCATGACCAGCCCCGGCATCCGCAAGATCATCCACGTCGACATGGACGCGTTCTATGCGTCGGTGGAACAGCGCGACAACCCGCATCTGCGCGGGCGGCCGGTGGCCGTGGGCTACGGCGCCAAGCGCGGCGTGGTGGCGGCGGCGAGCTACGAGGCGCGGGAGTACGGCGTGCGCAGCGCCATGCCCTCCACCACCGCCTTGCGCAAATGCCCGCCGCTGATCTTCGTGCCACCCCGGTTCGAGGTCTACCGCGCCATCTCCCGCCAGATCCGGGAGATCTTCGCCGACTACACCGACCTGATCGAGCCCCTGTCGCTGGACGAGGCTTATCTGGACGTGACGGAAAACCGGCGGGGCTTACCCACGGCGACGGCCACGGCCACGGAAATCCGCGCCCGCATCAAGGCGGAGACGGGGCTGAACGCCTCGGCCGGCATTTCGTACAACAAATTCCTGGCCAAGCTGGCCTCCGACCACCGCAAGCCCAACGGCCAGTTCGTGGTGCCGCCCGGCCATGGCGAGGCCTTCGTGGAAAACCTGCCGGTGGCCAAGTTCCACGGCGTGGGCCCGGTGACGGCGGAGAAGATGAACAGCCTGGGCATCCACACCGGCGCTGACCTGCGCCGCCAGACCGTCAGCTTCCTGCAAACCCATTTCGGCAAGTCCGGTCCCTGGTACCACGCCATCGCCCATGGCGAGGACCACCGCCCCGTGGTCTCTGACCGGCCGCGCAAATCCTCCGGCTCCGAAACCACCTTCCTGGAGGATTTGACGGAGCCGGCGGCGGTGGAGCAAGGCGTGCTGTCCATGGCGGATGAGGTGTGGGCCTGGTGCGAGAAGGCGCAGGCCTTCGGCCGCACCGTGACGGTGAAGATCAAGTACGGCGACTTCCGCCAGGCCACCCGCAGCCGCACCCTGGCGGCACCCGTGGTGTCGCAGGGCCTTTTGCGCGAGACGGCCGTGGAATTGGTGCGCACCGTCTATCCCCTGCCCACGGGCGTGCGCCTGCTGGGGGTGACCGTTTCCAGTTTTGAGGCGTCCGGCCCGCCGGCGCAGCTGGAGTTCGGGTTCTGAGACCCGGCGCCGCTGCGCCGGCCGCCGGGATCATCCGGCCACGCGTCCCACCGCCTCCACGATGACCTGGGCCACGGCCTCCGGCATCGACAACAGGGACAGATGGCTGGCCTTCAGTTCGGTGGTGCGGGCGTTCATCAGGCCGGCCAGCTTGCGCTGCAACTCGACGCTGACGATCCGGTCGTCGCCGGAAACGATGTACCAGTTGGGCCGGCTGGACCAGGCGGCCTCGGTGATCGTGTCGGTGAAGGTGCGGGCCGCCAGGGGCGGCTGCAGCACCGCCAGCAGCCTGGCCTCCTCCTCCGGCAGGTCCTGGCCCACGTCCTGTATCCAGCCCTCGGTGCTCAGGGTCAGGAAGCCGGCGCCGTCGTCGATGATCTTGGCCAGCGCCGGCGGCGGGGCATGCGCCCCGACCAGGTCGCCGGTGCTTTGGCCCACCCCCGGCGCGAAGGCCGCCACATAGACCAGCGCCTTCACCTTCGGATCGTTTCCGGCCTCGGTGATGACGGTGCCGCCCCAACTGTGCCCCACCAGCACGACCGGTCCGGGGATGGTGTTCAGCGCCCGCCGGGTCGCCGCCACGTCGTCGGCGAGGGAGGTGGTGGGGTTCTGGACGGCGACGACGCGCACGCCTTTCTTCATCAGCAGGGGAATGACGTGGCGCCAGCTGGAGGCATCGGCCCAGGCGCCATGGACAAGCACGACGGTCGGGCTGGGGGAGGGCGGGGTGGGTTCCATGGGCTTCAGCTCCTGAGTGTGACGACCCTCGCGGGGGCGGCCGCCACATCTTCAGGCCGAGGGCCGGCATGGTATTGGAGAATGCTCGAGGCTTTGGAGGTTTGACCGCCATAATCCGGCACCGCCGGCAGGCATCCATCATTACGCCACCGGCAATAATGAAGTGCCGAGACCGGTAATTCTCAGCATGGGCTGAATGGGCGACCCTGCCTTCGCGGATCGGGAATGACCCTGGTCCTGAAATCGGGAACCGGATCATGAAGCTCTACCACCATCCCCTGTCGGGCCACTCCCACCGGGCGCGCCTGTTCCTTTCGCTGCTGGCGGTGCCGCACGAACTGATCGAGGTCGACCTGAAGTCCGGCGCCCACAAGAAGCCGGAGTTCCTGGCCCTCAACCCCTTCGGCCAGGTGCCGGTGCTGGAGGACGACGGCATCGTCGTGTCGGACTCCAACGCCATCCTGGTCTACCTCGCCCGCAAGCTGGGCCGCGCCGATTGGCTGCCCGAGGATGCGCAGGGCACCGCCGCCGTGCAGCGCTGGCTGTCGGTGGCGGCGGGTGAGGTGGCGTACGGCCCGGCGGCGGCCCGCCTGGTCACCGTCTTCGGGTCCAAGCACAACCCGCAGGAGGTCATCGCCCGGGCGCACGGCCTGCTGGAGAACCTCGAGGCCCATCTGGCGGGCCGCGACTGGCTGGTGGGCGGGGCGCCGACCGTCGCCGACGTGGCGCTCTACAGCTACGTGGCCCGCGCCCCGGAGGGGAACGTCGACCTGTCGGGATATCCCGGCGTCATCGCCTTCCTGCGCCGGGTCGAGGCGCTGCCGGGCTTCGTGCCCTTCGTCGAGACGCCGGTGGGTCTGTCCGCCGCCAAAGAGGCGGTCGTTGCCGGGTGATCCGGGGGGGCGTGGGCGCACCATCCGGTGCGCCCGCCCCGGCCAAGCTGAAGGAGGCGGGAATGAGTGACACCGCGTTGACCAAGCTGGCGGTCTGGCATGCCGGCGAGAAAACCATCCAGGAGAAGGTCGGCGTGGCCGAGCGGATGGCGATCGTGGGGCAGCGGGTGATCCGCGACCACATGCCCGACCAGCACCGCGGCTTCTATGCCCAGATCCCCTTCATCGTGGCGGGCGGCGTCGACCGTGGCGGCGACGCCTGGGCCACCTTGCTGGCGGGGCGGCCGGGTTTCATCACGTCCCCCACGCCCCAGGCGCTGAAGATCGACGCGCGGCCCGACCCCACGGATCCGGCGGCGGAGGGCATGGCCGAGGGGCAGGCCATCGGCCTGCTGGGGATAGAACTGCACACCCGCCGTCGCAACCGGGTGAACGGCATCCTGCGCTCCGGCCCGGGTCCTTACCATTTCCAGGTCGACCAGAGCTTCGGCAACTGCCCGCAGTACATCCAGCTGCGCGACTACCGCTTCGCCCGCGACCCCGCCGAGGCGTTCACCGGCGCTGTGCTGGAAAGCGCCGGGCTGGATGCCGAGGCGCGGCGCATGATCGCGGCGGCGGACACCTTCTTCGTGGCGTCATACGCCGACCGGGACGACCGCCGCCAGGTGGACGTGTCGCATCGCGGCGGCAAGGCGGGCTTCGTCCGCGTGGCCGAGGACGGCACGCTGACCATCCCCGATTTCGCCGGCAACCTGTTCTTCGCCACGCTGGGCAACATTCTGGTGAACGGCAAGGCCGGGCTGGTCTTCATCGATTTCGAGACCGGCGACATGCTGCAGCTGACGGGCGACGCCCGGGTCATCCTGGACAGCCCCGAAGTCGCGGCCTTCCAGGGGGCGGAGCGGCTGTGGACCTTCCGCGCCCGGCGGGTGGTGCGGCGCCCGGGCGCCTTCGCCCTGCGCTGGAATTTCCAACAGGACGGCTGGTCGCCCAACTCCCTGATGACGGGCGATTGGGCGCAGGCCGCCGACCGGTTGCGCGCCGCCGACCTGGCCACGCGCTGGCGGCCGCTCAAGGTCACCCGGATCGTGGACGAAAGCGCCACCATACGCTCCTTCCACCTGATGCCGGACGACGGCGCCGGACTGATCCCGCACGAGGCGGGGCAGCACCTGCCCATCCGCCTGACCCTTCCCGGCGCGGATAAGCCGGTCATCCGCACCTACACCCTGTCGGTGGCGCCATCCGATTCCGTCTATCGCATCAGCGTGAAGCGCGACGGGCTGGTTTCCAACCACCTGCACGACCATGTCCGCGTTGGCGACATCATCGAGGCGCGGGCGCCCGCCGGTGGCTTCACCATCGACGCCCGGCAGAGGCGGCCCGCCGTGCTGCTGGGCGCCGGCGTGGGCATCACGCCCATGCTGGCCATGCTGCGCCATGTGGTTTACGAGGGGCTGCGGGTTCGCGGCATCCGGCCCACCATCCTGTTCCACGCCGCCCGCACCAAGGCCGACTGCCCCTTCGAGGCCGAAGTGGCGGAACTGGTGGGGGCCGCCAAAGGCGCGGTGCGTGTCGTCCGCGTGCTGAGCGACACCACGGACGCGGCGGAAGGGGCCGATTACGAGGCCGCGGGGCGCATCGACATGGCGCTGCTGGGCCGCTTCCTGGCCTTCAACGACTACGACTTCTACCTGTGCGGCCCGGGCCCCTTCATGCAGGGGATCTATGACGGCCTGCGCGGTCTGAACGTCGCGGATGAGCGCATCCATGCCGAGGCTTTCGGGCCGTCGTCCCTGGTGCGGACGGCCGACAAGGCCGCCGCCATGGCGCCGCCCCGCCCGCCGCCCGCTGCCGGGCCGGTGCCGGTGGTCTTCACCACCGCGTTGAAGGAGGCGCGTTGGACGCCCGAGTCCGGCACCCTGCTGGAGTTGGCGGAGGCCCGGGGCCTGAGCCCGGAGTTCAGCTGCCGCTCGGGCACCTGCGGCAGTTGCCGGACCAAGGTGCTGGCGGGGGCGGTGACCTATGTGAAGGAACCAACCGCCCCGGTGGCCGAGGGGGAGGCGTTGATCTGCTGCGCCGTTCCGGCCGAGCGGCCGGAGGGGGCTGGGCCTCTGCAACTGGCGCTCTGAGCCCCGAAACGGAGACGACGACAATGTTCCATCTGCTGATGCCGGAGGCCCTGGACATGGCCGCCGAAGGTACCCGGTTGCTCCTTTGGCGGCTGCGCCGAGGGCTCGCCCGCCTGCGCTTCCTGCTTCGCGGCCCTGCCGTCGCCGGCGTGGACTTGCGCGGCACGCTGGCCAAGGGCGAACTGCCGGCCACCCCGCGCGAGCGCATCGCGCTGGCCATCGCCGAAATCAGCGGCTGTGAGTATTGAGGAGGCGACGCCCATGAGCGCTTATACGCCGGACGGGCGCGGAACGTCTCCAGCCCCGGTCCCCGCCGGGACGGGGCTGCCGCGCGTGAAGCCGGCTTCGGAATGGCCCGCCGCCATGCATGACGCCGACCAAGCGACGGCGGAAGATGAAGCGTCCCCGGCCCGTTGGGATGGCGCGCCGTCGCCGCCCGACTATTTCCGGAACATGATCATCCAGGATCCGTGTACTTATGCGGAGTTTTTGGCCCGGCTGATGTGACAGCCGGGGACGCGGGGGACGGATTCCATGGATCGCTGGCAGGCCATGCGCACCTTCGTGAAGGTGGCCGAGATGGAAAGCTTCGCCGAAGCGGCGCGCCATCTGCACCTGAGCGCGCCGGCGGTCACGCGGACCATCGCGGCGCTGGAGGAAACCATCGGCGCCCGCCTGTTCGTGCGCACCACGCGCTCGGTGAAGCTGACCGAGGCTGGCGGCCGATACTTCGACGACTGCCGGCGCATCCTGGCCGACATCACGGAGGCGGAGGCCGCCGCGGCGGGTTCCTACGCCACGCCGTCAGGCATGCTGGCCGTCACGGCATCGGCACTGTTCGGGCAGATGTACGTCCTGCCCATCGTCACGGAGTACCTGGACAGCTACCCGACCATGGCGGCGCGCACTTTTTTCGTCGACCGCCCCGTGAATATCGTGGAAGAGGGCGTTGACGTGGCCGTGCGCATCGGCCGGCTGCCGGATTCGGGCTTCACCGCCATCAAAGTGGGTTCCGTGCGCCGGGTGGTCTGCGGGGCGCCGGCCTATTTCGAGGCGCACGGCGTGCCCCTCACGCCGGCGGATTTGAAGGGCCACCGCGTCGCCGCCTCCACCAGCGCCTGGGCCTCGCCTGAATGGCGCTTCGCCGGGGATCAGCGGGTGGTGCTCACGCCCACCCTGCAATGCAACACCAATGAGGCGGCCATTGCCACCGCGGCGGCGGGCTGGGGCCTGACGCGGGTGCTGCATTACCAGATCGGCCCGGCGCTGCTGGAAGGGCGCCTGCGGGTGGTGCTCAGCGAGCATGAGGAAGCGCCCTTGCCCATACATGTGCTGCACCCGGAGGGGCGCCACGCCCCGGCCAAGGTGCGGGCGTTCATCGATCTGGCGGTGGACCGCTTGCGGGCCAACCGCCTGCTAAACTGATTCGCCCAAGCCTCCGGTGGAACGGTCGGCGGCTCAAGCGCCGGCGCCTCGGGAAGCCGGAACTATGCCTTCACGCCCGCGAACTTCATCGGCTTCGCAGTCGGGTCCAGCGGCCAGCGCGGGCGTGGGGCGAAGTCGAGGGGGTCGGTCTGGCCCAGGCGGAAACGTTCCAATCCCGCCCAGGCGATCATGGCGGCGTTGTCGGTGCACAGGGCCAGGGGCGGGGCGGTGAAGGTCAGGCCGCGCTTGGCGGCCAGCTTGGCCAACTGTTCCCGCAGGTACTTGTTGGCGGCCACGCCGCCGGCCACGACCAGATGCTTGCCGGTGGGGTGGCGGCCCTTGAAAGCCTTGATGGCGCGGTCGCAACGGTCCAGCAGTGATTGGCCCACGGCGTGATGGAAGGCGGCGGCGAGATCGGCGACGTCGGCCTCCGTCGGGGTGCCCAGCTGTTCCACATGCCGGCGCACGGCGGTCTTGAGGCCGGAGAAGGAGAAGTCGCAGTCCGGCCGTCCCTTCATCGGGGCCGGCAGCTCGAACCGGCCGGGGTTGGTGGCGCGCTGCGCCGCCTTTTCCAGCAGTGGGCCGCCGGGATATCCCAGGCCCAGCAGCTTGGCCGTCTTGTCGAAGGCCTCGCCCACCGCGTCGTCTATGGTGGTGCCCAGGCGGCGGTACTTGCCCACGCCCTCCACCTCCAGCAACTGGCAATGCCCGCCCGACACCAGCAGCAACAGGTAGGGAAAGGGTACGTCGTCCGTCAGGCGCGCGGTCAGGGCGTGTCCTTCCAGATGGTTCACGGCGACGAAGGGCAGGCTGCGCGCGGCGGCCATGGCCTTGGCCGTCATGACGCCCACGATCACCCCACCGATCAGGCCGGGCCCGCCAGTGGCGGCGATGGCGTCGACCTGGGACAGGTCCAGCTGGGCATCCGCCAGCGCCTGGCGGATCAGGCCGTCCAGGTAATGCAGGTGGGCGCGGGCCGCCACCTCCGGCACCACGCCGCCATAGGGGCGGTGCTCATCCAACTGCGACAGCACGACGTTGGCGCGGATGCCCCGCGCGTCATCGACGATGGCGCAGGCGGTCTCATCACAGCTGGTCTCGATACCCAGGACGATCATTAGGCGAAACCTTCGGGCTTGATCCGGCGCATGCCGGGCTTAAGCCATATCAAATCGGCACGATTTGCGCCGTTGTCACCGACCGGGGCCTTTCCCGCAACCGCAAAGGGGGATAGACAGGCAGGCATGACGACCGCGACGCCCCATCATACTTCCATTGCTCCCCTGCGTATCGGAACAAGGGGCAGCCCCTTGGCCTTGGCCCAGGTGCACGAGACGCGCGACCGGCTGGGGGCGGCCCATCCCCACCTTGCCGTGCCCGGCGCCATCGAGATCGTCGTCATCAAGACGACGGGCGACCGTATCCTGGACCGTACCTTGGCGGAAGCCGGCGGCAAGGGCCTGTTCACCAAGGAGATCGAAGACGCCCTGCTGGCGGGGGAAATCGACCTGGCCGTCCATTCCATGAAGGACGTGCCCACGGTGCTGCCGGAAGGGCTGGACATCACCTGCCTGCTGCCGCGCGAGGACCCGCGCGACGCCTGGTTCAGCCGCGACGGCGCCACGCTGATGGAATTGCCGGCCGGCGCCGTCGTCGGCACCGCCAGCCTGCGGCGCCAGGCGCAGGTGCTGGCCCGCCGCCCCGACCTGACCGTGGTGCCCCTGCGTGGCAACGTCCAGACCCGCCTGCGCAAGCTGGCGGAGGGCGAGGTGGATGCCACCCTGCTGGCCATGGCCGGCCTGCGCCGCCTGAACCTGGACGGTCATGCGACGGTGGTGCTGGAGGCGGATGTCATGCTGCCCGCCGTGGCCCAGGGGGCCATCGGCATTGAAAGCCGCATCGCCGACGCCGTGACCAACGGCCTGCTGGCGCCGCTGAACTGCGCCGACACCGCCCTGCGCGTGACGGCGGAGCGGGGTGTGCTGACGGCCCTGGACGGGTCTTGCCGCACCCCCATCGCGGCGCTGGCGCGGGTGCTGGCCGACGGCAGCATGGACATGGAGGCCATGGCGCTCAGCCCCGACGGCCGCACCATCGTCACCACCAGCCGTCGCTTTATCGCGACGGACGCGTTGGCCGCTGGGCTGGATGCGGGCGCCGAGCTGAAGGGCCGCCTGCCGCCCGGCATCTTCACCGTTTCCTGACGGCGACGCGGGACGGCACCCATGGCCACCGTCCTCATCACCCGCCCCCGGCTGGAGGCCGACCGCACGGCGGCGGCCGTGGCGGCGCTGGGTCACGATGTCCTGATCGACCCGCTGCTGACGGTGGAGGATATGGACGTTCCCCTGCCGCCGCAGGTGCAGGCCGTCCTGATCACCAGCGTCAACGGCGTACGGGCCCTGGCTCGCCTGGGCGCGCCCCGTACGTGGCCCATGTACGTGGTGGGGGACCGTACCGCCGCCGCGGCCCGCGAGCTGGGCTTCATGACCGTGCGCTCCGCCGCCGGCGATGCCAACGACCTGGTGCGCCTGGTGGCGGCCGAAGCCCGCCCCGACGGCGGCCTGCTGCTGCATGCGGCGGGGGCGGATGTGGCGGGCGATCCGGCGGGCGCCTTGGCGATCCAGGGCTTCGCCACCCGGCGCCTGGTCCTCTACCGCGCGGTGGCGGCGGACGCGCTGCTGCCCGCCATCCGCGACGCCTTGGCGGCCGGAACGGTTGACCATGTGCTGCTTTTTTCTCCCCGGTCGGCACGTACGTTTGTTAACCTTGCGGTACAGGGCCGTGCTGATTTGAGCGCTGTTTCAGCCCTGTGCCTCAGCCCGGCGGTGGCGGGCGCCCTGGGCGAAAGCGGTTCCCTGTTCCGCCTTGTGGCCGTGGCCGCCCATCCCAGCCAGGCCGCCTTACTGGACCTGCTGGCCCTGGCGCCCGGCGTCTGAGAGCGCGTTTTTAGGATGAAAGGATCGCCGTATGAGCGGTGAAGGTTCGGACGCGACGTCGTCCACCCCCGACATGGGCACCCCCGACATGGGCACCCCCGACATGGGCACCCCCGACATGGGCACCCCCGGCATGGGGCAGGGCGGTTTGGCCCAATCGGGCGCCAACCCGCAGGTGGACGCCATCGTCGAACGGTTCGGCGGCATCCGGCCCATGGCGGCCAAGCTGGGCATTCCCGTGACCACGGTCCAGGGCTGGAAGAAGCGCGGCCACATCCCGCCCAATCGCCGCGCAGATCTGGAAGCGGCCGCGGCGCGCCTCGGCATCCCGCTGGTGGCATCGGACCTGGACGCCGTGATGGGCACGCCGGAGACGCCGGCGGCGCCCACCAGCGCCGTCATCGCCCTGCCGGGCCCGGACGGGCATCCCGCGTCGCTGGCCGCCGCCCTGGCCGGCGAGCCCTCCCTGGACAGGGAGCCTCCGGCCCCGGCCAGCAGCTATCGCCTGAGCGCCCGGCCGGACGATGCCGTGCCTCCTCCTCCAGCCCTGCCGCCCGAACCGCCGAAGGTCGAGACGGAACGGCCCCGTATGGAATTGCCGAAGACGGATCTCCCCAAGGCGGAGCCTTTCCGCATGGACGCCCCCAAGCCTGAAACTCAGCGCCGTGATCCGCCCCGGCCGCCGGCCCCGCCGCGCCGCAAGGGTGGGGGGCGGTTTCAGCCCTGGCCCTGTTGGTGTCCCTGGCGGCGCTGGGCGCCGGCGGCTGGTCGCTTTACCGCGCCGGCGTCCTGGACCCTTGGTTGAGCCGCGCCGGCTTGTCCGTCTCCGCTTCGCTTCCCGCCCTGTCGGCCCAGCCGTCCCAGTTGGCGGAGCAGGCGGGGACGGAGGCGACCTTGGCCGAGATGGCCCGCCGCCTGAACGCCGCCGCCCAGCACCAGCAGGCGCTGGAGCAGGAGGTGGCCGACCTGAAGGCCAGGCTGGCGGCCGTACCGGCCCCGAACGGCGACGGAACCGCGACGCCGGTGGCGTCCGACCCCGCCCTGGCCGCGCGGCTGGAGCAGATGACCGACCAGTTCAACCGCCTGACCGACCGGCAGCGGGCGCTGGAGCAGGCGCTGGCCCAATCCGCCCAGCAGCGGGAAGAGTTGTCGGGGCGCCTGGCGGCGCAGACCGCCGCCGCCGGTCGCGGCCAAGCCCTGCTGGTGGCGACCAACCAGCTGCAGGCGGCCCTGCTGTCGGGGCGGCCCTATGGGGTGGAGCTGTCGGCGGTGCGCAGCCTGGCGCCGGAGGACGACGCCCTGCGTCAGGCCCTGGACCGGCTGGCGCAAAGCCAGGCGACAGGCCTGGCCGGCCCCGTGGCCCTGCGCGAAGGGTTCGACCGCGCCGCCGCGGCCGCCCAGCGGGCGGCCCAGGTGCCGGAGGGGGCCGACTGGCTGCGGCAGCTGTGGGGCCACGTCAAGGCCCTGGTCACCATCCGCCGCAAGGATGGCCGCCTGGAAGGCAACGCGCCCGACGCCGTGGTGTCGCGCGCCGGCGCCGCGCTGGACCGGGGCGATATCGGCACGGCGGTGGCGGAGATGTCGGCCCTGTCCGGTCCGCCGGCGGCGGCGCCTGAGGTCCAGGCCTGGTTGCGCGACGCGCAGGCGCGGCTGAGCGCCGATGACGCCATGAACCGCCTGTCCCGCCGCGCCGTCAGCGACGTGCAGGCCGGCTTGCCGCCACCCAAGGATCCGACAGCGGCCAAGGAGAAGCCGGCCGACAGCGCGCCCGTTCCCCCTTCCGATGCCGGCAAGGGCGAGGCGGCCAAGCCGGAAGACGTGAAGCCGGCGGAGCCGGTGCCGCCTGAAGGGGGCGCCACCCCGCAACCCAACGATGGGGGGCGTCCATGAGGCGGACCCTGTGGTTCCTGCTGCGCCTGGGCCTGGTCGTCGCGCTGGCGGTCTGGGTGGCGCAGCGGCCGGGCACCTTGCGTCTCGATTGGCAGGGATATGTCATCCAGACCCAGGTGGGCGTGGTGGCCGTGGCCCTGCTGCTGCTGGCGGTCGTGGCCTATATCCTCGTGCGCCTCTTCCTGCTGCTGTGGCGCAGCCCCCGGCGTTTCGGCGCGGGCCGTCGCGCCAGCCGGCGCACGCGGGGCTACCAGGCCCTCAGCCGGGGCTTCCTGGCGGTGGCCAGCGGCGACGGCGCCGCCGCCAGCCGCCTGGCCGCCAAGGCCGACGGCCTGTTGAACGAACCGTCGTTGACCCTGCTGCTGTCCGCGCAGGCGGCGCAACTGGCGGGGGATGAGGCGGCGGCCGCCGGCCAATACGCCGCCATGCGCGAGCGCGGCGTGGCGCTGAAGCAGCCGGACATGGCCTTCGTCGGCCTGCGCGGCCTGGCCCTGCAGGCGCTGGCTGCCGGCCAGACCCAGCGGGCGCTGGGCCTGGTCCAGGAGGCGGCGGCCCTGAAGCCCAAGGCGCGCTGGCCCCTGCTGACCCAGTTCGACCTGCAGGCGCGCGCCGGCGACTGGACGGCGGCGGCGACCACGCTGGACGCCCTGACGGCGGCCAAGGCCTTGCCGGCGGAAACCCTGCGTCACCACCGTGCCGCCCTGCTGGTGGAACGCAGCCGCGCCGCGGAGGCCGACGGCAACCAGGACCAGGCCCTGGCGCTGGCGCGCAAGGCCCACGACCTGGCGCCCGGCTCGGTGCCCGCGGCGGTGCAGGCGGCCCGTCTGCTGGCCGCCACCGGCTCCGCGCGCGCGGCCACCCGCGCCCTGGAACAGTCCTGGCGGCTGGCGCCCCACCCCGACCTGGCCGCCGCCTGGGGTGTCGCGGGGGAGAAGGCGGGCGCCGCCGCCGACCCGCTGGCCCGCGTGAAGCGGCTGGAGGCCCTGGTGGCCCTGGACGCGACCGTGCCGGAGGCGCACGTCGCCCTGGCCGACGCCGCCACCGAGGCGCGCCTGTGGGGCTTGGCACGCGGTCACCTGACCCGCGCCTTGACCCTAAGGCCCAGCGCGCGGGTCTACCGGCGCCTGGCGGCCGTGGCGACGGCGGAGCATGGCCAGGGCGTGGAGGAGCGCGGCCACCTGGCCCAAGCGGCCAGGGCCGCGCCCGATGCCGCCTGGGTGTGCCAGGCCTGCGGCGGGGTGAACCCCGCCTGGGGGGCGCTGTGCGACCATTGCGGCGCCTTCGACACCCTGGCCTGGCGCGTGCCGGGGACCGTCGCGCGGGGCGCGGTGGCCGAGACGCTGGGCTTCCTGCCACCGCCGGAGCCGCCGGCGGGTGGGGTCAAAGGAAGCGGTGAAGACGGTAGGGGCTCGCGCCGCCTGCCCACCTTCACGCTGGCCGGCCTGCGGCCCGGCGGGCGGCTGGGCGGGCGCGCATGATCCCCCTGCCGTTCGCCCCACCCCGGGCGGAATTGCTGTTGCTGCTGGCGCTGGCCTTGGTGCTGAACGCCTTCATCGCCGGTTTTCCCGCCGTGGACCGCTGGCTGATGACACCGCAGGGCCAGTTGGCCGACGCGGTGCGCTGGGCAGACAAGCGCCTGAACCGGATCGAGCGGCTGGACAGCGTGCGCCTGGCGCGCGGGGCCCTGTTGGTCCTTATCCTGGCGGGTGGGGTGGGGCTGGCGGCCCTGGTGCTGACCATCGCCGCCGCGCATTTGCGCGTGGCCTGGCTGCTGTCGCTGCTGCTGGTGACGCGGGCGCTGCTCTTCGGCCGCCTGCTGACCACCATGCGCGGCCTGCTGGCGGCGGCACCGGCGACGGATGAGGAGGTGCTGCGCCAGGCGGTGGCGCCCCTGACGCACAAGCCCGTCTGGAGCATGGACCGCCACGCCGTGCTGCGCGCGGGCATGGAGGCGCTGGTGGGCCAGGTCAGCCGCGGCCTCGTGGCGCCGCTGTTCTGGTTCGCGCTGCTGGACCTGCCGGGCCTGATGATCTGGGTGACGGTGGAAACGGTGGCGGCGACGGTGGGCCACACCTCGCCCCGCTACGCCGCCTTTGGCCGGCCGGCGCGCCGCGCCCTGCTGATCATGGATTGGGTGCCGGCCCGCCTGACCGTGCTGTTCCTGACGGCGGGCTGCCTGATGGTGCCCGGCAGCCGTCCGGGCACGGCCCTAGCCGCCTTGCGCACCCAACACATCCAAGGCACGGCGGCATTGCCCGTGGCCGCCGTGGCCCGCGCCCTGAACCTGGCCTTGGCCGGCCCCCGCAAGGAGGGGGAGATGGTGGTCTATGAGGACTGGCTGGGCACAGGCCGCGCCCGGGTCGACGCCAGCGACCTGCGCGCCGTCGTGGCCCTGACCGCCGCCGCCGGGCTGCTGGCCGTGTGTATCGCGCTGCTGGCGCTGGTATGGACTTAAGCGGTCCTTAAACGCGCGCGCATCCGCCCGCTTACGGGAACTACTGACTCAAGACACTGGCCAGCGCCTGGGCTTCCGGCCGGTAGAAGGCGCGGTCCAGCAGGATTTGCTCGGGCGTGGTCTGCTGGCCGTAGAAGATGTCGTTCCATTCCTTGCGCGGGGTGATGACCGAGCCGTCGACGGCCAGGCCGCCGAACAGGCCGCTGGTCTTGGCGTAGACATACATGTCGGCGTCCACGCCCACGCCATAGCCGGCGCCGACCTGGGTGCCCAGTTCGCCCACCGCCACCTTGGCGTCGGCGCCCAGCTTCACGCTGCGGTCCATGACGGCGTTCAGGCCCTTGTCGGTCATGATCACCAGCATCATCTGCGCCTGCTGGCCGCCGAACTGCAGGCCGAAGCTGGCCTCGGCCATGGTGTAGAAGGCGGGGCCGCTCCACGACCCGTCGGTGCCGCGCGCCACCAGCACACCGGTGCCGCCGCCCCCACCCAGGAAGAAGCCGGCCTGGATGACGTTGGGCAGAATCAGCACGCCCTTGGCCCGGCCCAGCAGGTTCTTCAGCGGGGCGTATTGCGGATCGCCCAGCAGGGTCATGGCGGTCAGCCGCGCGCGCTCCACCATCAGCTGCGCCTCCGTCACCTCCGCCCGCGCCGGCATCGCGGTTCCCAGCGCGAGCGCCACGCCCGCCGCCGCACCCGCCAACACCTGCCGCCGATCAATCATCTTCCTCATCCTCATTAGTCGGGGTTCAGCGTGGCTGAACCACCTTTTGATGTTGTTGGCAGAATTCCTACCATATCTGGATGCCGCCGCCCATGGCCCAGACGGGCACGCCCTATTAGGCCCCCGGCCGCCGGCACCATGGGGGTGACCCTAAAGGCGAAGTAAGGCGCCCGTGCGGCAAGTTTCCACTCACGGAATCCGGTTCACCCAGCGCACGGCCCAGACGGCGCCATCCGCGCCGACGATGTGGTCCAGGCGGGTGAGCGACAGGGGTGCGACGTCCAGGGACAGGGCGGTGGCGGGGGGTAGGGACAGGGCCTGGGCGATGGCCGCGCGTATGGGGCCGGCATGGCTGACGCAGATGATGTCGCGATCGCCGGTTTGCCGGCCGCTCCATTCCTCCACCGCCTCGGCCACGCGGCGGCAAAGGTCGGCGAAACTTTCGCCGCCGGGCGGGGCGACGCCGGCCGGATCGGCCCAGAAGGGGGCCAGGTGCGGGTCGCCCGCATCCTCCAGCTCGGCATAGCTGTGGCCCTGCCAGGCGCCGAAATGCTGTTCCATCAGCCGGCGATCGGTCGCCGGCTCGGACGGGGCGGCGGGGACCAGGGCCGCCAGGCGCGCGGCCGTCTCCCACGTGCGGCGCAGGGGGCTGGCCAGCCACACGGCGCTGGTGGGTAGGCGTGCCGCCGTCAGCTGGGCGCTGGAGCCCGGCCACAAGGCCATCGCCACATCGGCCTGTCCGGCGATCTGATGCGGCTGCGCCAGGGGGGCATGGCGCACCCACCACCATCGCACCGTCTTCGCCAAGGGGGGCGTCGCCAAGGGGGGCGTCGCCAAGGGCGGCGGCGCCGAGGGGGGAAGGACGTGGTCATGGCATGGCGACCGAGCCGCCCAGCGCGCCGGTCACGGCCACGAGGAACAGGATCTCCACCACCTGTTCCGCGGCACCCAGCACGTCGCCGGTGATGCCGCCCACCTGGCGGCGGGCCAGTTGGCCCACGACCAGGACGCCGCCCGCCGCCACCGCCAGGATGGCCAAGCGGGTCATGCCGCCATCCAGCGGCAGCTTGGTCAGGGTGGTGGCCGCCAGGACGAAGCCGGCCAGCAGGGCGGCCAAGGCGCGGGCGCTGTTGGGCTTGCCCACGCCGGCGCTGTGGCCCACCAGCCGCGCTTCCGGCAACAACAGCTTCATGCCCGGCAGGAAGGCCCGGGAATAGGCGTGCGCCCCCATCAGGGCCACGGCCACGTGGTGGGGGCTGGCTATGGCCGCCAGGGCCAGGGTGCGGGCGGCGACGCTCAGGACCAGGGCGGCGGCGCCATAGGTGCCCACCCGGCTGTCCTTCATGATGGTCAGCTTGGCGTCGCGGTCGCGCCCGCCGCCGAATCCGTCGGCCACATCGGCCAGGCCGTCCTCATGCAGGGCGCCGGTCAGGCCCATCAGCGCGCCCACCGTCAGCAGGGCCGCCAGCAGGGGCGGGACGTTGACGCTGCTCAGCCCCCAATAGACCAGGCCACCCACGGCGCCGATCAGCGTGCCGACGATGGGAAACCAGGTCAGGGCACGGGAATCCAGGTCCTGGGGCCAGGCCCCGCGCCAACGGATGGGCAGCCGCGTCAAAAAGATCACGGCGGCTATGAATTCGGCGAAGACACCGCCCAGGCGCGGCCCCGTTGCATCAGTCATGGTTCCGGTATACGGGAAGTCCCGTCCGCCCGCCAGCGCCACTCCGGCGCCCAGTCGCGGGTCCCATTATCGGGCCGGAGCATCATGAGCGACATCCCCTCCTTCGACGAATTCCGCCGCGTCCTGGCCGACCTGCCGGGCCCGGATCTGGAGGCCGCCACCACCGTCATGCAGCGCGAGGTGCAGCTGACCAAGCCGCGCGGCGCCCTGGGCCGGCTGGAAAGCCTGACGGAATGGCTGGCCACCTGGCAGGGCCGCACGCCCCCCCGGGTGCAGCATCCGCGCGTCGCGGTGTTCGCCGGCAACCACGGCGTGGCGGCGCTGGGCGTCTCGGCCTATCCGTCGGCGGTGACGGCGCAGATGGTGCACAACTTCACCCAGGGCGGTGCCGCGGTGAACCAGCTGTGCGGCCAGGCCGACGCCGACCTGCGCGTCTATGAACTGGACCTCGACAATCCCACAGCGGACTTCACCCACGGCCCCGCCATGAGCGAGGAGGCCTGCGCCCGCGCCATGGCCTACGGCATGATGGCGGTGGAGACCGGCATCGATGTGCTGTGCCTGGGGGAGATGGGCATCGGCAATTCCACCTCCGCCGCCGCCCTGTGCCTGGCCCTGTTCGGCGGCAAGGCCGTGGACTGGGTGGGCCCCGGCACCGGCCTGGATGCCGAGGGCATGGCGCGCAAGGCCGCCGTGGTCGCCGCCGGCATCGCCGCCAACGCCGACCTGCTGGCCGATCCCTTCCATGTGCTGCGCGCCTTGGGCGGGTATGAGCTGGCGGCCATCGTCGGCGCCATCATGGCGGCCCGCATGGCCCGCACGCCGGTGGTGCTGGACGGCTACGCCTGCACGGCCGCCGCCGCCGTGCTGTACAAGCTGGACCCCCGCGCCCTGGACCATTGCATCGTCGGCCACCTGTCGGCCGAGCCGGCCCACCGCCGCCTGCTGGACGCTATCGGCCAGGAGCCGCTGCTGACCCTGGGCATGCGCCTGGGCGAAGGCTCCGGCGCCGCCCTGGCCCTGCCCATCCTGCAGGCCGCCGTCGCCTGCCACACCGGCATGGCGACGTTCGCCGAGGCCGGCGTGTCCACACGCGGCGGCGAGGGCCGGGCCACCCATTGAACAGCCTGGCCTCCCTGGGCCGGCACGATGCCGGTCCAGGCCCCGGCCCCCGTCGCGCGGGGCTTAGTTGGAGAAGGGTGAGCCGGGAATGGGCAGCACGAAGCCGCCCAGCAAGGGCAGCACGATGACCTTGGTGCCGTAGGGGGAGGACGATGAGCCGCCCGTGGTGGTCACGGCGGTGCGGTTGCCGGCGGCGTCGTAGGTGTAGGTGGTGATGGCGCCGCCGGGCCCGGTCACCTTGGTCAAGCGTCCCAGCGTGTCGTACTCATACTGCGACGTGCCGGCCCAGGCGACGCCGGCCAGCAGCGTGGTGGCCATGACGGTGGCAAGGGCGAAACCGGCGCGTCGCGTGCGGCTGGGCGCGGTGAGGACGAAACGGGACGTCATGAGGCCTCCTGGACGGTCAGCATGCTATGGCGCGACGGGTACTTATACCGGGCGCCACCCGTAGCGGCGCCATATAATTCAGCCATTTTCTATCAAAAATAACCACGGCCTGATATGAGCCTCGACGCTCCATCCGTCGCCGTATCCGGGTGGATGTCCCGCCATCGGCACGATATGGACGTGGTGGGCGGAAAAATTCCATTGAAAGGTATTGGCCGGTTCGTGGGCGCTAGGCTATCCTGATTTTGGTATACGGTATAAAGGATGCGCGGGAAATAATGGGAAGAATATTGGGAACTCAAGCGGGGTCCCTCGCTGCCGGCCGCTCCGTTCCGGCGCTCCCCGGCCACGCACTTGACCCCGGCCTCCGGTAAAGCGCCGCCCCTGTCGCCGCTGGCCGTTGATTGATACCCCGCCGTACTGCGAGGATGCATGAGTTCCGCCTACCGCCCTGCCGCTAGCAGCTTGCGCCTGTTCTTTGTCTTGTTTTTCATTGCGGTGGAGTTGCTGCTGCCGCAGTGGGCTACGGCGCAGGATTTCTTGGTCGCCCCCCTCCCGTCTATTCCACCGTTGATCCGCAAAATGTGGATCTTGGCACGGGCGCCTTCAGGTACTCGACGACCGAAGTGGTAATCGGCCAGCCGGGGGCGGGGGGATTAAGCTATACCCGGTACTTCATCGGCAGCAACTGGCGCGATGATTATATCGGCGGCATCAATAAAACCGGCACCACCTATATTGTCAGCCTAGGTGGTTCATCCGAAAGCTTCACCTCGTCGGACGGCGCCAATTTCACCAACAATGGGGGGACGGGGTCCACGTTGAGCGTCAACGGCACGCTCTACACCTACACGGCAGCGGATGGTTCTGTCGCGACATTCGACAAGAACTATTGCTGTATCGTGAACGACGGATACTCCACGAATATTAAAGCGAGCGAAGGACGGATAACCCAGCTGGTCCTTCCCTCCGGTGAAACCAGGATCTGGAAGTACCAATTTCAGAAATTCTGTGACGCTCCCGGTAGTGGTGCGCCCTGCTTTGTTCTTGGGAGAATTCAGTCGGTATATAATAATTTTGGCTATCAGATTCGTTACATATATGGCGCCAATAACACCAGTTCACTGGACGCTTATGGTGACTGGCTGACATTGACCGGTGTCGTCGGCTTCAACATGGCGGTGGAGACTTGCGCGCCGGAAAGCCAGACCTGCACCCTGGGTTCCAATTGGCCCAAAATCAGCTATGCCAAGCCATCCGACGATGCGAATGCCCGTACCGCCACTGACAACCTGGGACGGGTCACCCGGTATAAGAATGGCATAACGGCCATCCGCCGCCCCTCCAGCGGCACGGACAACATCACCATCGGCTACGATGGGGCGGGCCGCGTCAGCTCCGTCAACAACGGCGCCGGCACGTGGAGCTATACCTACGCGGACAGCGGCAATATCCGCACGACGACCGTGACGGATCCGTTGAGCCACCAGCGTGTCGTGACGACGGATCTGGCGACGGGCCAGATCCTGACGGACAAGGATGCGCTGGGCAACACGACGACCTACAGCTACGACAGCTACCACCGCCTGACCCAGGTGACGCGGCCCGAGGGCGACTACGTCACCTATGACCACGACAGCCGCGGCAACGTCACGAAAACAACGAAGTACGGCAAGCCTGGCAGTGGCCTGGTGGTGTGGTCTGAGGCCACGTATGAGAGTGGCTGTTCCAACCCCAAAACCTGCAATAAGCCCAGCGCCAGCCACGACGACAACGGGCATTGGACCTATTATGCCTATGATCCGACGCATGGCGGCGTGCAGACCATCACCCGGGACGCCCCCGGTGCCGGCAAGGCCCAACCCCAGGTGCGGTACAGCTACGGCCCGTATCAGGCGTATTACAAGAACAGCAGCGGCAACTTGACGGGTGGCGGCACCATCTATCTGCCGACGGGCACGTCCACCTGCGTCAACGGCAACTGGACGGGTTCCGCCTGCGACAGCACTGGCAACAACGGCCAGAATGGGATCGAGTCCAAGACCAGCATCGGTTACGGCGACACCTCGGGCAGCCAGGCGAACAACCTGCTCCCGGTGTCGATGACGCAGAGTTCAGGCGATGGTTCGGTGTCGGCGACGACGAGCGTGACCTATGACAGCGTGGGCAACAAGCTGACGGTGACGGGGCCGGCCAATACCGGGACCACGCGGTATCGCTATGACGCCGCCCGCCAAATGGTGGGCGTGGTGGGGCCGGCGGCCGGCGCGTCGGGCAAGTACCGGGCGACCGCCATCAGCTACAATCCAGACGGTCAGGTCACGGACACCAGCCAGGGTACGGTCAACAGCCAGTCGGATGGCGACTGGTCCAATTTCGTCACACTGCAGAAGACGACCGCCATTTATGACGGCCAGGGTCGCAAGACGTGGGACGTGCTGAAGGATGCCGGCGGGAATGAGCTGGTGACGACGGCGTACGGCTATGACGCGGCCAACAACCTGATCTGGACGACACGGCCCATGAAGGGCACGGGCGACGACCGGTGGATCAACTACGGCTATGACGCCGCGGGGCGCTTGACGCAGGTGAGGGACACCAGCAACCAAATCATCTCCGGCACCAGCTACACCGCCAACGGCCTGAAGGCGACGATGGTGGACGGCAATAATCACACCACCAGTTACACCTATGACGGCTTCAACCGCCTGACGCTGGTGACCTACCCGACGGCGAATGGCGCGACCTATTCCGACGCTTATGGCTACGACAACGCTTCCCAGATGACGTCGTGGCGGCAGCGGGACAACCAGACGACGATGGGATACACGCGCGACGCCCTGGAACAGGTGACGAACCGGAGCGTCGGGAACTTCAACTACAGCTATGACAATCTGGGTCACGTGACGCAGGCGACGGCGGACGGCAAGGCGTCGGTGACAACCGTCTATGACGCGCTGGGCCGGTTGACCAGCCAGACGACGGACGGGCGCAAGGTCTCCGCGCAATATGATGCCGCCGGCCGCCTCCAGCGGTTAATTTGGCCGGACGGAACCTATGCCGACTACAGCTATGACACGACGGGGGCGATGACCGGCATCTCGGTCAACGGCAACTGGGTGCAGAGCTACAGCTATGATGACTTGGGCCGGCGGCAATCGACGACGCGGGCCAACGGGGTGACGAGCGTCTATTGTTTCGACAGCGCATCGCGGCTGACGTTCCTGGACCTCGGCGGAACCGCCGGCCAGTGCAGCGACAGCTCTCCCCGCCTAACGTCGCTGAGCTTTGGTTACAATCTGGCGGGCCAGATCCTCAAAAGGACGAATTCCAACGCGGCCTATGATGTGCCCGTGCCGACGAACGGCACGACCAACTACGCCAACAACGAATTGAACCAGACGACGTCCGTTTCGGGCCCGTCCGGCACTTCATCGCTGACGTATGGTCCCCGCGGAAACCTCTACACCTATGGGGCGACCACGACGGCCCATGACGCCGATAGCCAGATGGCCAGCGTGTCGCCAGCCACCAGCCTCGGCTACGACGCTATGGGGCGCCTGTCCCAGGTCAGCCAATCGTCGACGACGCGCTTCCTGTACTTCGGCAATCGCCTGGTGGCGGAGTACGACAGCTCGGGCAACGTGCTGCGCCGCTACATCCCGGGCGCCGCCACGGATGAGACCGCCGTATGGTACGAAGGGTCGACCACGGCCGCGGGCCGCTGGCTGATCCCGGATGAGCGTGGCTCGGTCGTGGCGGTGACGGACGGCGGCGGCACCGCGCTGGCCGTCAACACCTATGATGAATACGGCCGCCCGGGCGCGGGCAACATGGGCCGCTTTCAGTACACCGGCCAGGCCTACCTGGCCGAGGCCAGCGTGTACTACTATAAGGCCCGCATGTATCTTCCCGGTCTGGGCAAGTTCCTGGAGACTGACCCGACCGGCTACGCCGCCGGCATGAACCTCTACGCTTATGCCGGTGGTGATCCCATCAACCGCGCCGATCCGATGGGACTGGCCGACGGTGACGTTGCGCAGGAGGTCGTGGTCACTGGCACTCGCCCGGCCGGGCTGATTATTAACCAGTTGGGTACGGAGGTTGTGTCTAGCCAATTTGCTTACCGCAAGCTCCAGCAGACTATTTTTGTGAAGACGACTGACACCGGGCCACAAAGTGCACAGCAACCATTTATTATAAATGATCCGCCGATTATTAACCTCGGCGATGAAATGACGGAAATTATTGTAACGGCAGCCGTGCCTGCTTATCGAATCGGCAAACTGCTATTTGATTTGGGAATCGGTGCCGCAGGTGGAGTGGAAATTGGAACGATCCTGTCAAATGGTTTGGTTGCGGGTGCCGATGCGTTAGGAGCAGCCCCTAATCTCGTGCGTCTAGGTAAGAAATTTGGAATTAATGCCAGTAGCGAGGTTGGTGCCAACATTCTTCAGAATTTAAATACCCCTGTAAGCGAGTTCATTGCTCAAAATCGATTGGGAAGCATCTTGAGCGTATTTCCCAGCGAATATCTAGGCGGTACTGTTGGTCAAGCGTTGCAGCAGGGTGGCTCGACAGTTCGAAAACTTCTTCTTGACTCAAGGTTTGCAAAATGAACAAAGATAGATGGTTTAGTGTAAAACTAAGATTCGCGATAATGGTAGAGCCTATTGGGGCTAGCACGATGAATGATTGCCTATTTTTATTAAAGGCCAATGATTTTGATAGTGCCTTTAAGAAGGCAATAAAGATTGGTGTGGGCGCACAAAAAGACTATCTCAACGCTCTTGGGCAGAAAGTGCAGTGGAAATTCTCTGAGATAATATCTTTAGATGTTATAAATTCAGATAATCTAGATGGCGCTGAAATCTATTCAGAGCCCCTTCATCTCGAGGGCCAGGCCATAATTCCACTTGATGCTAATTTTAGCCCAGAGGCTTCTCGCCCTATTCAAACACTATAACCGCGTATGCGCAGAAAATTGGAATGTTTGGGTGAATAGGAATGAAATATCAATGTGTTAGGGCGCCATCGTTGAACTTTCGTGCATAGATGATGCACAGGTTGTACAGAGATGGTTATCCCCTGACAGTCGCCCCCTCTTGTGAGGTTATCAGGCGGCGGGGTTGCGGCCGTTTTTGCGCCCCTGCCGCCGTTTTGGCGCCTGGCGCGGCCGATTACGGCCGCTGCCCTAAAAACGCCCATTCCCCTTTGAGAATCAGCTGCTTAGCCCAAGTCCTCGCCCTATCGGCCGCCGCTAAATCCACACCGGTCCACACCGGTCCACACCGATCCACAGCAAAGTCCACACCGATCCGCACGGATGCGGATTCTCTGTTTTAGAACAGCAACTTACCTTAGCGGCTGAGTTCCTCGCCGCTTGTGGTGCACCGCCGCTGCCGATCAGCCGGTTATAGCCGCCCGCCTTCCCTTAGCTGCTGAGGCTGCCGACCATGCGCTTGGCCTGGTGCTTGACGATCATGCCGTCGAGCAGGGCCTTGACAACCTTGCGGTCCTCCTCCGGCACCTGAGAGACCGCCTCGAACTGGAGGCGGAACTCGTCGCTTGGGCCGCGCTCCGTCTCATCGAACACCAGTGCGTCGAGGCTGACGTGCAGGCCGTGGCCAACTTGACCAGGGCGTCCAGGGTGGGCTGCGCGGTGCCGGCCTCGTAGCGGCGGACCTGGTTGACGTGCAGGTCCACGGCATCGGCCAGGCGCTGCTGGGAAAGACCGCGCTGCTTGCGCAGATCGGCCAGCCGGACAGGAAAGTTCATTGGGATCGGCCACTGGATAACAGGGCCGTGCAGTTGATCGCTGCTATGTAACGGCTCTCCGCCCGCCCCTCACGGCCGGTGATACGTCACCACCCACATGACGCCGACGGCCACCGCCACCAGGCAGGCCAGCATCCAGGTGCGGATGGGCACCGCCACCTTCTCGCCCGGGGCCTTGCCCTTCTTGGGTTTGATGGGGCGTTCCGACCCCGCCACCACGGTGGGCTTGGGCCGGCCCTTGCCCTTGTAGGGGTCGTGCAGTTCCACCAGGCGCCAGTCGTAGTTGGACAGCGCCTCCTCACTCTCGAAATCCACCTGGATCAGCCGGACATAGCCCCGGCCGTGGCTGCGCACCGCTTCGCTGAATTCCCGCTTGCCGGCCGACAGGTTGTCGACCAGGGCCAGGGTTTCCCACTTCTTGCCCTGGGGTTTCTGCACCGCGAATTTGCGCTGGCTTTCCAAGGAACCTTCTCCACCGGCAGGGGCGACGAGCCGCCATCCTTCCGCAATTATCAACGCCGCGCGGCCGGGGGCAAGGGGCTGCGCGCCGGCCGCCCGAGGGTTGTCCCGGGTGCGACGCCGTGGCCCGCGCGTATGCCTTGACGCCCGGCATGGTTGCCCCCGCTTAATCCAGGCCGAGCTACTTTGGGACAGTCGGGACGATGACGCGGCAGGCGTGGACAGGGACGGCGGATGACGCCGCGGACGAGGCGCGGCCGGAGGGGGCGCGCTGGGCCGCCGCGCGCATCAACCTGCGCACGCTCAACACCATCCGCTGGATCGCCATCGCCGGCCAGACCGTCACCCTGCTGACGGTGGAGGACCTGGTCGGCATCGACATCCCCCTGCTGCCGGCCCTGGCGGTGACGGCGGTGTCGCTGCTGATCAACCTGTACGCCGTCGCCCGGCGCCGGCGCAGCCCCTTCCTGACCGAGCGGGGCGCCGTGGTCTTCCTGGGCTACGACACGGTGCAACTGACCGTGCTGCTGATGCTGACAGGCGGGCTGGAAAATCCCTTCGCCGTGCTGGTGCTGGCGCCCTTGATGGTGGGGGCCAGCATGCTGGGGCGCCGGCTGGTCACGGGGCTGACCACGCTGACCACCGCCTGCCTCACCTTGGTCTGGGCGCTGGCCATGCCCCTGTCCTGGCCGGCCAGCAACGGCGTCACCCTGTCGCCCATCTACCTGGGTGGCATCTGGGCGGCGCTGACGCTGTCCGCCATCTTCATCGCGACCTACGTCTACAAGGTGGCGCAGTCCGGCCGCGACCTGTCGCAGGCCCTGATCGCCAGCCAGGTGTCGCTGGCCCGGGCACAGAAGGCATCGGCCCTTGGCGCGCTGGCCGCCGCTGCGGCGCATGAGCTGGGCAGCCCGCTGGGCACCATCGCCGTGGTGGCCAAGGAACTGGCCCGCGACATGCCGCCCGACAGCCCCTGGATCGAGGATATCCAGTTGCTGCAGAGCCAGTCCGACCGCTGCCGCGTCATCCTGGCCGACCTGGCCCGCCGCCCGGACGCGGAGGGGGAGATGGAGCCCTACGCCCCCCTGGGCCCGGTGCAGGTGATCGAGGCGGTGGCCGCCCCCCACCGCCGGGCGGAGGTGGCGCTGGAGATCACCGTGACCGGGGCGGAGGAGGGCGCGCCCTCCCCCTGCCGCTATCGCCGGAGCTGCAGCACGGCCTGGGCAACATCCTTCAGAACGCCATGCAGTTCGCCACCACGCGGGTGGACGTGACCCTGCACTGCGATCCCTCCGCCCTGGTGCTGACCGTGGCCGACGACGGCCCCGGCTTTCCCGTCGGCCTGCTGGAACGCTTGGGCGAGCCCTATGTCTCCGACCGGGATGAGCGGCTGGAGCAGGTGCCGGTGCGCGCGGGCGGCGGCGGCACCATGGGGCTGGGGCTGTTCATCGCCCAGATCCTGCTGGAACGCACCGGTGCCGTCGTTTCCTACGCCAACGGCCGGCCGGGCAGCACGCCCGTGGGTGCCGGCGCCCATGTCACCGTGAACTGGAGCGGACCGCTGCCGGCCGCCCATTGACGGGTTGCGCAAGATGACGCCACTGGCCGTCGGAAGTGCGCAAAAGAATGGGAAACCATCGTAGGGTGGACAGCGGCGTATTGCCGCCCTTGGATGGACATAATCCCGTGTCCATCTCTTCGGCCATCACGGAGCGTCCTTTTGCCGCGTGTCGGAATCGCACGGAAGCGTCCACACACGGCGTAGTAAGGTCGTTCATAGCTTTGCAACCGTCCATTCAGCACGGCCGGATAATAAGGGGTTTTCCAGAATGAACGTTGAGACCGGTGACGTGATCGATCCCATGCGCCTCGGCTTCACCGGGGACGCGTCGCGCAGCCTGCTGGTGGTGGACGACGACGCCCCCTTCCGCATCCGCCTGGCCCGCGCGCTGGAAAAGCGCGGCTTCGACGTGGTGGCGGTGGACAGCGTGGCCCTGGGCGTGGACGTGGCGCAGGAGGCGGCCCCCCGCTACGCCGTGGTCGACCTGCGCCTGGCCGACGGCAGCGGCCTGGATGTGGTGAAGGCCCTGCGCGACGCCCGGCCCGAGGCGCGTATCGTCATGCTGACCGGCTACGGCAACATCGCCACCGCCGTCGCCGCTGTGAAGGCGGGCGCCGTGGATTACCTGCCCAAGCCGGCCGACGCCGACGCGGTCGAGGCGGCGTTGCTGACCGACGGCCCCCTGCCGCCGCCGCCCGAACACCCCATGTCCGCCGACCGCGTGCGCTGGGAACACATCCAGCGGGTGTTCGAGCAGTGCGACCGCAACGTCTCGGAAACCGCGCGCCGCCTGAAGATGCACCGCCGCACCCTGCAGCGCATCCTGAACAAGCACGCGCCGAGGACTTGAAGTCGTTTTCCTCAGGCGCCGGCGCCCCATTCGGGGGCTTGGTTTCCTCGCTGCGCCCCCTTTACACTAACTGGGCGGTGCTCGCGGCGGCGGATGCGGTCACGTCCTAGCCGCCGCTGACGTTCCTCTGTTGGAGCGTCCTTTGGGCAGGGATGGCGCGTACACCCTGCCTCAAAAATCGCTGCAGCGGCCCTTGCGTTCCCAGTCGCCGTAGCGGGTGGGCTCGGGGCCGGTGGGGCCGCCGATTTCACGCACGGTTTCAGGCTTCGCCGCCTCGGCCTTGCCGGGTTCCGGTGTGGGCTGGGGTACTGGCGCCGTGGGGGCGACATGCGCCTTGAACACGGGGGCCTTGGGCTCGGGCAGGGGGGGCGGCTTGCTCATGGGGCTATAATTGGGCCCGTCCCGCGCCGCCGCCAAGGGCTTTTGCCGCAGGCCCGCGCGACCCCACCCGAATCCATGCCGGAAACGGGGGGCGGGTGGCCGAAAGGGGCCGGTGACAGCGGGCCTTTTCCGGGGTACACCCCGCCCCCATGAACACCGAAACGTTGGCCGCCCGCCGGGTGGTCCTGGATCTCTTGGAAAGCGTGCTGCGCCGCCGCGTGCCGCTGGATGACGCGTTGGACCAGCACCGGGACCTTCCCGGGTTGGAGCCGCGCGACCGTGCCTTCGTCCGCCTGCTGACCGCCACCGTCATCCGCCGCCTGGGCCAGATCGACGCCGTGGTCATGTCGCTGCTGGCCCGGCCGGACCTGCCCAAGGCCGGCGTGCTGGACATCCTGCGCGTTTCCGCGGCCCAGCTGCTGTTCCTGGGCACCCCCGCCCACGCCGCCGTCGACACGGGCGTGGAACTGGCCGTGGCCAAGGGCCTGGCTGGAATGAAGGGCCTGATCAACGCCGTGCTGCGCCGCCTGGCGCGCGAGGGCGCCGAGCTGCTGGCCGCCCAGGACGCCGGCCGCCTGAACACGCCGGACTGGCTGTGGCTGGCCTGGCGCCAGCATTACGGCACCGGCCACACCCGCGCCATCGTCGACGCCCACCTGGTCGAGGCGCCGCTGGACATCACGGTCAAGGGCGATCCGCACGCCTGGGCGGAACGGCTGGAGGCGACGGTGCTGCCCACCGGCACCCTGCGCCGCGCCGCCGGCGGATCGGTCACCGAGCTGCCGGGCTTCAATGAGGGCGCCTGGTGGGTGCAAGACGCGGCCGCGGCCCTGCCCGCCCGCCTGCTGGGCGACGTCGCCGGCCTGACCGTGATCGACCTCTGCGCCGCCCCGGGCGGCAAGACGGCGCAACTGGCCGCCGCCGGCGCCAAGGTGACGGCGATCGACCGCTCCGCCCCCCGGCTGGGCCGGCTGTCGCGCAACATGGAACGGCTGGGCCTGTCGGTCGCCACGGCGGTGGCCGACGCCACCAAGTGGCAGCCGGAGGAACCGGTCGACGCCGTGCTGCTGGACGCGCCGTGCAGCGCCACCGGCACCATCCGCCGCCACCCCGACGTGGCGCGGCTGAAGACGCCGGAAGACGTGGGCCGCCTGTCGGGCGTGCAGCGCCGCCTGCTGGACCGCGCCATCGACATGGTGAAGCCCGGCGGCTTGGTGGTCTACTGCACCTGTTCCCTTCAGCCCGAGGAGGGGGAGGAGCAACTGTCCCGCCTGCTGTCGCGCCGCCTGGACGTCATGGTGGAACCCATCATCCCGGTGGATTTGGCCTATAGTCCGGATGCCGACGCCACGGCGCTGGCCCCCCTGGTGACCGACAGCGGCGACGTGCGCACCACGCCCGGCCATTGGGCCGAACTGGGCGGCCTCGACGGATTTTTCATGACCCGCCTGCGCCGCACCGCCTAGCGCGGTTGGCAAAGCGCCCGTGAGTTGATAGGAACGACAGTCATCATGCAGCAGCCGGTACGCATCGCCCCCTCCATCCTGTCGGCCGACTTCGCCAACCTGGGCGCGGAGGTGCGGGCGGTGGACGCCGCCGGCGCCGACTATATCCACATCGACGTCATGGACGGGCATTTCGTCCCCAACCTGACCATAGGGCCCATGGTGGTGCAGGCCCTGCGCCCGCATTCGGCCAAGGTGTTCGACGTGCACCTGATGATTTCGCCGGTGGACGCCTTCGTCGCCGCCTTCGCCAAGGCCGGCGCTGACATCATCACCGTGCACCCCGAGGCCGGCGCCCACACCCACCGCACGCTGCAGCTGATCCGCAGCCTGGGCAAGAAGGCCGGCGTGGCGCTGAACCCGGCCACGCCCATCTCGGTGCTGGACTACATCATGGACGACGTCGACATGATCCTGGTCATGTCGGTCAACCCCGGCTTCGGTGGCCAGTCCTTCATCAACAGCCAGAAGGACAAGATCAGGGCCATCCGCCAGCGCATCGACGCCGTGACCGCCGGCACGTCCCGTGTCATCGACCTTGAGGTCGACGGTGGCATCAACGCCGAGATGGCGCCCGTGGCGATATCCGCCGGCGCGGACGTGCTGGTGGCCGGCACCGCCACCTTCCAGGGTGGGCCGGGCGCCTACGCCGACAACATCCGCCGCCTGCGCGGCCCGCTGGTCTGAGGGGTCGTACGGCGCATGGCCCGTGTCACTTCCGGCATGAGACGGTTCCGCGCCGGCCCAGGCGCGCTGGTCTACCGGACGCCGCTGTACGGCGTGCTGCTGAAAAGCCGCGCCCCCCAGGCGCTGGGCGTGGTGCCGGCCGACCCTTGGCCGGGCGACCCTCGCCAGGGTGAGGCGCTGCTGGCCGGCCGTTTCGCCTTCGCGGGCGAGGAGCGCCAGGCGGACCTGCCGCCCTGGCTGGACCTTTCCGCCGGATCCGCCTGGCTGACGGCCCTGCACGGCTTCGACTGGCTGCGCCATCTGAAGGCCGCCGGGGGCGACGCCGCGCGCCGCCAGGCCCGCGTGCTGGTCACCAGCTGGCTGGACGGCTTTTCCTCCTGGCATGCCGTGGCCTGGGCGCCGGAGGTGACGGCCCAGCGCATTGTCGCCTGGATCGGTGCCCACGACTTCTTCCTGGCCAGCGCCGACGACGGCCTGCGCGCCCGCGTGTTCGACAGCCTGGCCCGCCAGATCCGCCACCTGGCCCGGCTGGTGCCCGGGCGGCTGCGCGGCGTGGATCTGATCCTGGGCATCAAGGGCCTGATCTATGGCGGCTTCTGCCTGCCGGGCCGGGGCCGCACCGCCCAGCGCGCCCTGTGGCTGCTGAACCGGGAGCTGACCCGCCAGGTCATGCCCGACGGCGGCCATGTGCAGCGCAGCCCCTCGCTGCAGCTGCAGGTGCTGCGCCACCTGATCGACATCCGGGGCGTTTTGCGCGCCGCCCGGGCCGACATGCCCGATGCCGTGCAGCACTCCATCGATCGCCTGACGCCCACCCTGCGTTTCTTCCGTCATGGCGACGGCGGCCTGGCCCTGTTCAACGGCGGCTGGGCGGAAGACCCGGCCTTCATCGACACGGTGCTGAGCCAGGCGGATGCCCGCGGCCGGCCCCTGCGTTCCGCCCCCCATGTGGGGTTCGAGCGGCTGGCGGCGGGCCGTTCCTGCGTGCTGTTCGACGCCGGGGCGCCGCCGCCGGCCGGCCTGGACGCCCGCGCGCACGCCGGCAGCCTGTCGTTCGAGATGAGCGTGGGGCGCGAACGCCTGATCGTGAACTGCGGCAGCCACCCGTCGGAAACCGGCGCCTGGCGCGGGGCCTTGGCTTCCACCGCCGCCCACTCCACCCTGGTGGTGGCCGACACCAATTCGGCCTCGGTGCGTGACGATGGCGGCCTGGGCCGCCGCCCGCACCCGGTGGAGGCCAAGCGGCGCGAGACGGGCGGTGCCGTCCTGGTCGAGGCGGCGCACGACGGCTACCGCGACGGCTTCGGCCTGATCCATCACCGCCGCCTGTACCTGGCGGAGAACGGCGAGGATCTGCGGGGCGAGGACAAGCTGGAAGGCGGGTCCGGCGGCCAGTCCTACACGCTGCGCTTCCATCTGCACCCGGGCGTGCACGCCAGCCTGTCCCAAGGCGGCGACGGCGTGCTGCTGCGCTTGCCATCGGGGGCCGGCTGGCGCCTGCGCCTGTCGGGCGGCACGGTGGGGCTGGAGGAAAGCGTCTACCTGGGCGACGGACCCGAGCCGCGCGGCACCCTGCAGGTCACCGTGCGCGGCACGACCGCCCCCGGTGGCGCCACCGTGAAGTGGGCCCTGCGCCGCGAGAAGAAGGCCGAGGGCGCCGACCCCTGACCCGCCATGACCTAAGTTTCCCTTGAAGCCCGGCGTTTGCCGGGCTTTCTCATTCCCAAATCCCACCGAAGCCGGATTGCCATCATGACCAGCCCCGATCTCGTTCCCCTGCGCCGCGCCCTCATCTCCGTGTCCGACAAGACCGGCCTGATTGAGCTGGGCCAGGCCCTGGCCGCGCGCGGCGTGCACATCCTGTCCACCGGCGGCTCCGCCCAGCGCCTGGCCGAGGCCGGCGTGCCCGTGACCGAGGTGGGCGACCACACCGGCTTCCCGGAGATGATGGACGGCCGGGTGAAGACCCTGCACCCGCGCATCCACGGCGGCATCCTGGCCCGCCGCGACGATGAGGGGCACGTGGCAGCCATGAACGCCCACGACATCCCCGGCATCGACCTGGTGGTGGTGAACCTCTATCCTTTCGAGGCCACGGTGGCGAAGGGGGCGGATTTCGAGACCTGCATCGAGAATATCGACATCGGCGGCCCCAGCCTGATCCGGGGTGCCGCCAAGAACCACGATTTCGTGGCGGTGGTGACCGACCCGTCCGACTACGCCCCCCTGCTGGCCGAGCTGGCGGCCCATGACGGGCAGACCACGCTGGACCTGCGCCGCCGCCTGGCCGCCAAGGCCTATGCCCGCACCGGCGCTTATG
Source organism: Nitrospirillum guanabarense (assembly GCF_034653355.1). Classification (NCBI taxonomy): domain Bacteria; kingdom Pseudomonadati; phylum Pseudomonadota; class Alphaproteobacteria; order Rhodospirillales; family Azospirillaceae; genus Nitrospirillum; species Nitrospirillum guanabarense. Next base: position 132,812 of record NZ_JAYEER010000004.1, read on the forward strand.
ACGCCGCCATCGGCGCCTGGTTCGCCAACCGCCTGGGCCAGACCTGGCCGGAGAGCGTCACCGTGTCCGGCACCCTGCGCCAGACCCTGCGCTATGGCGAGAACCCGCACCAGACCGCCGCCTTCTACGTGACGGGGGAACGCCGCCCCGGCATCGCCACCGCCACGCAGCTGCAGGGCAAGGAGCTGTCGTACAACAACCTGAACGACACCGACGCGGCGTTCGAGCTGGTGGCCGAGTTCGACCGCCCGGCCATCGCCATCATCAAGCACGCCAACCCCTGCGGCGTGGCCGAGGGCGATGACCTGCCCACCGCCTATGCCCGTGCCCTGGCCTGCGACCCCGTGTCCGCCTTCGGCGGCATCATCGCCGCCAACCGCACCCTGGATGCGGTGACGGCCGAGGCCATATCCCGCCTGTTCGCCGAGGTGGTGATCGCCCCCGACGCGGACGAGGCCGCCCGCGCCGTGCTGGCGTCCAAGAAGAACCTGCGCGTGCTGCTGACGGGTGACCTGCCCAATCCCACCCAGGCCGGCACCCTGATCAAGACCGTGGCCGGCGGCTTCCTGGCGCAGAGCCGGGACGACGGCCGCGTCCTGCCGGCCAACCTGAAGGTGGTGACCAAGCGCGGCCCCACCCCGAAGGAGCTGGCCGACCTGCTGTTCGCCTTCCGCGTGGGCAAGCACGTGAAGTCCAACGCCATCGTCTATGCCAAGGACCTGGCCACGGTGGGCATTGGCGCCGGTCAGATGAGCCGGGTCGACAGCAGCCGCATCGCCGCCATCAAGAGCCGCGAGGCGGCGGAGGCCGCGGGCCTGGCCGAGCCGGGCACCAAGGGCGGCGTCGTGGCGTCTGACGCCTTCTTCCCCTTCGCCGACGGCCTGATCGCGGCGGCGGAAGCCGGCGTCACCGCCGTCATCCAGCCCGGCGGCTCCATGCGCGACCAGGAAGTGATCGACGCTGCGGACGAGCGCGGCTTGGCCATGGTATTTACCGGCATGCGTCATTTCCGTCACTGACGGCCGCAGGAACAGGGGGGATGATTCCGTATCAGGGGACCGTCCCCCCTTTGAAACCGTCCTCCGCCATCGAAGGCCGGTCGTTCAGGGACGGCGATGACCGATGGGGTAAGCCCAGGGACCGCAGGGCATGCGGGTACCTGGGCCAAGAAGGACCAGGGCCGCCCGCATGACCGCCTCCGCGCCAGATCCCGCCACTTCGGCCGGCGCCTCCCTTCCTGATTTCCTGGCCGGCGGCGCGCCCGTCCGCGAGGCCGCCGTTCCTGCCGATGGCGCCGCCGCCACCGTTCCCCTGATCCCTTCGGCTGGCCGCCCGGTGGCCGTCCTGCTGGTCATGAGTTTGGTCCTGACCCTGCTGCTCTTCGCCTGGGCCGCCTGGGACCACCATCGCCGCGTCTGGGACGATGCCCGCGAACAGGTGATGGACGTGACCCATGTGCTGGAAGAGCACGCGGGCAAGATCTTCAGCATCCACGCCACCAGCCTGCGCTATGTCGAGCGCTTGGTGGGCGATGCCGGCTGGAAGGACGTCGCCGGCGACAGCCGCTTCTACGACCGCCTGCGGGAAATCTGGCAAGCCTCGCCGGAGCTGGAGAGCGTCTGGGTGGTGGACACCACCGGCATCATTCGCGTGAACACGGTGCAGTGGCCGACGCCTGCGCTGGACGTCAGCGACCGGGAATATTTCCGCGCCCAGCTGAAGCCGGGCGCCGGCATCTTCATCGGCCAGCAGCTGCGCGGCCGCATCTCCGGCGCGCCCTTCCTGCCCATCAGCCAGCGTATGGAAACCCGGGATGGCCGCTTCAACGGCGTGGCCCAGCTATCGCTGAAGCCGGACTACTTCATCGCCTTCTACCGGTCGCTGTTCTCGGCCGATCCCAAGACCATGATGCTGGTGCGCGAGGATGGCGCCCTGCTGGTGCGCGAGCCCGCCCCTGCCGACGGCGGCTTGCAGCAGGGCTTTTATCCTGAGCTGCTCAAGACGCCGGAGGACGCCACCGGCACCTTCATCCTGACGTCCCCCATCGATGGCGTGCAGCGGCTGTATGCCCGGCGCAAGGTGCCCAACCTGCCACTGTTCGTCCTCTACGGCATCACCACGGACAGCATCGCCAAGGAATGGGAGGACCGGGCCCTGATCTACGCCGCCGTGGCCGTGCCGGCCTCGCTGGCGCTGATGCTGGTGGCCTGGATCGCCATCCGGCGGTCGCGCGACCTGGCGCGCGCCGGCCAAATCCTGCGCCACGCCAACACCCTGCTGGAGGCGCGGGTGGCCGACCGCACCCGCCACCTGGACCGCGCGCTGGCGGAGCGCGAGATGCTGTTGCGCGACACCCACCACCGGGTGAAGAACAATCTACAGGTCGTCTCCAGCCTGCTGCAGCTGCAGGCCAGCATGAACCCGGCGCTGCGTCCCGCGCTGGGCGACGCCCTGCGCCGCATCCACGCCATGGGCATCCTGCATGAACAGCTGCACCGCGCGTCCGACGTCGACGTTGTGCAGCTGGACCGGGTGATCACCGCCCTGGCGCGCGAGATCGACCACATCCACCAGGGCGAGGGGCATGCCGCGGACCACCCGCGCCGCGTGACCGTGACGCTGGACGTCGCGCCGCTGGAGACCGACCTGACAGCCTCCGTGCCCGTGACCCTGGTGCTGAACGAGGTGCTGTCCAACGCCTTCAAGCATGCCTATCCCGGAGGCCGCGCCGGCACCCTGGCCGTGACCCTGCGGCGGGAGGGGGCGGAGGGCGTGCTGATCGTCGCCGACGATGGCGTGGGCATGCCGGACACCCCGGCCGGAACCGGCCGCAAAAGCCTGGGCCAGCTGCTGATCGACGCCTTCACCCGCCAGCTGCGCGGCAAATTCTTTTACGAGACGGCCACGCCGGGCACACGGTTCACCCTGCGGTTCCCGCTGGGGTGACTTCGCTGTTGGCATAGTATGCCAATCGGCGTTAGGTTTCAGACCTCGAACCAGTCGCTGGAGGGATGCCGATGCCGACGCGCAACGTGGTGCTGACCGATCACCATGAGCAGATCATCGAAGACCTGGTGCGGTCCGGTCGCTATCAGAATGCCAGCGAGGTGCTCCGTGCCGGTTTGCGGCTTGTCGAGCGGGAGGAGCAGGAACACGCAGCTAAGCTAAAGGCTTTGCGGGATGCTGTGGAGGTTGGGCGGCGCGATATCGCGGAAGGCCGGTTTGACCTGATTGAGGCTGACGGCGACCTTGAAAGGTACCTCGCCAATTTAGAATCGGAAGCCGCTGGTTAGCGCTGACGACGATGCTCAAGGTTCGCATTGCCGCCGCCGCCAAAGCTGACCTCAAGGCCATAGCCGCCCATTCTCTTCAAACCTTTGGCGACGGGGCATTCCACCGTTATCGAGCGCTGCTGTTCCAGGCCATTCAGGACTTACGTGCCGATCCCTATCGGCTGGGTAGCGTCGATAAGCCTGAATTGTCTGTCCGCATGTACCATCTGCGCCATAGCCGGAGGCGGGCTAGTGTGGAAGGGGTGCCCGTCCTTACTCCCCGTCATTTGCTGGTTTATGAAGTGATGGAGCCCGGTGTGATTGACATCTTGCGCGTCCTTCATGACGCGATGGACGCCAAACGCCATGTTCTTGGCTCGGCCGCCGAGCAGCCTTGAAACCAGAACCGGCCGCCCTGGCGGACGGCCGACGCGATACCCGGTGCTCTGGATGGCTGAATCAGCCGTCGCCCATCTTGAGGGCGGCGATGAAGGCGCTCTGCGGGATTTCGACCTCGCCGAACTGCCGCATGCGCTTCTTGCCTTCCTTCTGCTTGTCCAGCAGCTTGCGCTTGCGGCTGATGTCGCCGCCGTAGCACTTGGCCAGCACGTCCTTGCGCATGGCGCTGATGGTCTCGCGGGCGATGACGCGGCTGCCGATGGCGGCCTGCACGGCGATCTTGAACAGCTGGCGCGGGATCAACTCCTTCAGCCGCTCGCACAGCAGGCGGCCGCGGTGCTCGGCCTGGCTGCGATGGACGATGGTGGACAGGGCGTCGACCGGTTCCGCGTTCACCAGGATGGACATCTTGACCAGGTCGCCGGTCTCATACCCGTCCATCTGGTAGTCGAAGCTGGCGTAGCCGCGGCTGATGGACTTCAGCCGGTCATAGAAGTCGAACACCACCTCGTTCAGCGGCAGCTTGTAGACCAGCATGGCGCGCCCGCCGACATAGGTCAGGTCGATCTGCTGGCCGCGCCGCTCGGTGCACAGCGCCAGGATGCCGCCCAGATACTCGTCGGGCAGCATGATGGTGGCGCGGATCCACGGCTCATCGATGTGGTCGATGCGGATGGGGTCCGGCATGTCGGCCGGGTTGTGCATGTCGATGACCGACTTGTCGGTCATGTGGACCTTGTAGATGACGCTGGGCGCCGTCGTGATCAGGTCCAGGTTGAACTCGCGCTCCAACCGTTCCTGGATGATTTCCAGGTGTAACAATCCCAGGAAGCCGCAGCGGAAGCCGAAGCCCAGCGCCGCCGACGTCTCCGCCTCGAACTGGAAGCTGGCGTCGTTCAGGGCCAGCTTGCCCAGGCTTTCGCGCAGGTGCTCGAACTCGGCGGCGTCGGTGGGGAACAGGCCGCAGAACACCACCGGCACGCTGGGCTTGAAGCCTTCCAGCGGCTCGGCGGCCGGGCGGCGCTCCTCGGTGATGGTGTCGCCGACCTTGGTCTCGCGGATGTCCTTGATGCCGGCGGTGATGAAGCCCATCTCCCCTGGGCCCAGGCGGCCCGACTGCACGGCCTTGGGCGTGAAGTGGCCGACGCGGTCGGCTTCCTTCGTGGCCCCGGTGGCCATCATGCGGATCTTCTGGCCGACCTTCAGCTCGCCATCGACCACGCGCACCAGGATGACCACGCCCAGGTAGGGGTCGTACCAGCTGTCGACCACCAGGGCCTTCAGCGGCGCCTCCAGGTCCCCCTTGGGCGGCGGCAGGCGGGTGACGATGGCCTCCAGCACGTCCTTGATGTTCAGGCCGGTCTTGGCCGAGATCATGACGGCGTTGCTGGCGTCCAGGCCGATCACATCCTCGATCTGCTGCTTGATGCGGTCGGGTTCGGCCGCCGGCAGGTCGATCTTGTTCAGGACCGGGACGATCTCATGGTTGTGGTCGATGGCCTGGTAGACGTTGGCCAGCGTCTGCGCCTCCACCCCCTGCGAGGCGTCAACCACCAGCAGCGAGCCCTCGCACGCGGCCAGCGAGCGCGAGACCTCATAGGCGAAGTCCACGTGGCCGGGCGTGTCCATCAGGTTCAGCTGATAGGTCTTCCCGTCATCGGCCTTGTAGGTCAGGCGCACGGTCTGCGCCTTGATGGTGATGCCGCGCTCGCGCTCGATATCCATGCTGTCGAGCACCTGCTCGCGCATCTCCCGTGCGTCCAGGCCGCCGCAATACTGGATCAGGCGATCGGCCAGGGTCGATTTGCCGTGGTCGATATGGGCGATGATGGAGAAATTGCGGATGTGCGAAAGGTCGGTCATGACGGGCCGGTCTGGGAAAATTCCCGCGACCATAGGATGCCCCGCGTTCCGGCGCAACCGCGGGGTTGGCGGGGCGTTCATGTGCGGGCGGGAACTTAAGGCGCGATGGCCGCTGCCAGTTCCCGCAAGTCCGCAACGGTCGCCGTCGGCGACACGCCCCAGGGATCGAACAGCGCCTCGGGCGAGCGTTTCACCCAGGCGGCGCGCCAACCGGCGGAGAGGGCCCCGATGACATCGAACGGATTGCTGGAGACCAGCCAGGTCTCAGCACCCGTGGCACCGGCCGCCCGCAGGAAATGGCTGTAGACGGCGGGGCTGGGCTTGAACGACCGCAGGTCATCCGTGCTGACGATGTCCAGGAACAGTCCGCCGACGCCGGCCGCGTCCAGCAAGGTGCGCACCGCGTCGGCGGTGCCATTGGAAAAGGCGTAGAGCTTGAACCCCGCCGCCCGCAACTGGGCCAATCCATCCGCCGCGTCGCCGAACGCCGGCAGGGTGCGATAGGCATCCAGCAGGGCCGCCCGCCACGCCATGGACAGCGGCGTCCCGTAGAAGGCGCAGGTGTGGTCGAGGGCCTGGGCGGTGCAGACGCTGAAGGGGACGTAGTTCTGCATCAGGGCGCGGCGGAAGGCATATTCCAGCTGCCGTTCCCGCCAAGTGCGGGAGAAGTCGGCGGCGCGCTCCCCCACCATGTCCCGCAGCATCGCCACCAGCCCATGGGTGTCGATCAGCGTGCCGTAGACGTCGAAGGCCAGTGTCGCCGCCATCGGTCCCTCCCCCATTCACCATTGACGCCGACTGTGCCCCGACTGGAACGCATGGTCCAGGCCGGAAGCGGCGGCCGTTCGCCGCGCCTCCCTGGCGGCACCACCGGGCGCTTCCCACATAGGGGGACATCACGCTCGCGGCGTGGACAAGGGAGGGGACGAAAGAATGCGTCGTACCGGCTTGCTTTTCCTGGCGTTCGGCCTGGCCCTCCCGATCTCGACGCCCGCGCTGGCGGCGGGACCGGTGGTGGTGGAATTGTTCACGTCGCAGGGTTGCTCCTCCTGCCCGCCCGCCGATGCCTTCCTCACCGACCTGGCGCAGGACCGCCGGGACGTGCTGCCTCTGGCTTTCCACGTGACCTATTGGAATGGCCTGGGCTGGCGGGATCCCTATTCACTCGAGGCCGCCACGGCGCGGCAGCGGTGGTATGCGCGCGGCCTGGGCGGCGGCCAGGTCTACACGCCGGAGATGGTGGTGAATGGCGAACGCGCCTTCGTCGGTTCCGACCGTGCGCGGGGCTTGGCCGAAATCGCCGACGCCACGCGGCGGGAAGCGGCGCCGGTCGGCTTGCAGGTCGCGCGCGGGGAAGACGGCCTGGTCATTTCCGTTGGCGCGGGCAAGGGACAGCAGGGTGACATCCTGGTGGTGGGGTATGACCCGCAACACCGCACCCCCATCGGGCGGGGCGAGAACAGCGGCCGCACCCTGCTGGAATCCAATATTGTCCGGTCGATCACCCCGGCAGGGCAATGGCGGGGAGACGCGGTGGAGGTCCGCCAGCCTCTGCCGGCAGGGGAACGTGTCGCGGTCCTGCTGCAGGCATCGGACGGCCGCATCCTGTCCGCCGCCATCCTGAGCCAGGCGCCAGGAGACCAGACGCCGGGGTGAGCGGGGCTCAGCCCGCACGCACCTTGATCAGGAAGCCCGCCACCTGGTGGCGCAGGTGATCGGACTGGCTGACCAGGTCCTGGGCGGCGTGCAGCACGTCGACGGCCATGGTGCCGGTCTCGCTGGCGGCACGGGTGACCTCGCCGATGGTGCTGGACACGTCGGAGGTGCCGGCGGCGGCCTGGGCCACGCTGCTGGCGATCTCGTTGGTGGCGGCGCCCTGCTGCTCCACGGCGGCGGCGATGGTGGTGACGATGTCGCTGATGCGGCCTATGGTGCCGCTGACGCCGTGGATGGCGCCGGCGGCACTGCCGGCCACGGCCTGGATTTCGCCGATCTGGGCGCTGATCTCCTCCGTGGCCTTGGCCGTCTGGGTCGCCAGGGTCTTCACCTCGGACGCCACGACGGCGAAGCCCTTTCCGGCCTCGCCCGCCCGCGCCGCCTCGATGGTGGCGTTCAGGGCCAGCAGGTTGGTCTGGCTGGCGATGTCACTGATCAGGCGCACCACGTCGCCGATCTTGCGTGCCGCCTCCACCAGGCCGCCCACGGTGTGGTTGCTGCGCTCCGCCTCCACCACGGCGTTCTGGGCGATCTGCGAGGATTCCTCCACCCGCCGGCCGATCTCCTGGATGCTGGCGGAAAGCTGCTCGGCCGCCGCCGCCACGGTGTTGACGTTACCGGCCGCGGCTTCCGCCGCGCCGGCGACCGCCAGGGTCTGGTGGTTGGTCTGCTCCGCGATGGCGGACAGGCCCTTGGCGTTGCCCTGCATACGGTCGGCGGCACCGGCCACCCCTTCCACCACTTGGTTCATGCTGGCCTCGAACTCATCGGCCAGTTGGGCCAGGGCGGTATGGCGCTCGGCCTGGGCCTGGGCCTTCATCGTCTCCTGCTCATGGCGCAGGGTGTCGGCCTCCACCATGGTGCGCTGGAAGACGCGCAGCGCCCGCACGGTGGCGCCGATCTCATCGCGCCGGTCGGTCGCACGCACCTCCACGGTCTGGTCGCCGTCGGCCAGCGCGGTCATGGTGTCGACGATGCGCTTCAGCGGGCGAGACACGCTGGCCCAGGCGATCCACAGCGCCAGGGCCATGATCAGCACGGCACCCGACAGGCCGGCCACCAGGGTCACCCAGTAGGTTCGTTCGTTACGCGCCTTGGCGGCGGCCTCGCCCTTGCTCAAATTCTCGTCCACCGCCTTGGTGATGACTGTCAACCGGTCCAACAGCTTGGACAGGCGGATGTCGAACTCGTCGGTCAGGGTGGCGGCGCCGGCCTTGGTGTTGCCCGCCAGCATCTGTTCGCGCGCCTCTTCCGCGAACTTCATCATGGCCTTGAACTCGTCCCGGGCCATGGCCAGGTCGTCCTTGGATCCCGGGTTCAGCCGGGCGACGCTGTCCAGGTATTTGGAGAGGTCGCCGGCCTGCTGCCCGATCTCATCCTTCATGCTGTCGATGATGAACTTGTCGGTCTCCGCCAGCATCATGTAGCTGATGCGGCCGATGTTGGCGGCGGCGCCATTGGCCCGGTCGATGGCCTTCAGGGCCTCCGCCTCGCCGCGCAGCAGGTGCTGGTATTGCACAGCACCCGTGTTCATCTGCGACAGGGTGTAGAGGGAGGTGCCGAGCGTCACCAGACCCATCAGGATCAGGGGCAGCAGCAGCTTCTGGATGATGGGCAGATCCCGGAAAAACTTCATGCCGTCTGTCCTCCCCCAACGGGTGACGCCATAAGTGTAGGCGTCAGTGTCCGCTTTTTATCTTTGGAAAGATAGTAAGGGACGGGGGCGCAGGCCGTGCAAGTGGTTAAAGTAGTCTAAAATTCACAATAAATTGGTTAAAAGGAAAGGTGCCCCCTGAAAGCCAAGGGGCGCCTACTGCGAGCGTGTAAGCTCTGTGTCAGCCGCGCAACACGGCGCCGGTCGCCTTGGTGACGGCGGCGACGACTTTGGCGGCGACGGCCTCGATTTCCGCGTCGGTCAGGGTCTTGTCCACCGGTTGCAAGGTGACCGACAAGGCGATGGACTTGAAGCCGGTTTCGACTCCGGGGCCCTGGTAGACGTCGAACAGCTGCACGCCGGTGATCAGGGCCTTGTCGGCCCCCTTGGCGGCGCGGATCAGACGGTCGGCCTCCACGCCGGCCTCCACCACGAAGGCGAAGTCGCGGCTGATGGGCTGGAAGGTGGACAGATCCAGCTTCGGCTTTTCCGTGCCGCCCTTCTTCTTCGGCTGCGGGACAAGGTCCAGGAACACCTCGAACGCCACCAGCGGGCCGGTCAGGTCCAGGGCCTCCAGCACCGCCGGGTGCAGCTCGCCGAAGCGGGCCAGCACGGTGGGGCCCAGTCGCAGGCAGCCGGAGCGGCCCGGGTGGTACCAGCCGGGCGCGTCGGTGGAGACGACCAGGTTGGCGGTGGGGGCGCCGGCGGCTTCCAGCGCCGCGATGGCGTCGGCCTTAGCGTCATAGGCGTCCACGGGGCGGGTGCCCTTGGCCCAATGGCGGGCCACGGCCAGGCCGGCGCGCACGCCGGCGGCGATCAGATCCTGGCCCTTCTCGCTGCCGTCGCGGAAGGCGGGCCCCACCTCGAACAGCGCCAGGTCGGCATAGCCGCGCGCGGCGTTGCGGCCCGCGGCCGCCGCCAGGTTGGCCAGCACGGAGGGGCGCATGATGGCCAGGTCGGCGCTGATGGGATTCAGCAGGGCCAGTTCGTCCGGCGCCCCGCCGAACAGCTGGGCCGTCTCCGGCGCCAGGAAGGACCAGGTGATGGCCTCCAACATGCCCCGGCCGGCCAGCAGGCGGCGCACGGTGGCGGTGCGGCGCTGCTTGGGCGTGACGGCGACCTTGGGCAGCCCCTCGTCGCGTGGCAGGCTGGTGGTGGGGATGGCGTCGAAGCCGTGGATGCGCAGCACCTCCTCCACCAGGTCGGCCTCGCCATGCACGTCGGCGCGCCAGGACGGCGGCACGGCGTGGATCAGGCCGTCCTTCCGGCTGGTCTCGAAGCCCAGGGCCGACAAGATGCGGATTTGGTCCGCTTCGGCCACGTCCACGCCACCCAGGTGGGCCACGCGGGCGGGGCGCAGGGTCAAGGGGCGGCGCCAGGCGGGCTCGGCTCCCGCCACGAAGACCTCGCCGGCCTCACCGCCGCAGAGGTCCAGCACCAGGCGGGTGGCTTGCTCGATGCCGCTGACGACGCTGGCCGGGTCCACGCCGCGCTCGAAGCGATAGCGGGCGTCGCTGTCGATCTGCAGGGCGCGGCCGGTCTCCGCCACCTTGGCGGGTTCGAACAGGGCCGCCTCGATGATCACGTCGGTGGTCGTCTCCGACACGCCGGTGCTCTCCCCGCCCATGACGCCGCCCAGGGATAGGACGGAACCCGAGGCGTCCGCGATGACGGTCAGGCCGGCGGGCAGGGTGTATTCCTTGCCGTTCAGGGCCAGCAGGGTCTCGCCCGCCTTGCTCTCGCGCACGGTCAGGTCGCCCTGGACCTTGGCGGCGTCGAAGACGTGCAGGGGGCGCACCTGGTCCAGGGTCATCAGGTTGGTGATGTCCACCAGGGCCGAGATGGGGCGCAGGCCCACGGCGGTCAGCTTGTCCTGCAGCCACTGCGGGCTGGGGCCGTTGCGCACGCCGCGCACCACGCGGGCGGCGAATTGCGGGCAGGCCGCCGTTTCCAGCGCCACCTTCACCGGGGCGGGGAAGACGCCAGGCACGGGCGCGGTGTTCAAGGGCTTCAGCGCGCCGACGCCGGCGGCGGCGAGATCGCGGGCGATGCCGTAGACACCGGCGCAGTCGACGCGGTCAGGCGTCAGCGAGATCTCGATGACAGCGTCGTCCAGCTTGCGCCAGGCGGCGAAGCTGGCGCCCACCGGCGCCTCCTCCGGCAGCTCGATGATGCCGTTGTGCTCATCCGACAGGTTCAGCTCGCGTTCGGAGCACAGCATGCCCCGGCTTTCCACGCCGCGGATGGCACCAACCTTCAGCGTGTCGCCCGTGGCCGGGACGACGGCGCCGGGGCTGGCGAACACCACGGTGATGCCGGCGCGGCAGTTGGGCGCGCCGCACACCACCTGGATGGGCTCACCCGTGCCGGTGTCGACCATGGCGACGCGCAGCTTGTCGGCGTTGGGGTGCTTCTCGGCCGACAGCACCTTGGCGATGACGAAGGGGGCCAGGGCCTTGCCGGTGTCCTCCACGCCCTCGACCTCCAGGCCCAGGGCGGTCAGCTTGTCGGTGATGACGTCCAGCGGGGCGTCGGTTTCAAGGTGCTGCTTCAGCCAGGAAAGGGTGAACTTCATCGCTATCTGCCGTTCTTCGGGTGGGGCGCCTGGCGGGTCAAAGCCGGCTGCCGCTCTTGGGATGGATTATCGGGTGAGGCCTTGGGCCAGGCTGGGCACGTCCAGCGGCGCGAAGCCGTAGTGCTTCAGCCAACGCAGGTCGGCCTCGAAGAAGGTGCGCAGGTCGGGGATGCCGTACTTCAGCATGGCCACGCGCTCGATGCCCATGCCGAAGGCGAAGCCCTGCCAGCGGGTGCTGTCGATGCCGCAGTTCTCCAGCACCTTGGGGTGGACCATGCCGCAGCCCAGGATCTCCAGCCAATCGCCGTAGTTGCCCAGCTTCAGCTCACCGCCCTTGCGCGAGCAGCCGATGTCCACCTCCGCCGACGGTTCGGTGAAGGGGAAGAAGCTGGGGCGGAAGCGCAGGGGTAGGTCATCCACCTGGAAGAAGGCGCGGCAGAACTCCAGCAGCGTGCCCTTCAGGTGGCCCATGTGGATGTTCTCGCCGATCACCAGGCCTTCGATCTGGTGGAACATGGGGGTGTGGGTCTGGTCGTAGTCGGACCGGTAGGTGCGGCCGGGCGCGATGATGCGGATGGGCGGTTCCCCCGCCAGCATGGTGCGGATCTGCACCGGGCTGGTGTGGGTGCGCAGCACGCGAGTGCCCCCGTCCGGCCCGTTGGGCAGGTAGAAGGTGTCGTGCATCTGGCGCGCCGGGTGCTCCGGCGGGATGTTCAGGGCGGTGAAGTTGTTGAAGTCGGTCTCGATGTCCGGCCCCTCCGCCACGGTGAAGCCCATGTCGGCGAAGATGGCGATCATCTCTTCCACCGTTTGGCTGATGGGGTGGACGCGGCCCTCGACCTCGGGGCGGGCCGGCAGGCTGACGTCAATGCGCTCCGCCTCCAGCCGCTGGGCCAGGGCCTCCGCCTTCAGCACCTGGCGGCGGGCGTCCAGGGCCGCGCTGATCTCTTCCTTGACGGCGTTCAGGGCCTGGCCGCGTTCCCGCCGCTCATCCGGCGTCAGCGATCCCATGTCCTTCATCAGGCCGGTGATGCGGCCCTTCTTGCCCAAGGCGTCCACCCGCACCTCTTCCAGGGCGGCCAGGTCGGGGGCGGCGGCAGCGGCGGCCAGCAGGTCGGCCTTGAGGCTGTCGAGGATGTTCATCGCAACGATCCGTTTTTTTAGGGGCAGTAGGGCAATCTTGGGGGCGGATACTACCAACGGCGCTTGGCTTTGGCCCGTGCCGTTGTGGCCGGCGACCGCCGGCCCCGCAGCGAGTACCGCAGGGCGGAGCGAGGAAGCCAAGCCGGCGGATGCCGGCGCCCGGCGCTTGAGGGAGCACAAAACAAAAAGGGGAGCGGGCCCGCCGGGCCTGCTCCCCTTCTTATCAGCACCGTTGATCCGGGTAGGATCAAGCGGCCTTGAGAGCGGCCTGGGCTTGATCGACCAGGACCTTAAACGCCTCCGGCTCGCGCGCGGCGATGTCGGCGAGGACCTTGCGGTCAACGTCGATGGCGGCGCGCTTCAGGCCGTGCATGAACTGGCTGTAGGTCAGGCCGTGGATGCGGGCACCGGCGTTGATGCGCTGGATCCACAGGGCGCGGAAGTTACGCTTCTTGGCGCGACGGTCGCGGTAGGCGTAACGCAGCGCCTTCTCGACCTTCTCGATCGCGATACGGAAGCAGTTGTTGGAACGACCCCGGTAGCCCTTGGCCAGCTTCAGGATCTTCTTGTGACGGGCGTGGGTGGTCACGCCCCGCTTAACGCGAGCCATGGTTCAGCCCTCCTTACGGTACCCGGATGAAATTCTTGGTGATGATGATACCGTCCTGCTTGGACAGGGTCATCATGCCGCGGGCGTTCCGCTTCATCTTCTGCGGACGCTTGCGCATGCCGTGGCGCTTGCCGGCGGCCTGGGCGCGAACGAGACCGGAGGCGGTCAGCTTGAACCGCTTCTTCGTCCCGCTGTGATTCTTCAGCTTGGGCATTTTGGTTCCTCACGAAAGAATGACCGCCCCGAAGGACGGCGGTGGAATTCAGATGAGCGGGTGGGCATGCCCTGGACCCTTCGGTCCGGCCTCGCCGCCCAAATGAAGCGCGGTTTGTACACGGGGTGGGAACGTATGGCAAGGGCTGAGCGCGGCGGAATGACTCATTTCCAGGCACATCCGCCCCTTGCCGGACACAGGGCTGGGGCTCATGTCTGAGGCCTGCCGCATCCCCGAGGGAGTCACGTCCATGCCCGAGCTGTTCACCATAGGGTATGAGAAGGCGGGCCAGCCGGCGCTGGTGGAGCGTCTGGTGCGGGCCGGCGTGCGCACCCTGATCGATGTGCGCGAGCTGCCACTGTCGCGTCGCGCCGGCTTTTCCAAGGGCCCGTTGTCGGCGGCCCTGCGCCAGGCGGGCATCGAGTACCTGCACCTGAAGGCGTTGGGCACGCCCAAGGAGGGGCGGCTGGCGGGACGCGCCGGCAACCAGCCGCTGTTCTGGTCCATTGTCGACCAGGCCTTGGCCCGGCCCGAAGCGCAATACGAACTGGGCGTGGCCGCCGCCACGGCGCTGAACCAGGGGCCGGCCTGTCTGTTGTGCCTGGAAGACGACCCGCACATCTGCCACCGCTCCCGCGTCGCGGCCGACATGGCGGCCGGCTGGGGCTTCGACGTCCACCATCTGTCGGTGGACGCGGCATTTTAAGCCGCCCTCAAATTTGCCAGCCGGCGCCGCATGGCGGACACAATGGGCGGCGAGAAGACTCAAGGGATCGGCGGATGGGGAAACCCGAAAGGGACGCTGGCCCAACGGACAGCTAGTCCAAGGGCTTGGGGCTAGGGTAAGCCTCTGGCGGTACGGGTTAACGGGGGCGCCTCCCAGGCGGCCGCCCGGGGGGAGCAAGTCGGCCAGTGCATCACGTCGACACCATCATCTTCGCGCTCGGGTCGCTGCTGATGCTGGCCATCCTGGCCGGCCGCGCCTCCTCCCGCATTGGCGCGCCCTTGCTGCTGGTGTTCCTGGCGCTGGGCATCGCCGTCGACAAGCTGGCCAATTTCCAGTTCAACGACTACCGCCTGGCTTCCTTGGTCGGGTCCATCGCCATCGCCGTCATCCTGTTCGACGGCGGCCTGCGCACACCCAGGGCGGTGTTCAAGGTGGCGCGCTGGCCGGCCCTGGTCCTGTCCACGGCCGGCGTGCTGGTCACGGCCGGCGTCACCTGCGTGGTGGCGCGCTGGCTGCTGGGCGTGGGGTGGGCCCAGGGCTTCCTGATCGGTAGCATCGTCGCCTCCACCGACGCGGCGGCCGTGTTCCTGCTGCTGCACCAGCGGGGCCTGCGCCTGCGCCCCCGCGTCTCGGCGCTGCTCGAGGTGGAGTCGGGCCTGAACGACCCCATGGCCGTGTTCCTGACCCTGTTATCCATTCACGCGGTGCAAGGGGCGGGCTTCGGCTGGGCGCAACTGGGCCAGTTCGCGCTGGAGATGGGCGGCGGCGGCATCATCGGTGTCGCCGGCGGCTTCGCCCTGTCGGCCATCATCAACCGGCTGGAACTGTCGGCCGGCCTCTACCCCATCCTGGCGCTGGCCGGCACGCTGTTCATCTTCGGCGCCACCCAGACCATCGGCGCCTCCGGCTTCCTGGCCGTCTACCTCGCCGGCTTCATCATCGGCAACCGCCGGGTCAAGGCGCGGCAGATCATCGAGCGTTTTCACGACGGGCTGGCCTGGCTCAGCCAGATCTCCCTATTCCTCATGCTGGGCGTGCTGGTTTCCCCCGACACGCTGGTGCGTGTGGCCTTGCCGGCCCTGGTGGTGGCCGTGGCGTTGATCCTGGTGGCGCGGCCCCTGGCCGTCACGCTGTGCCTGTCGTTCTTCGGCTTCGCCTGGAATGAGCGGCTGTTCATCTCCTGGGTCGGCCTGCGCGGGGCGGTACCCATCTTCCTGGGCCTGCTGCCGGTGCTGTCCGGCCTGCCGGGGGCGGAGACCTACTTCGGCATCGCCTTCGCGGTGGTGCTGCTGTCCCTGCTGGCCCAGGGCTGGACCATCGGGCCGGCGGCGCGCCTGCTGGACGTGGAAATCCCCGCCGATCCCGAGCCGCCCGGCCGTGCCGACATCGACCTGCCGGTGGACGGGCCGCAGCAGCTGGCCATGCTGACCGTGGCGCCGGAGAGCGAGGCGGCGGTGCGCGGCCTGGGCCGGCTGGTGGTGCCGGAATCCGTGCGTGTGCTGGCCATGATCCGCGAGGGGCATCCCGTGGCGCCGGAGGAGGTGCGCGTGCTGTACCCTGGCGACGCCGTGCTGGTGCTGGGCGAGCCGGCGGCCCTGACCGCCATGGAGCGCCTGTTCGGCCGCCGCGACCACGGCCGCCGCGCCGCCGGCCTGGGCGACTTCCAGGTCAAGGGCGACACGCCGCTCGCCACCGTGGCCGGTCTCTATGGCTTCGAGGCGCCGGGCGTGGACGGGGAGATCGCCATCGGTGAGCACCTGGCCCGCCGCCTGGGCCGCCGCGCCTCCGTCGGCGTGCGTCTGAAGGTGGGCGAGGTCGCCCTGATCGTGGCGTCCATGGACGAGGCGCGGGTGACCGAGGTCGGCATCGACCTGACGCCCAACGAACGGCCCTGGACGCGCCTGCGCCAGGGCCTGAAGGGACTGCGGCGGAGCGCCTGACGACGCGCGACCGCCCCTTCTCGCCATTTTTTCCTGGCCCGCGACTGCGGGCCCCGGAGCGAGTACCGCAGGGCGCCGGCGCCTGAGGAAAACTACAGAGTCTTGAACCGTTCCGTCGCCTGCACCAGGGCCGAGCGGATGCCCGGTTCCATGGCGCTGTGGCCGGCGTCCGGCACGACGATGTAGTCGGCCTCGGGCCAGGCGCGGTGCAACTCATCCGCCGTGCGGATGGGGCAGACCACGTCGTAGCGGCCCTGGACGATAATGGCCGGAATGTGCCGGATACGGTCGATGTTCTCCAGCAAGGCCGCTTCCGGCGACAGCTTGTTGTTGCGGAAGTAGTGCGCCTCCATGCGGGCCAAACCCAGGGCGTGGTTGTCCTCGCCGGATGCCGACACCAGCTCCGGACTGGGCAGCAGGGTGGAGCAGGCGCCTTCATACACGCTCCAAACCCGGGCGGCGGCCATGCGGGTCAGCGGATCGGCGGAGGTCAGGCGGCGGTAGTAGGCTTCCAGCAGGTCGCCGCGCTCATTCACCGGGACGTGGGCCACGAAGGTGGACCAGGCCTCTGGGAAGAAGGTGCGCATGTCGTAGAGGAACCAGTCGATCTCCTGCTGGCGCATCAGGAAGATGCCGCGCAGCACCAGGCCCTTCACCCGTTCCGGATGGGCCTGGGCGTAAGCCAGCGCCAAGGTGGACCCCCAGGAGCCGCCGAACACCAGCCAGCGGTCGATCTCCAGCACCGCCCGCAATTGTTCCAGATCCGAAATGAGATCGGGGATGCCGTTCTCACGGATTTCGCCCAGGGGGGTGGACCGGCCGGCGCCGCGCTGGTCCAGGATGACGATGCGGTAATGCCGGGGGTCGAAAAAGCGGCGATGGGTGGGTGAGGCGCCGGCACCAGGCCCGCCATGCAGGAAGACGACGGGCGCGCCGTCGGGGTTGCCGGCTTCCTCCCAGTAGATGGTATGCAGGTCGCTGACGGCCAGTGTGCCCGTCCGGTAGGGTTCCAGGGGTGGGAAGAGATCGCCGCGCGCCATGGGTCGGTACACCAGATTGCTCGATTAAGGGCCGAAGTGTAGGCCAAGGCCGGCCCCCAGCGCAAACCCAACCAACCCCGGCCGATTCCGGCCGGCCTGTTTTGCGGGAGTTCTACAGCGATGTCACAACCGTTTGCCGCCTTCACGGAGGAATTGCTGACCATTCTGGTGCGGACCTTTTACGACCGGGCACGCCAGGACGCGCTGCTGGGGCCCATCTTCGAGGGGGCCGTTGGCACCACCGAGGAGGCATGGGACCGCCATCGCGCCCGCATCGTGGATTTCTGGTCCTCCGTCCTGCTGTCCACTGGCCGCTACGAGGGCCGGCCCATGGTGGCCCACGCCGCGCTGCCCATGATAGACGCCGACCATTTCCGCCGCTGGCTGGCCCTGTTCCATGACACGGCCCAGGGCCTGTTCACGGCGGAGGCGGCCCTGCGCCTGGCGGAAGTCGGCACCCGCATCGGCCGCAGCCTGCAGATGGGCCTGGCGGTGGCGCGGGGACAGGACGCGGGCGCTTGCCGGGCCTAAGGTTCCGTCCCGGCCGGCACGCCGCCACCGCCCTCCGCCTCCTCTTTGCTCTTTTCGCCCCGCGCCGGGCGCCGGCGGGGCCAGCGGCCGTCGGTGGTGATGATCTGGTCGGGGTTGGTGACGCGGATCATGGGGCCGTTATGCTCCTCCACCCAGCCGCGCACCTCCACCAATCGGTCCTTCAGGTCCAGCGGGCTCAGATGGCGGGCGCGGAAGGCGGCCATGTCACGGCGGTCGATCTCCACCGTGAAGTCGGTGCGCCGGTCCGCGCCGAAGTTGAGGTAGACGTGGTCACGGGCGTCGGCCGCATCCAGCACCCGGCCGGTGACGATGGCGTAGCGCCCTTGGGCGCGGAACGCCGTGTCGGGGTCGCGCACGGCGTAGAAGCCGTCGGCCCACAGGCCCAGCTGGTGCTCGCGGGCGTAACCCTCCGCCCGGCGCAGGGGGGCCAGCCCCTTGGGCGCGTCCGGGTGGGGCGCCAATTCCACCCAGCCCCGGCGCAGCAGGGTGTCCTGCACCCAGACGGGGCGGCGGCCGTCGCGTACCATCAGATGGGCCAGCACGCGGCCGTAGCGGTCATGGTCCACGCCGCCCAGCATCAGGCTGACCGTGCGGTTCAGCACCAGATCCTCCAGCGCGTGCCGTGAGTCTTCCGCCAGGGGCCAGGCGGCGCGGCTGGGGTTGTCGTCCTGGGGCCTGCCGGTGCGGGCGGTCTTGGGCGCCAGGATGCCGGCCAGGCGCACCACCCGCCCGTCGCGCAGGGTGACGGTGTCGCCGCTGAGCACGCCGATGACCACGCCGCTGCCGGCGGGGATGAGGCCATGCGCGCCCTTGGGCACACCTTTCGTGGCATGTTCCTTGTGCGTCTTGTGATGGGCGCGATGCGTCCGCGCGGCGGCCGGCGGGGCCACCGTCAGAATCAACAGGGGCGGGATCAGCAGCGGCAACAGGGCGAGTCGCCAGGCGTGCATCGTGTCGGGGTTCCGGCAACCAGGGCGCGATGACGATACGGCACCCGATGTGCAAAGAAAAGAGACGGCGCGGATCACCTGGATCCGCGCCGTTGCATAGTTTACGCGTTCTGCCAGAACCGATTGATGGCACGGCCGCGTATGCCGGTGATGGGGCGTCAGGTGTTTCCTGCCTCTCCAGGGGCGCCTCGATCCTGGAAAATCAGGGACGCGAAGCCAAAAAGACTGGGTAGGCGAATTCCGTCGGTTCCACCGTCTGCGGTTCCCTTGATCGGGCGTTGCTCTGCAAGACACCTACACCATTGCAAAGGGTGGGCCAGGGTACGGCGGCGGGTCGCGTTAACTATTTATTGGCCAATTCCGGTGATTTTCCGTCCCGGCCTCGGATCGGATCGGGCCGCCGCCGCTATGAGCTGACGCATTATGTAATGCTTAATGCAATATGCGCGGCGTCACAGCGCGCCGGTTGCACTATGCAATATGCTAAGTTGGAATTCGGCCCATACCGACGGCTGGGGGCCTGTCCGCTTGCCGCAGTTGCCGTCGGCCCGCCCGACGGCTACCGTGCGGCCATGAGCGAAACGACACAGGCCCTGGAAAGGCCGGCGGGGGGATGCCCCATCCGACGGTTCGCCGTGCGCGTCTCCATCGCCACCGCGCTGCTGCTGGGTTTCGGCACGCTGGTCCTGGTGGCGGTGGCCAGCGTTCTCATCCTGGGCTTCAGCACCTCCACCCGCAACACTGCGGCGCTGCTGACCGACAAGGTCATCCTGGCCATGGACGGGATGACGGTGCGGGTGCGCGCCCAGCTGGACCCCGCGCAGTACCAGGCGGAGTTCCTGGTCGCCTCCATCCAGCGGGGGGAGATCGACACCAGCGATGAGACCCGGCTGGGCCAGAACCTGCGCTCGGCCCTGGCGGCCTCGCCCCAGATCACGGCGGTCAGCTTCCTGTCGGCCGACGGCCGCTGGACCGTGGCGCGTCGCACCGGCCCCAATGACGCCGAAATCATGACCATGCCGCCGCCGCCCAACAGCGACCTCCTGATGCAGGAGATGAAGGCGGCGCCCGTCGCCCGCTGGGTGGACCCCGTGTGGTCGGAGGAGGAGGGCACCAGCTTCCTCACCGTGCGCGCGCCCGTGCGGTCCAAGGGCGGCAAGTTCCTGGGCGCCGTGCTGGTGGGCGTCAGCTTCGCCGACCTGTCGGGCTTCCTGGGCGAACTGGACAGCAGCCAGGGTGTGACCGCCTTCATCCTGTTCGATGCCGAGCATGTGCTGGCCCACCCCGCCCTGATCGGCCGCACCTTCAACCTGGCCGGGCGCAACCCGCCCCTGCCCACGCTGTCCGACCTGGGCGATCCCGTGGCCGCCGGCATCTGGCAGCGCCAGCCCCCCGGCCGCGTGGTGGCGCGCGACGGCATGGGCGGCAAGCTGCGCGACCTGGACTTCCGCCAGGCCAGCGTCGGCGACGTCGACTACGTCTACCTGCTGCGCGACCTCAGCGGCTACGGCGCCCAGAACTGGACCCTGGTCATGGCCCTGCCGCAGCGCGAGGTGGACCAGGAAATCCGCCGCGTGCGCTGGTTCGGCCTGGGCGGTGTCGCCATCCTGCTGGTCTCCGTGGCCCTGAGCCTGATCCTGGGCAAGACCATCAGCCGGCAGATCCGGGGCCTGTCGCATGCCGCCAGCTCATTGCGCGATCTGGACTTCCATGCCGTGCCCTACCTGCCCGACAGCCGCCTGCGCGAACTGTCGGACGCGGCCGCCGCCTTCAACACCATGCTGACCGGCCTGCGCTGGTTCGAGTCCTACGTGCCCAAGGCCCTGGTGCTGCGCCTCATCCGCCGCGGCGACCATGCCGGCTCCATCCTGTCCGAGGAGCGTGACGTCACCGTCATGTTCACCGACATCAAGGGCTTCAGCACCCTGGCCCAGAACATGACGCCGGCGCAGACCGCCTCGCTGCTGAATGAGCATTTCACCCTGCTGTCCGCCTGCATCGAGGCGGAGGGCGGCACCGTGGACAAGTTCATCGGCGACGCCGTCATGGCCTTCTGGGGGGCGCCGGACGAGCAGGCGGACCATGCCGCGCGCGCCCTGCGCGCGGCGGCGGCCATCAACCGCTGCATCCGCCAGAGCTATGACGAGGCGGTGGCCCAGGGCCGGCCCGCCATCCGCCTGCGCGTCGGCATCCATTCCGGCCCGGTGGTCGTTGGCAACATCGGCACCAGCAGCCGCATCAACTACACCATCGTGGGCGATACGGTGAACGCCGCCGCCCGGCTGGAGGCGCTGGGCGCCGACCTGGCCGACCCGGCCGCCGCCTGCATCGTGCTGGCCAGCGCCGACACGGTGGACGCCGCCGCCGACTGCGGCGTGCCCATGACCGACGTGGGTGAGTTCAGCCTGCGTGGCCGCACCGGCCAGGTGCGGGTGTGGCAGCTGGCCGATGGCGCGCACGGCCCTCGGGACCCCGTGGGCCCCACGGGACAGACCATCGGCGAGCCGGGCCTGGAACCAGTCTGCCCCGAAATTCCGGCGCCCATCCCGTCTTAAATTTTTGTGACGGGTGGGGGAAAGCCCCCCGCCGACGCATCCACCCCCTAGTATCCCGGCGTCCGCCTCAGCCTGAGGCGGGCGTTGAGGGATGCACCTCGAGTGGATGACGCCCCCCCGTGCACGAACGACAGGACGTGATCACCCGGCCGCAAGACGGGCCATCCCGCGCGCGCCTCAGCGATGCCCCCTTCAGTGATGAGAGGGCGCGCTGGCTGGCGGCGCACGTCCTGCCCCATGAACATGGGCTCAGGGCCTGGTTGCGCTCCAAATCCTTCCTGGGCTTCGACGCCGACGACGTCGTGCAGGAGACCTACGCCATCCTGGTGGCCAAGACCTGTGTCGCCGGGATCGAGAACCCGCGCGCCTACGCCTTCCAGACCGCCTATTCCGTGGTGCTGCGACTGGCGCGCCAGTCGCGCGTCGTGCCCATCGCCGCCATGGCCGACCTGTCGACGCTGGAGGCGGTGGTGGACGCCCCCTCACCGGAAGAGGTGACGTCGGCGCGGCAGGAGCTGCGCCTGATTCAGAATGCCATCGCCGACCTGCCGCGCCAGACCCGCCGCGCCTTCGTCATGCGCCGGGTGGAGGGGCTGTCGCAGCAGGAGATCGCGCGGCGCATGCGCCTGTCGGAAAACACGGTGGAAAAGCACATCGCCCGGGGACTGAAGCTGCTGGCGGAGCGCTTCGGCCGGAGGGAACAGGTATCGGTTGGCAAGGGCCGGCCGGGTAAGGACTGAACGAGCGTGAGCGCAAGACAAACCGCCGGGGCGATCGACCTGGCAGCCGCCGCCTGGGTGGCTCGGATGGACGCGCGCGCCCTGACCGCCGGTGAACGGGGGGAGCTTGACGCCTGGCTGGCCGCCGATCCCCGCCACCTGGGCGCGCTGGTCCGGGCCCGCGCCCTGCTGTTGAGCCGGCGGGACACGGCGCCGGCGGTGGAAGAAGCCATCGCCCGTGACCGCGTGCCACTCCACAGCCGCCGTCGCCTGCTGGCGGCCGCCGCCGGCGTGGCCGGCCTGGCGGCGCTGGGGGTGGGCATGCGCCAGCCCGCAGCGCGGCAGACCTACAGCTCCGCGCTGGGCGAGGTGCGGCACGTCCCGCTGGAGGACGGCTCCACCCTCACGCTCAACACCGACTCGTCCGTCACCCTGGCCTATACCGCAGGCCGGCGGCTGCTGTACCTGGACCGGGGCGAGGCGTTCTTCGATGTTGCCCCCGTTTCCGACCGCCCCTTTGTCGTCCGCAGCCCCCTAGCCCAGCTGGCCACCACCGGCGGCGCCTGCTGCGTCCGCCTGAACGGCGACGGCGCCATGACCGTGGCCGTGCTGTCGGGGAAGTTGGCGGTGGAAGGCGCGCCTTCGCCCCTGGCGGAAACGCTGGACCGGGTGACCGGCCGCGACTGGACCCTGGACCTGGGATCGCGGGACGCCGTGTTGGTGAGCGGCGGCCAGGAGGTCAGCGTGCGTCCCGGCGGCGCCGGGCGCGGCAGCCTGGTCAGTTTCGAGGTCGTGGCCCCCGGCGCCCTCGACCGCGCCCTGACGTGGCGGGAAGGGCGTCTGGCCTTTGAAGGCGAGACGCTGGCCCAGGCGGCGGCGCAGTTCGCCCGCTATTCCCGTCGGCGCATCGTGCTGGCCAGCGACCGGCTGGCGCAGCGCCACGTCTCCGGCCTGTTCCAGGCCACGGACATGGCGGGCTTCGCCCATGCCGTGGCCGTCGGCTTCAGCGCCAAGTATCGGGAGGAGGGGGATACTATAGTTCTTTACGATTGAGCCGGAATTGACCAGTTTGCGGTGACTCAAGATCGCCTGTTAAACTTAAATGACGCAATGGCGGAAACATAATCTGGCCGATCTCTCCCCAGTATGAACGCGGAAATGAGTGCGATAGGCGGCAACGACCAGCCAAATCGCCAACCATCGTTGGGGAATGATCGTAATGATTAAGAAATATGGCAGTTTCTTTGCTCTGTGCGGTACGGCGTTGATGGGGTGGACGGTTCCTGCCTGGGCGCAGAGCGCGCACTTCGACCTGCCGGCCCAGCCGGCGATCCGCTCCATCCCGCTGTTCGCCCAGCAGGCGGGCATCCAGATCCTGGCGCCCACCGACCAGCTGGACGGCATCTCCACCGCGGCGCTGCGGGGTGATCTGGACCGCCACCAGGCCCTGGCCCGCCTGCTGAAGGGCACGCCCCTGGTGGTGGCGTCGGACGATGGCCACACCGTGGTGCTGAAGCTGGCGCCCACCCCGGCCTCCACCGCCGCCCCGGCGCGCAAGGCCCAGGCGGCGGCGCCGGCGGCCGAGGTGCAGGTGGCGGACGCCGCCGGCGGCAGCCTGGACGAGGTGGTGGTGACCGGCACCCGCGACCGGGGCCGCACCCGGTTCACCACCATGACCCCGGTCGATGTGCTGTCGGCCAAGGACCTGCAGGACGGCGCCTCCAACCAGCTGCTGGAAAACCTGACCCAGGTCATCCCCGGCTTCAACGTCCAGAAGCTGCCCAGCTCCGACGGCGGGCAGTTCATCCGCCCGGCCCACCTGCGCGGCCTGTCGCCCGACCAGACCCTGGTGCTGATCAACGGCAAGCGCTTCCACCGCACCGCCTACCTGGGCACCCGCGGCGCCCAGGGCCCGGACCTGGCGCAGATCCCGGACTTCGCCATCGGCCGTGTCGAGGTGCTGCGCGACGGCGCCTCGGCCCAGTATGGGTCCGACGCCATCGCCGGCGTCATCAACATCCAGCTGGACGACCGGCCCGGAGTCTACGGCTACATGCAGGGCTCACAGTACTACGCCGGTGACGGGACCACCTGGAACGGCGGCCTGCGGGGCGCGACCGAGATCGGCGACGGCGGCCACCTGATGGCCACGGCCGAATGGACCGACGGCACGCTGACCTCCCGTACCCACCAGCGCGCCGACGCCCAGGCCTTCCAGGCCGCCAACCCGCAGCTGACCATCGCCAACCCGGTGCAGCGCTGGGGCCGGCCGGACGAGACCAGCTACCACTACGCCGTGGACGGCCTGCTGCCGGTGGGCGCGGTGGAGCTGTACGGTTTTATGACCATCGCCACGGGCGAGGGCATGAACGACATCAACTGGCGCATCCCCGACCCCAAGAGCAATTCCAGCGTCTATGGCCTGGCGCCCAAGGTCTTCCCCGGCTGGGACCTGCGCGGCATCTACCCCAACGGTTTCACGCCCAAGGAAGGCATCAAGTACACCGACTACCAGGCCGCCTGGGGCGCCCGGGGCCATGTCGGCGGCGATCTGGACTGGGACCTGAGCGGGACCTACGGCGAGAATGAGAGCCGATTTTTCCTGAACAACTCCATCAACGCGTCCCTGGGCCCCACCAGCCCCTACAACTTCAACTTGGGCACCCAGCGGCAGGATGAGTTCAACCTGAACGCCGACGGCGTCTATCGCCTGGACGCCGGCCTGGACGAACCGCTGAACATCGCCTTCGGCGCGGAGCGCCGGCTGGAGATCTACACGGTGGAGGCGGGTGACAAGGCCTCGTACGCGGTGGGCCCCGGGGCGTCCGCCGGCCTGGCCTCGGGCGCCAACGGCTTCCCCGGTTTCAGCGACCTGCAGGCTGGGTCCTGGTACCAGACCAGCTACGCCGGCTATTTGGACATGGAGGCCAAGCTGACGCCGGCCTGGACCGTGGGCGCCGCCGGGCGCTACGAGACCTATTCCGGTTTCGGCGACAAGATGACCTACAAGGCGTCCACCCGGTACGAGATCACGCCGGACCTGGCCCTGCGCGCCTCCTACTCCACCGGGTTCCGGGCGCCCACGCCGGGTCAGATCAACTCGCTCAGCACCTCGCAGGGGCTGGACACCAAGACCCTGCAGCTGTTCACCAGCGGCCGCCTATCGCCGGACAACCCGCTGGCGGTGGCGCTGGGCGCCCAGCCGCTGCGACCCGAGACCTCGCGGAACTACAGCGTGGGCGGCGTCTGGCGCACCGACATCGGCCTGTCGGGCTCGGTCGACGCCTACCAGGTGGATGTGGACAACCGCTTCTCCAGTTCACCCACCATCACCCTGACGGCGGCGCAGAAGGCGCAGCTGGTGGCCCAGGGTGTGCCGGGGGCGGATAATTTCACCTCGGTCTATTGGTTCACCAACGATTTCAACACCCGCACCCAGGGCCTGGACGTGGTGCTGGACTACACCCAGCCGGTGTTCGACACGGCCCGCATCGACATGAAGCTGGCCTACAACCACAACCTGACCATGGTGACGGGCGGCAGCCTGAACGCCAACCCCACCCAGAAGATCCTGTATGAACAGGGCCTGCCCAAGAACAACATCACCGGCAGCCTGACCTACAGCGACAACCCCTTCGATTACCAGGTGCGCGTCCGCTACTACGGCGGCTGGACGGACAGCACTGGCAATTCCACAGGCGACGTCTTCCAGACCTTCGACGGCATCACCTTCGTCGACCTGTCGGTGACCTATCACATCACCGACAACCTGGCGGTCAAGGTGGCGGGCGAGAACATCTTCGACACCTATCCGGCCAAGGCCGTCTACCAGGCCAGCCGGGGCATCGAATATTCGCGCAACGCCCCCTACGACACCTACGGCGGCCGTTACTACGTGCGCTTCAACGCCGCCTTCTGAACCTTAAACGCGTAGCCTTTGATCGTGACCGATCAAAGGCCCCTCAGTCGCCGGGCGCTGCCATCCGGCAGCTTGGCTTCCTCGCTCCGCCCCCCTTTACACCAACTGGGCGGTGCTCGCTCCGGCGGACGCGGTCGCGTCCTACAGCGGCACGAGTCAAAGGCTTGTGCCGCTGGTATTAGCAAGTCTTGTTTTGCACGGGGTGCCGTCCCGAACTCCCATCCGGGGCGGCACCCAGGGAGTGATCTCATGCGTCGACGCACCTTGCTCCAAGCCGCCCTGGCCGGTGGCGCGGGCGGCCTGCTCAGCGGTTCCGCCGTGCCGGTGTCCGCCCGGCAGGCAGGCCCCGTGGCGGGCCCCTTGCCCAGCCCCCTGGCTCCTGGCGTCACTCCCCCGGCGGCGGATGACGAGGCCGGCTGGGCGGCGGTGGCCGCCGCCTATCCCGCCCGCCTGGCGACCGGCATCATCAACCTGGAATACGGCGCCTTCGGCCAGATGCCGCTGGCCATCCAGGCGGCGTATGAGCGCCACACCGCCAAGGTGAACCAGGAGGGCGCCACCTTCGTGCGCCGGGATTTCGTGGGCTATTACCAGGCGCTGCGCCAGCGCATCGCCGCCATGGTGCACGCCGACCCGGTCGAGATCGTCATCACCCGCAACGCCACCGAATTGCTTCAGGCGGTCATCGGCGGTTATGCCCGGCTGAAGCCCGGCGACGCCGTGCTGATGAGCGACCATGACTACGACAGCGCCCGCATGGCGGCCGCCTGGCTGGAACGGCGGCGGGGTGTCGCCGTCATCAGCATCGACTTGCCCTTCCCCGCGACGTACCAGAACCTGATCGACGCCTACGACCAGGCGCTGGCCGCCCACCCCGACGTGCGGCTGATGCTGCTGACCCATCTCAGCCACCGCGACGGCCTGCGCCAGCCGGTGCGCGAGATCGTGGCCATGGCCCGCCGGCGGGGCGTGGACGTTGTGGTAGACAGTGCCCAGGCCTGGGGCCAGGGACCGGTGGACGTGCACGGCGACGGCGTCGACTTCGCCGTGTTCAACCTGCACAAATGGATCGGCGCCCCCCTGGGCGTGGGCGCCCTCTACATCCGCAAAGACCGCATCGCCGACATCGAGCCCTTCATGGGCGAGGAACCGTCGGAGCGCGACCCCATCCTGGGCCGGGTGCACACCGGCATGGCCAACTTCGCGGCGCAGATGGCCGCCATCGACGCGCTGGACTTCCACCAGGCCCTGGGCTCCGCCGTCGTCGGGGCGCGCCTGCGCCATTTGCGCGACCTGTGGGCCCTGCCGGCGCGCGACTTGGCCAAGATCGAGGTGCTGACCCCCGACGACCCGCGCCTGTGCGCCGGCATGACCAGTTTCCGGGTGAAGGGCCAGACCACGCCGGCGGCCAACACCGCCCTGGCCGCCCGCCTGCTGGAGAAGCACGGCCTGTTCACCGTGGTGCGCACCGGCTTGGGCACCGGCGCCTGCCTGCGCGTGACCCCCGGCTTCAGCACCACGCCCGACGACATGGCCAAGCTGGTGGAGGCGCTGAAGGAAGTCTAGCTCAGGTTGGCGACGTGGCGATCGTCCAGGTCGCCAAACCTTTTCAACCGGACATAGGCGAGCAGGGCCATCATTTCGAACGACGCGCCCATCAGTTCCGTGAAGTATTTCAAATAGCTCGGCATATCCGTGTCGCCTTGCGCCATTTTTAGGCAGTCGTTATGCCGCTTCTTGTCACGGGAGATCATGAGCGACAATGGCAGGAGATGCTTTGGAAAGCCGTAGAGGTGGGACAGGACGTTAATGATCGTTCTGCGAGCGGCGCGACCATTGCCATCCGTCAATGGATGAATGGCGAGGAGGTGGGCATAGGCCAATGCCGATCCGAGGAGGATGTCCTGGTTGTCCAAGGCGGCGCGATACTCTTGGACGAGAAGGGGAATCTGGTCGGAAATTTGGTCAGCGGCGTAGTATTTGGTTATGTACTCAGTGCCCTCTTCGGTATGCCTGCTGGCGTAAGAGTTGCTGGATCTGAGGTGGGGGGTGAGGTTCTGCAGATCGATGTCGTGATCAATGCCGGTTATGTAAGCGCCGATGGCTGTCGAGAAGGTCGTAATGCCGTCATCGCACTGCCTGTCATCGGCGTAAATTAAGGGTATGGATCGGATATTTAAGCCGTTCTCCCGTTGAATTCGGCCGACTACATCGCCAAGTGCCGCCCTGCCGGAGTGCGAAAGGCTGTGCGATATTTTCCGTGCATTTTTTTCGACGCATTTGACGCGGTGGGCGGTTCTCCCGTCGATGGTTCGGAGCGCCGCCCAGTTAAAAGGTGGATTTAATTGAAGCATACCGCCATCGATCCCTTGAAAGGGTTATTTCCCAGGCGGCGGGTTTACCATGATGGCCGCGCTAGTATGCTTTAAGACTTTATATATATTCAAAGAGTTGGCTGGCGGGAGATCGTTGGTCGCTACAATAATTTCGGCATTGGCATCCATGCATCGTGGAGTGACGGCTAGTATAACTCCGGGACCACTCAACGATTGTTGGGCGGTGTTAAAGATCTCTTCCTTCACGTCAGCGCCGTTGACGGTAATTGAGGTCAATGTATGGTGGAATTTTCCGGGAAAGGTGTCGAATTTCACAATATATTTCGCGGATCCACACAGGAATTCGAATGTCTGGGTCACTGACGTCGGAACCGCCGGCTCGCGAATAACGATGTTGGGTGGTGGTATTTCGTGTCTTGGAGGCATCTCCTGCGAAGTTGCGGATAACGAAATCATAGCCAAGATAACAAAGGACAAGAATTGACGAACTTTCACAATTTGACCTCACTTTTAGTGGGAATGTGGTGCGGCCGGCGACGGGAGTCGCCGGCCCACCGACTCAACAGGTCTGATCGGGAATCTGAAGTACCGGGACCCTGTCTATAGGCTGATAGCTTCGATTTTCCGGGGTTGGTGCGAAGTCACGCAACTGGCCATCCGGACCGACGATGTATTCCTGAAGCTCTCCTGAGTTTCTTCCAGATTGGTCCAGCCAATTTTTTGTGTCGTCGTAATTTTTCCAGTCACTTCCGGTGAACTCACCTAGCGGGTATGTGCCACCTGACGGGAACAAGTTGTAGTAATACTGAAGGCTGTTTGGATCTCCAGATGTCTGTGCCGGATGGTCGTGGATAAGCCCAACTACGGTGCCTGTATTTCCCCAATTTTGCTGAGCGAATCGAAGGCCGTCCGTTAAACTAACGGCGCCGTCGTTGCCCGCATAAATAGGTGAAGAATGTATGATTCCATTGTCATCTGTATACAGGACAGCTCCATATTCCCGAGTTGCGACATCGGGAATATTTAAAATGTCTCTGGCGACGCGTCCCGCCAAGGTATTGGTTCCCGCTAACGTCTGGTCTGGCGAAGCGCCTTGGCCAACGGAAACAGGGCAGGGTGGTGGGGGTGGATCACCCCCGCCACCGCCACTTCCCCCGGGGGGATCGTCCTGAGGCGGGGGTGGATCATCGGGGGGCGGATCGCTGGGGGGATCGTCCGGTGGCGTTACTATGATGCTGATTTCGGGCGACGTCGAGCCATAGTCCAGCGCATGCAGGCTGGATTTCGTGCTGATGACCTGGTGGTTGTTTAGGTATGACCCATTACCACTTAGGAAATGATGAAGCGATGAATCGTGACTAAATTCAGAATTCTGGTGGCTTAAAGGATTTCTTTCGGCGTATTCGTGTGCGCCATCGATGAAGGCTGCGATACTTCCGCGATGATACATTTTATATTTTCTCCGCGTTGTCAGGAAGCACGATTTTCGTCATCGTTCGTGCAGACCATTATGGAGATGAGAGCTTACGGGCGATAAAATGTAGTCGATGATTCTCCTTCGACCAGTCTTGATTTCCGCTGTTACCGCCATGCCGCTGGCCAGGCGTTCCTCATGCCCGTCGACCATGAGAGCGGTGCGGTCGAGGGCAATGTGCGCCACATAGATCGGCGTGGCTCCGGACCGCTGCCGATCGGCCGTCATCGTCGCGTCCTCGCCCGGGGCGCGAGCGGTATTGTTGGCCGCAGGTGTGTCGCGGTCCGGCGTCACCGCGTCGCGGCTGAGGTCCAGCACATGGCCGTGCACCAGGCCATAACGGGTGAAGGTGAAGGTATCGATCTTCATTTCCACCTCCTGGCCCCGATGGATGAAGCCGATGTCGCGGTTGTCCACGCTGGCCTCTACCATCAAGGGCATGTCGTCCGGCACGATGACCATCAGCGATTGGGCCGCCGATACCACACCGCCCACCGTATGGACGGCCAACTGCTGCACTGTGCCGGTGAGTGGCGCGGTCAAGGTCTGCTGCGTTAGGCGCTGCTCGGCCTTGATCAGATCCTGAGCGTATTCCGCTTCCTTTTGCGTAGCCATGCTGAGATCTTCCAGCGTTTGGTGGGCGAAGTCGCTGACCGCCTGGGCCCGCTGCCCCTCCAGCGCGCGCTTGGCTGCGATCGCTTCTTCCGCCCGCTGTGCTTGGGCGGCCAAATCGTGTTGCTGTTCCACCAGGCGCTGCTGCACGTCGAGATAGACCAGCTTGCTGCCGTATTCCTTTTCCACCAGTTGGCGGCGGATGTCTGCCTGCTGAGCCAGCAACTCCGTCGATGCTTTCAGTTTGGCGGTGGTCACTCGCACCTCGTCCGCCTCCGCTGCTCGTTGGGCGATTTGCTGATCCAGCGCCATTAGCTTCGCGGCTTGGGCCTGGGTCTGGGCGCGTAGCGCGGCTTTCGTTCGTTCCACCAGGTCCGGCGTGACGGCGGGCACCCCCACGGGGGGCGTGAAGGCCTTCTCCGCTCGCGTCAGGCCGTCCGCCGTGCCGTCCAGGCCGGCGCGCAGTGCCGTCAGCCGCGCCACGTCCAGCCGTGCCTGGATCAGGTCCGTCGTCACCCGGTCACGATCCGCCGCCGTGGTGGTGGTGTTCAGCAGGATCAGGGGTTGGCCGGTGGTTACATGGTCCCCGTCCTGCACCTGGATGGCGGTGACGATGCCGCTGTCCATGGGCTGAACAACCTTTACCCGGCCGGAGGGGAGGATACGCCCGGGGGCTGAGGCGACGATGTCGATATGCCCTACACAGGCCCACACCGCCGCTACCGTGAAGAACGCCATGATGGTACCGCCGATGGCCCGACCCAGGGGGGATGGCGGCGTCTCCATCACCTCCAGCGCCGCAGGCAAAAACTCCCGCCCGATCGCCGACGAGCGCGGCCGCAAAAACGGGCGGGGTGGTAACGGACTGCGTGCGGGCGCTGTATCCGAGGGGTCAGCCAGCATTGAGGCCTCCCACAGCGATATCTACAGTCAGGGGCGTGTTCCCGGCCTGCAAGTGATGGAGCATGGCGTAGCGGCCCCCGGCGCGGATCAAGTCCTCGTGCGTGCCGTCTTCCACCAGGCGACCGCCTTCCAGGGTCAGGATGCGGTGGCAATGGCGCACGGCCGACAAACGATGCGCCACGATGAAGACTGTGCGGTTGCGGCTGATGGCCCCGAGGTTCTGCTGGATGATGTGTTCGCTTTCGTAGTCCAACGCGCTGGTCGCTTCGTCGAAGATCAGGATGCGTGGGTCAGTCACCAGAGCGCGCGCGATGGCCACCCGCTGCCGCTGGCCACCTGATAGGCTGGCTCCCCGCTCCCCCACCACCGTGTCGTAGCCTTGGGGCAGAGCCAGGATGAATTCATGAGCGCCGGCTAGTTGGGCCGCGTGGATCACCCGCTCCAGTGGCAGTGCGGGATCGGCCAGGGCGATGTTCTCGCGCACCGTGCCGCTCATCAGGACGTTCTCTTGCAGCACAGCCCCGATCTGCCGCCGCAGCCAAGCGGTGTCGACTTGGGCGATATCCACGCCGTCCATCAGTATCCGGCCGCTTTCGGGCAAATACAGGCGTTGGAGCAGCTTGGTCAGCGTGCTTTTGCCAGAGCCTGAGGGACCAACGATGCCGATACTTTGGCCAGCGGCCACGGTCACGGATAAGCCTTCCAGCACGGGAGGCGCATCCGGTCGATAGCGGAACCGGACATGCTCAAGGGTTATGCTCCCCTTCAGTGCCGGCAACCTCGACTGGCCGGGGCGTGTCCGGGGTTCGGTCGGGCTGTTCAGAATGTCGCCCAGGCGGTCCACAGACAGGCGGGCTTGGTGGAAGTCCTGCCCCAACTGCGCCAGACGTAGCACCGGTTGGCTGATCCGCGTTGCCAGCATGTTGAAGGCGACGAGTTCGCCGATCGTCATTTTACCGGTGATTACCGCACCCGCGCCGAAATATAGGACGCCAGCAGTTACCAACTTGGAGATCAGCTGGATGGTCTGGCTGGCCGCATTGCCCAGGCAGCCCACCCGGAACGACGCCTGGACGTAGCCCGCAAGCTGTTCCTCCCATTTCCGCTGCAGCTGGGGTTCCACCGCCATGGCCTTCAAGGTCTCGATACCGGCCACAGTTTCCACCAGAAAGGCTTGGTTCTCTGCCCCCCGCCGGAATTTCTCGTCAAGCCGTCGACGGAAAAGGGGGCCGGCCCCAATGCTGATGGCGGCGTAAAAAGGCAATGAAAGGAGCACAATACCCGTCAGCCAGCCGGAATACATGAGCATCACGGCAATGAAGACCAGAGTGAACACAAGGTCCACGACCAAGGTCAGCGCTGATCCGGTGAGGAAATTCCGAATGTTTTCCAGTTCACGCACCCGGGCCACGCTGTCCCCCACCCGCCGATTGGTGAAATAGCCCAGCGGCAGGGCTAGTAGATGGCGGAACAAGCGCGCGCCCAGTTCGACGTCGATACGGTTGGTGGTGTGGGAGAACACGTAGGTCCGCAATCCGCCTAGCACCGCGTCGAACAACGATACCACCACCAGGCCGAAGACCAGAACGTCCAGCGTGTCCAGGCCTCGATGCACAAGCACCTTGTCTACAACCCCCTGGAAGAAGAGGGGGGAGACAAGGGCGAAGAGTTGCAGGAATAGGGAGGCCGCAAGAACCTCACTGAAGATACCGCGATATTTGATCATTGCCGCCAAGAACCAGCTGATATCAAAACGCTGGCCGAGGCTGTCGAGGGTCAGTCGCTTAGTTACTAGGATGGCAGTCCCGACCCATGATGTCCGAAAATCTTCTGCTGTTAGAATGCGGGCGGCGGAGAGTTGAGAATCTCTAATAAGCAATCTTCCGTCTAGTATTCGGGCAATAACTACAGGGGTTCCATCTTTTAATATGGCTATTAACGGAAGTATTCTTTGATCAACATCTTTTATATTGAGAAAAGTCAATTTTGATTTGAGGCCAACGCGCTTTATTATTCGCAGTATATCATTTTGATTAATATGATCGTCAAGAGCGTTGTCTGAAATCAATGATTGTTCATTTGTTGGGATGCCATGATATGCGCATACTGCTCTAATACAGTCAATAGAATGTCTGGTATTAATTAATAATTCGTTGCTTTTTTCCTGATTTTTTCCCCTGCGTATAATTCCAAGCATGGGCTGATCTCGCAATATATTGCCCAGACAGGCATGTGCACACCTGCAACTAATTGACCTAATGGTTGCGATTGGGCAAGAATTTCTTGCTGTAACTTTTTGTCGCAGATCAGAAAGTATATTACCCTTTTTGGGTAAGTTGTGGTCCGATCTGCTTGATCGATGGCCATGCAGTCGGTGTGGTGGATCTCGCGGGCGAGCCGCCAGGATCTTCCAGGGCGATGACATTGACGGCCATATGAAAACGCCCGGTACTCTTGGTGAGTACCGGGCGATTCCAGTAGCGGATCCATTCTCACACAGGGCCAATTCCTCACTCTCCTGAAGAGCGGGCAGTTCCGCTCAAGAAAGCTGTGGCCGAACTCAAGCCTCCACGAACAGCTCTTCCGGCCGGCCCACATGGCGCATGATGCTCTGGCGCAGCTTGCCCATGGCGCGGTGTTCCAGCTGGCGCACGCGTTCCTTGCTGACTCCCAGGGTGTGCCCCAGTTCCTCCAGCGTGGCGCCGTCCTCGCGCAGACGGCGGGCGGCGATGATGGTGCGCTCGCGGGGCGACAGGGTATCCATGGCCTCGCTCAGCCAGGCGGTGCGGCTGCGGCTGTCCTTCAGGCCGATGACGATCTGCTCGGGCGAGGGGCCGTCGTCGGCCAGGAAATCCTGCCACTCGCCGCCATCCTCGCTCAGCGGGTGGTTCAGCGACTGGTCGGTGGCGGTCAGGCGGATTTCCATGGTTTCCACCTCATGCTCGCTCACGTCCAGCTCCTCGGCCACGCTGCGGCGGCCCTCGGCGGTCAGCGAGGTGGCGGAGGGGTTGCTGTCGATGCGGGCGCGCAGGCGGCGCAGGTTGAAGAACAGCGACTTCTGCCCCGCCGTGGTGCCGGTGCGCACGATGGACCAGTTGCGCAGCACGAATTCCTGGATGGTGGAGCGGATCCACCAGGCGGCGTAGGTGGAGAAGCGCACCTCCCGCTCCGGCTCGAAGCGGCTGGCGGCCTGCATCAGGCCCAGGTTGCCTTCCTGCACCAGGTCGCCCAGGGGCAGGCCGTAGTTGCGAAAGCGGCTGGCCACGGCCACGACCAGGCGGGTATGGGACGAAACCAGGGCGTGCAGCGCCTTCTCATCCCGGCTCTGCTGCCAGCGGCGGGCCAATTCGAACTCATGGTCCCGGCTCAGCAGCGGCGCCTTCATGGATGCCTTGATGAAGGAAAGGTTCGCCTTTTGGGTCTGAGGATCGTCGATGTGCGCCATGCTCCCCCTCCATCTTGGCAGTCCCGGCATCGACTTCCGTCGGGGCCTCGGCGGGGTGCCAAGGCTTCCGTCGGCGTCGGTCCCGGATGGGGCGCTCCCGGTGGCCTATTCCTCCGGGTCAACGCCCCACGTGGATTTGCGGGATCGGTGAGACAGTAATGACCGATCGGAGCACTGAAATATCGCGGGAAAAAGTCGATCACCCACAGGGCATAACCCAAGCTTGCCTTAGGCTGGTCCGGGTCCTAGGCGTCTATTACCACCACCAAAGGGTCTAATTTCTCTAATTTGATATAATCGGCCGTCATCGGCCGGGCTTATTCGGGGGATAGCCGCCCCCGCCAATAGGCCCTTCGTCACCCTGGCGGAGGGCGTAGGCGCACGGCCTAGCTTCCGCTTCTGTTAACATTGGACCCCTGGTATCGGAATGGTCTGGACCGCCCCATGTTAACAGGCGGCGGAATGGCGGTCGGAGCCCGCAAGGTCTTGCCCAAGCTGGCGGAAACCCTGGGGCCGGGCGATATGCCGCACGCCCTGCGGTTGTGTGGCCGACGTGTCCGCAGCGGGGCGTGGCGGCCGGATGCCGTCGCGGGGCGGGCGTGGCCTATGCCTTCCGGCAAGGGCGGGTGAGGGCGACGGCGTGCACCCATGGCACCGGTGAACCCGTCCCCTATCTCTTTTGATCAATGGTCGGCGCCGACGGCGGGGCGGGGGTCAGCCGCAGCGGGAATAGCCGCAGGACAGGCAGGTGTCGCATCCCTCCTGATGCACCAGGCTGGCCTGGCCGCAGCGGGGGCATTGGGCCGGCGGCGGCCGATGGTCGACGGCCGGTTCCGCTGGGGCGCCATCCCCCCGAACGGGGTCGTGCACGGCCGGCAGCCCGCCGGGCCGCATCAGGAATCCGGTCTCCAGCATGTGGCGCTCGATGACCTCGCCGATGGCGGCCAGCAGGGAGGGGACGTAGCGGCCCTTCATCCATTGCCCGCCGCGCGGGTCGAACACGGCCTTCAACTCCTCCACCACGAAGGCGACGTCGCCGCCCCGCCGGAACACGGCGGAGATCATGCGGGTCAGCGCCACCGTCCAGGCGTAGTGCTCCATGTTCTTGGAGTTGATGAAGACCTCGAACGGCCGCCGCCGCTCCTCGATCACGATGTCGTTGATGGTGATGTACAGGGCGTGGTCGCTGCCCGGCCAGCGCACCTTGTAGGTCGCTCCCACCAGCGTCTCCGGCCGGTCCAGGGGCACGGCGCCGCTGGCGGCGAGCGTTGGGGCGGGGGTGGGCGGCGGCGAGGTGTCGGGCGCCGGCGGGGCGGCGGGTGCTGACAGCACCGACCCGGTGATGGCGTTGGGGCGGTAGGTGGTGCAGCCCTTGCATCCCAGGTCATAGGCCTGCAGGTAGACGTCCTTGAAGGTCTCGAAATCCAGGTCGGCCGGGCAGTTGATGGTCTTGGAGATGGAGCTGTCGACCTCATCCTGCGCCGCCGCCTGCATCACCAGGTGGGCGGCGGGCGGCAGGGCGCCGGCATCGACGAAGCTGTCGGGCAGGGGCGTGTCGGGGCCGAAGGTCTGGCGGAAGCGGTGGTAGGCGTAGTCCGCCACCCGCTCGGTCTTGCGGGTGCCGTCGGGCTGCAGGACGGCGCGGTCGTATTCCCAGGTGAACACGGGCTCGATGCCCGAGGACACGTTGCCCGCCAGCAGCGAGATGGTGCCCGTGGGCGCGATGGAGGTCAGCAGGGCGTTGCGCACGCCATGCCGGTCCACGGCGGCGCGTGTCACGTCGTCCAGGCCCCGGATCATGGGCCGGGCCAGGTAATGCGCGCGGTCATAGAGGGGGAAGGCGCCCTTCTCCGCCGCCAGGCCGGCGCTGGCGCGGTAGGCGTGGCGGCGTACCGCCCCCAGCCATTGCCGCGTCAGGTCCACCGCCTTTTGCGTGCCATAGCGCACGCCGCACAGGATCAGGGCATCGGCCAGTCCGGTGACGCCCAGGCCGACGCGGCGCTTGGCCTGCGCCTCCTGATGTTGCGCGGGCAGGGGGAAGCGCGAGACGTCGATGGCGTTGTCCAGCATGCGCACCGCCACCGGCACCAGGCGCGCCAGCCGGTCCAGGTCCAGCCGCGCGTCGGGGGTGAAGCCGTCCACCACCAGGGCCGCCAGGTTGACGGAACCCAGCAGGCAAGCGCCATAGGGCGGCAGCGGCTGCTCCCCGCAGGGGTTGGTGGCGCTGATGACCTCCACCCCGCCCAAGTTGTTCTGGGCGTTGATGCGGTCGATGAAGATGACGCCGGGTTCGGCATAATCGTAGGTGGCCCGCATGATGCGGTCCCACAGCTCGCGCGCCCGCACGGTGCGCCAGACCTTGCCCTCGAACACCAAGTCCCAGGGGCCGTCCTCGCGCACCGCGGTGATGAAGGGGTCGGTCACCAGGACCGACAGGTTGAACATGCGCAGCCGGCCGGGGTCACGCTTGGCGTCGATGAAGGACTCGATGTCCGGGTGGTCGCAGCGCAGGGTGGCCATCATGGCGCCCCGGCGATTGCCGGCGCTCATGATGGTGCGGCACATGGCGTCCCACACGTCCATGAAGGAAATAGGGCCGGAGGCGTCCGCCCCCACGCCCGCCACCGGCGCCCCCCGGGGCCTGAGGGTGGAGAAGTCATAGCCGATGCCGCCGCCCTGCTGCAGGGTCAGTGCAGCCTCGCGCAAGCCGGCGAAGATGCCGCCCATGTCGTCGGGCACCGTGCCCATGACGAAGCAGTTGAACAGGGTGACGCTGCGCCCGGTGCCGGCTCCCGCCAGGATGCGGCCTGCGGGCAGGAAGGCGAAGTCCCGCAGCGCCTCGTAAAACTGGGGTTCCCACAGGGCGGGGTCGCGCTCCGCCTGTGACAGGGCCTTGGCCACCCGACGCCAGCTGTCGTCCACCGTGCGGTCGATGGGCGTGCCGTCCGGCTGCTTGAAGCGGTACTTCATGTCCCAGACCTGGGACGAGATGGCCGGCCAGTCGGCGGGCGCCTCGGGGGAGGTGTCCCCCCCGGGTGTCGTCGCCTGACCTTCACGCCCGACCATGCGCACCCTCCGGTCCCGGATGATTGCTCCGGTGAAGGGTAGGCCGGGGACCGGGGGCGGTCAATCGCGCCCCAAGCTTATGCTGAAAGGCCCGTTCAGCCGGCGGCGGGCACCTCGACCAGAGGCGGGGCGTTGGGCGGGCGCTTCGTCGCCGGACCGCCGGCGGCCATGACCAGGCGGTCGGTCGCGGGCTCCAGCACCGCCTCCAGCCGCGCCAGCGCCACGTCCTTGCGCAGGCCGGGGGGAATGGGGGGCAGGAACTCGATGACGATGGTGCCGGGGCGGCGCAGGAACTTGTGGCGGGGCCAGAACAGGCCGGAGTTCAGGGCCATGGGCACCAGCGGCACGTCCAGCGCCTCATACAGCAGGGCGATGCCGACCTTGTAGGGCCGCCAGGCGCCCACGGCGGTGCGGGTGCCCTGGGGGAAGATGACGATGGGCCGGCCCTCGGCCACGCGCTCCCGGGCGCCGCGCAGCAGCGACTGGATGGCGGCGCCGCGCTTGCCCCGGTCCACGGCGATCATGCGCGCCTTGGCGGCGTACCAGCCCCAGATGGGGATGTAGGTCAGCTCCTTCTTCAGGACGATGGCGGGATCGTCCATCAGCAGGTGCAGCTTCATCGTCTCCCACATCGACTGGTGCTTGGCGCCCACCAGGAAGGCCCCGTGCTTGGGCAGGTGCTCCAGCCCCCGCACCTCATACTTCAGGCCGATGATGGTGCGTTCCCAGAAGTTCAGGGTGCGCATATAGCCCCGGATGGCCCAGATCATGGTGCGGTGGGGCACCACCAGCGTCCACAGCAAGCCGAAGCACCACAGCATCGTCCAGACGTAGAAGACAAGGTTGAAGACCAGGGATCGCAGAACCAGCATCGCCCTTGACCGCTAACGGGGTTGATGGTGCAGGGATAGTGTCTGGGCGCCCTGCTGTCCAGGGGCGGTTCATAAGCCCAGGGCGTGGCGCAGGAAGGCCACCAGGTACTTGTCGTATTCGCTGACGATCAGGCCGGCGGTGCCGCGCCAGTGCCACCAGCCGTCCAGGCGCACATTGGGCGGCTGCACGGCGTGGGGCACGATGCGGACATCCTCGGGCAAGGCGTGGCGGAACTCCACCAGGCTGCGGGGCATGTGGTAGTTGGCGGTGACCAGGCGCAGGGAATGAAAGCCTTCCGCCTGCATCCAGCGCGCCGTCTCCGCCGCGTTGCCCACCGTGTCGTCGGCGCTGTAGCCCAGCACCACGCAGCATTCCAGGGCCGCTGGCGTCGCCTGCGACATGCGCAGCAGGGCGCGCACGTCGACGCCGCGATAGACACCGGAGATGAACAGTTTCCGCGCCCGGCCGGCGGCCAGCAGGTCGAAGCCGGCCTCCAGCCGCTCGCTGCCGCCGGTCAGCACGACGATGGCGTCGGTGACGGCGGTCTCATCCTCCGGCGCGCGGGGGATGTGGGTGGCGAAGGTCAGCAGGCCCCCCAGCCACAGGATGCCCAGGGCGGCGCCCACGCCGGTCAACCGGCGCAAGCGCGCCCACAGCCGGGCACCCACCGCCGCCAGGGGCGGGGCGGGCGGTTCCGGCTGCAATAGGGGCGTCACGGCAGCCGCTCCAGCGCGCGCAACACGGTCAGCCGGGCGCTGATGGCGGCCAGGGCGCCGGCCACCACGGGCACCGCCGCCAGCGCCAGCCATTGCAGGGGGGCGAGCGTCAGGGGCGGCAGCAGCGTGCCCTCCACCGTGCGCGACAGCAGCGACAGCACGGCCAGGGTCACCAGCGCCACGGCCGCGCCACCGGCACCACCGGCCAGGGACAGCCGCAGGATGTGGCGCTGGAACTGGTCGGCCACGTGGCTGTCGGTGGCGCCCATGACGTGCAGGAGGTCGACCTCGTCCTGGTGCATGGCCAAGCCGGCCTTGGCGGCGAAGACCACCACGGCCACGGCGGCGCCCCCGATCAACGCCACGATGACCAGGGCCACTGCCTCCACCAGGCGGGCCAGGCGGCGCAGGTCGCGCAGCCACACGCCCGGCTCCTCCACGCTGGTGCCGGGCACGGCGGCGGCCAGGCGCTGGCGCAAGGCCGTCACGTCCACGGCGGGGCCGGCGGTGACGTCGATCAGGGCGGGCAGGGGCAGGTCTTGCAGCAGGGCGCCGTCGCCCAGCCAGGGTTCCACCAGGCGGGCGGCATCGGCCATGGGCACGGGGCGGGCGTTGATGATGCCGGGCACGCCCCCTAGCGCGTGCAGCGCCATCTGCACCCGTTCATCCAGGGGGGCGGGGGTGCCGTCGCCCTTCTTCACCTCCCCGACCGGGCTGACCTGGATGGTCAGGCTGCCGTCCAGGCCGCTGTCCCAACGCTGCGCCCAGCCGGACAGCAGCTGTGCCGCCGCCACGGCCAGGGTGGACAGGAACACCATCAGGGCGATCAGCCAAGGCAGGAAACGGCCCGTGGCATCGCGGCGTAGGGACAGGACGGCAGGGCCGCGCCGGCTCATGGGAACTGCCCTCCAGGGGAACGGGCCAGGGGATTGGTATCAGCCCTAGTGATGGCACGGTCGGGTGGCGGGCGTCCAGCGCGCCGGCCGGACGCCGCGGTGCCTGCGGCATCCGGTGCCGCCTGCCAGAACGGGATAGGCCGTTTCGCCGTTGGGGCCAGGGCCGGGGCCCACCTTGCGCATCCCCGACCTTTTCGTTTAAGTCTAGGGTGCCTCTTAAGGATTTCGGCCTGGCCCTGCC
Source organism: Nitrospirillum guanabarense (assembly GCF_034653355.1). Lineage (NCBI taxonomy): Bacteria > Pseudomonadati > Pseudomonadota > Alphaproteobacteria > Rhodospirillales > Azospirillaceae > Nitrospirillum > Nitrospirillum guanabarense. The sequence continues at coordinate 173,222 of NZ_JAYEER010000004.1, forward strand.
TCCCATGATAACCACCTGCCCGTCCTGCGCCACGCGCTTCCGGGTCGACGACGCCTTGCTGGGGCGGGGTCGCCGCGTGCGGTGCAGTGCCTGCGGCTCCGTCTGGCATCAGGTGCCGGAAACGCCCGTCCGCGTGGCGCCGGCGGCCCTGCCGGAGGATGACGGCGACGACTGGATGTCGTCCGCCCCCTCCTCGTCCTCCTTCGCCGACCTGGCCGCGGCCATGGAGCGGGAGACGGCCTACGACACCCTGACCATGGCGGAGGAGGCCCCGGCCCCCCTGTCGCTGGGCCGCCTGCGTCCGGCCACACCGGCGCCGGCCCCGGAGGCAAAGCCCCGCCGCCTGTCCGCGGCCCTGCGCTGGGGTGCCCTGGCGGTGGTCATCGTCGGCGGCGTCACCGGCCTGGCGGTGGAGCGCGATGCCGTGGTCGCCGCCTGGCCCGCCGCCGCGCGCCTGTATGACACCTTCGGCTTCGGGGTGGAACCGCCGGGCACGGGGCTGGAGATGGTGGACAGCAAGACCGAGTTCCGCGACGTGGAGGGCACCTCCATGCTGTTCGTCGACATCACGGTGCAGAACAAGTCCGACCGCCAGCGCGACGTGCCGGACCTCATGGCCTCCGCCCTCGGCGCCGACGGCAAGCCCTTCCAGCGCTGGCGCATGCAGCCCAAGGCCCGCCGCCTGTTCCCCGGCGAGAAGACCGTCTACCACGGCAACATCGTGGAAAAGGGCGGCCAGGCGGCGCAGATCCGCCCCGAGTTCGTGCTGCCGAACTGAGTGGTTGCTCAGAACCGCTTCAGCAGGCGGTCGATGTAATCCAGCTCTTCCTTGGGGCGGCCGGCCTCGCTGGCGCGGCGGCGCAGTTCTTCCAGGATCTCGCGGGCCCGCTGCAGGTCGCCGTGGTCGGGGATTTTGACGCTGTCGGTGCTGGTGGCGCCCTGGCCGGTCATCTGGCGGCCCAGGGGGTCGGTGTTCTGGCCCCGGCCGTTGGTGGCGTTGCGGGGGGCCACGCGGGTGCCCCGACCCATCTGGCGGGCCATCTGCTGCGCCATGCCCTGGAGTCCCTGCTGCAGGGCCTCCAGCGCGCGGCCCTGGGCCTCCACCGCGTCCTCGGGCGATCCTTCCGACAGGGCGCGGCCGGCCTGGCCCATGGCGCGGTCGGCCTTGTCCAGGGGGAGGGCGCCTGGCCGGGGCCCTGGCCGCCACCGTTGCCGTTCTCCTGCCCGCCGGGCTGGTCCTGGCCCTCTTGGCCATCCGGCTGTCCCTCATCCGACGGCTGGCCAGCCTGCTGCCCCTGCTGCTGCATCAGGGCCTGCAGCTCGCGGCGCAGGGCGTCCTGCTGCTTGGCCAGGTCACGGGCCGTCGCTTCGGCCGGGGGGTCGCGCGGCGGCTGGCGGGGGGCGCTGCCCTGGCGGTTGGGGGTGGAGCGGTTGGGGCCGTCGCCCCGGGTGCCGGGCTGCGGCGGGTTGTCGTCGGCCTCGCCCCGGTTGCCCTGGCGGAAGGTCTGGTCCATCAGCTCGCGCTGGCGCTTGGTCAGGTCCTGCAGCTTTTCCAGCATCTGCAGGTTCTGGCGCATCTGTTGCCGCTCGGCTTCCGTTGGCGGCTTCTGGGGACCCGTCTGCACGCTTTCCATCAGGTCCTGCATCTGGTCCAGCATCTTGCGCGCGGCGTCGCGGGCGCCGGTCTGGGCCATCTGCTCCAGCTGCTCCATCATCTGGCCCATGTCGATATTCTGGGCGCTCTGGTCGTCCGGCGGCGGGGCGCCGTCCTGGCCCTGCTGCTGGTCGCTCTTCTCCGCCAGGGCCTGCATGTAGCGGTTCAGCGCCGACTTCAGCGCGTCCAGATCACGGCGGATCTCCGCCTCCGACGCGTTGCGGTCCAGGGCGTCGGCCAGGCGCTGGCGGGCGTCGCGCAGCTCCGTCTCGGCCGAGGCCAGGCTGCCGTCCTCGATCTTCAGGGCGGTGTCCCACAGCAGGTCGGCCACGTCGCCCAGCGACCGCGCGTCGTCGTTCAGGCTCAAATGGCGGGCGGCGGCGTACAGCGCCATGAACACGGTGGGGTCGCCGCCATAGCCATCCAGCTCCCCCGCCAGGCCCAGCAAGGCGGAGACGGCGGGCTTGCGCGCCTCCTCCCCCTTGTCCAGCAGGGCGCGGCGCTGGGCGATGACGGCCTTGGCCGTGGGGTTGTTGAACACCCGTTCCGGCAGGGTGGCGGTCTGGGTGTCGCTGGTGGCCGTCTGGCCGGCGGTGTCGGTGGCCGTCAGCTGGATGGTCACGGGTTGGCCGGCCCAGGGGCTGGCCGTCAGATCGAAATAGCCGCTGGCGTTGGCCACCACCGGCGTGCCGGCGCTGGAAGCCTCGCGGCTGGGGCGGGCCGGCACCGGCAGGGTCAGCACCAGGGGCTCCACCGTCGTCCCTTCCGCCCGCGTGGTCGGGGTCACGGTGGCCGTGACGCTGGTGATGCCGTAGTCGTCGGCGGCGGTGTAATCCAGCCGCAGGGCGTAACGCTCCGTGGCGCTGGGCTTCTCCCGGAAGGCGATGGCCGGCGGGTCGTCGGCGATGATGCGGATGGGCCAGCTGCCCAGGGTGCGGCCCCGGTCGGTGACGGTGATGCGCCGTCCCTTGGTGACGGTGCGGCTGGCCTGGAAGCCGCCGGTGGCGGCCGGGTCCAGGGCCAGCGCGTCCTCATCCAGCGACAGCTCGGGCGCGCGGTGGTGGGGACCCAGGCGGGCGGTGACGGTGGCGCCCGCCGGCACGGAAACCGCGCCGTCGCCCTCCGCCGGGCCGGCCTTGCCCCGGCGGGTCAGGAACTGCGGCGGCAGGCCGGTCGATTCCGGCGGGGTGATCCAGACGTCCAGGTCCGCCTCGATCCCGGCGGGCGGCGCCTCGAACCCCGGGTCCAGCGCCTCGATCAGGCGGGGGCGCCAGTCGCCCCAGGCCATGACGGCGGCCACGGCCAGCAGCAGCGCGGCGACATGGCGCAGGGCCCAGGGATCGCGGTTGGGCAGATCCAGCTTGGGGCCCGTGACCCGCAAACCCGCCAGGCCGCGCCGCGCCCGGTCCTGCGCCGCCCGCCACAGGGCGGCGGCGGGACCGGTCTGGTCCGCCCCTCCCTGACCCACGGGCGTGTCGATCAGCAGGTCGAAGGGGCGGTGGCGCAGGCCGCTGTCCCGCTCCAGCCGGCGGAACACGGCGTCGCGGTCGGGAAGGCGCAAGGTCCGCAGGCGGCGGACCAGCAGGGCGACGACGGTGGCGGCGAAGGCGGCCAGCGCCAGGCCGTGGGCCCAGGGCGGCAGGTGGGGCAGGGCGCCGGACCACGCCAGCGCCAGGCCCAGCATCAGCAGGCCGGGCAGGGGCCACAGCCGCAGGCCCACCCGCTCCGCCGCCAGGGACAGCCAGGCGGCCCGCAAGATATGGCGCCAGGGTTTCAGCGGCGGCGGCACCAGGGGCGTGGCGATCCGCAAGGGCACGACGACACCCGTGGGCACGGCGGCGGCGTCAGGGGCCGCCTGCCGGTCCTTGCGGGATTTGAGTGCCCTTTCAGCCATGCCGTCGGTGCCCTCTCGGCTGCTGTGTCCTTGTGGTGGGCCCTATGCCCTGCGCCTTAAACGTGGCGCCATTGCGGCGTCACGTCCAGGGCCAGCATTTCCTCGAACGTCTGGCGGCGGCGGATGACCGCCCACCGCCCCTCATCCACCAGCACCTCCGCCACCAGGGGGCGGGAGTTGTAGGTGGACGACATGGCGGCACCGTACGCCCCGGCGGTCATGAAGGCCACCAGTTCGCCTTGGCCCACCGGCGGCAGCTCGCGCTGGCGGGCGAAGGTGTCGCCCGTCTCGCAGATGGGGCCGACCACGTCCATGGGCGCCAGCGGGGCGTCGGCCGCCGGCTCGAACACCGGGCGGATGCCGTGATAGGCGTCGTACAGCGTGGGGCGCATCAGGTCGTTCATGGCGGCGTCCACGATCAGGAAGCGGCGGTGCAGCCCTTCCTTGACGTAGATGACGCGGGCCAGCAGCACGCCGGCATCGCCCACCAGCGACCGGCCGGGCTCCAGCGTCAGGCGGCAGCCCAGATTGCCTAAGCGCTTGCGCACGATGCCGGCATAGGCGTCATGGTCGGGCGCCACCTCGCCCTTGTAGGGTACGCCCAGGCCGCCGCCCAGGTCCAGCCGCTCCACCTTCAGGCCGGCCTCACGCGTGGCGATCACCAGGTCCGACAGGTGGCCGTAGGCGTCGTCGTAGGGGCTGATGTTCAGCAGTTGCGACCCGATGTGGACGGCATAGCCCTTGGGCGCCAGGCCGGGCAGGCCGCTGGCCTTGGCGTAGGCGGCCACCGCGTGGCCCAGGTCGATGCCGAACTTGTCCTCCTTGCGGCCCGTGGCGATCTTGCCATGGGTGCCGGCGTCCACGTCCGGGTTGATGCGCAGGGCCACGGGGGCCGTGCGGCCCAGGCTGGTGGCCACGGCGGACAGAGCCTCCAGCTCCGGCAGGCTTTCCACGTTGATCTGGTGGATGCCGGCCACCAGGGCCGCCGCCAGTTCGTCCCGGGTCTTGCCCACACCGGAGAACACCACCTTTTCCGGCGGCACGCCGGCGGCCAGCGCGCGGCGCATCTCCCCTTCCGACACAACGTCGGCGCCGGCGCCCAGCCGGGCGAACAGGCTGATGATGGACTGGTTGGAATTGGCCTTCAGGGCGAAGCAGACATCCACCGGGTCACGGGCGAAAGCCTGGGCGTAGGCCTTGTAATTGGCCCGCAGCCGGCTGGCGGCATAGACGTAAACGGGGGTGCCGACGGCCTCGGCCAACCGGTCCAGGGGAACGCCATCGGCGGTCAGCACGCCGGAAACATAGGAGAAGGCCATCGAAATCCAAACCGTCGCGTCTGCTGGGGCCCTTATTGGGGCGTTGAGGAACCGGAGGTCGAGGGGGTGGTGGTGCCGCCCATCGCCGGCCCGCTGTTGGAGATGACGGGGCTGTCCGGCATGACGCCATAGGGTGTGCTGGGCTGAATGGTGGCGGGCGACCCGGCCGGCTGGTCGGCCGAGCTGGGCAGCGCCTCCTTCGCGTTGGGCTGCGGGTCCAGTTTGGGGCTGGGGTAGAAGTGCAGGGGATGGTCCTCGCCGTCCGGCGTGTCCAGGGTGTGGGCGATCTTGCCGCAACCCGACAGCGCCAGGGCGGTGGCCAGGCCGGCCATCAGCAGAACCTTAGACGTCATTTGGCGTACCCTCACAGGAACCGATCCCGGGCGGCGGCCACGGCCGCGCGCACGCGTTCAGGGGCCGTCCCGCCGAAGCTGGTGCGGCTGGCGACGGAGGCTTCCAGGCTCAGCACGGCATAGACCTCCTCGGTGATGCGGGCGTCCACGCCCCGCATGACATCCAACGGCACGTCCGACAGGCCGCACCCCCGTTCCTCGGCCAGGCGGACGATGCGGCCGGTGACATGATGCGCCTCGCGGAAGGGCAGGCCAAGCCGGCGCACGAGCCAGTCGGCCAAGTCGGTGGCGGTGGGGAAGCCCGCCTCCACCGCGCGGCGCATGGCCGCCGGGTCGGGCGTCATGTCCTGGATCATGCCGGTGGTGGCCGCCAAACAGAGAGCCAGCGTGTCATCGGCCTCGAACACCGGTTCCTTGTCTTCCTGCATGTCCTTGGAATAGGCCAGGGGCAAGCCCTTCATGACCACCAGCAGGCCGGACAGGGCGCCGATGACGCGGCCGCACTTGGCGCGCACCAGCTCGGCCGCGTCCGGATTCTTCTTCTGCGGCATGATGGAACTGCCGCTGGTGAAGGCGTCCGACAGGCGGATGAAGCGGAATTGGGTCGTGCACCACAGCACGATCTCCTCCGCCAGGCGCGACAGGTGCACGGCGCAGATGCTGGCGGTGGCCAGGTAATCCAGGGCGAAATCGCGGTCGGACACGGCGTCCAGCGAATTGGCCGTCGGACGGTCGAAGCCCAGCGCGGCGGCGGTGGCGGCGCGGTCGATGGGATAGGGCGTGCCGGCCAGGGCCGCGCTGCCCAGCGGGCATTCGTTCAGCCGGGCGATGGCGTCGCGCACCCGGGCGCGGTCGCGGCCCAGCATTTCCACATAGGCCAGCAGATGGTGGCCGAAGGTCACCGGCTGGGCCGTCTGCAGGTGGGTGAAGCCTGGCATGATGGTGTCGACGTTGCGTTCCGCCTGCTCGATCAGGGCGGCCTGCAGCGCCTTCATGTCGCCGTCCAGGCGCTGCAACGCGCCGCGCACCCACAGCTTGAAGTCCGTCGCCACCTGGTCGTTGCGCGAGCGCGCGGTGTGCAGGCGGCCGGCGGGCTCCCCAATCAGTTCCTTCAGGCGGGACTCCACGTTCATGTGGATGTCCTCATGCTCATTCCTGAAGACGAAACGACCGTCGCGGATTTCCTCGGCCACTTGGTCCAGGCCCTTCAGGATGGCGTCGGCGTCATCCTTCGTGATGATGCCCTGGGCCGCCAGCATGGTGGCGTGCGCCTTGGACCCGGCGATGTCCTGCGCCCACAGCTTCTTGTCGAAGCCGATGGAGACGTTGATGCGCTCCATGATCTCCGACGGGCCACGGCTGAAACGGCCGCCCCACAGCTCGTTCACGGCACCCTGGGGCACCGTGCCGGCGGCTGCGGCATTCTGGTCGGGCGTGGCGTTTTCCGGGGTCACGGGAGTTGACGTCATCGGGGGTCGGGGACCAATTGTAGCGGGGCCCGCGCGGGGCCGTGGAACGAGGGTGATGGCAAGAATGGCGATTTTGCGGTTTCTCGCAAGGATTGGCGTGGTCGCGTCGGTCGTTTTCTGCGCTGGTGCGGCATGCGCGGCCGGTACACCCCCGGTGCTGAAAGGCGGCATCACCCCCTTCACGGAAACGCCGGACCATCCCCAGGTTCCCGACCTGGCGCTGACCCGCCCCGACGGCAGCGGCATCCACCTGTCGGACCTGAAGGGCCATCTGGTGCTGCTGAACCTGTGGGCCACCTGGTGCGCCCCTTGCGTCCAGGAGCTGCCGTCGCTGGACAAGCTGCAGGGCGCCCTGGGCGACACCGCCGGAGGCAAAGGGGGCTTCGAGGTCGTGGCCCTGTCGCTGGACCGGGGCGGCGCCCGCGTGGTGACACCCTTCATCCAGAACCACGGCATCACCCACCTGTCGACCTGGCTGGACCCCAAGAGCACGGCCATGTCGGTGCTGAAGCCGCGCGGCCTGCCCACCACCCTGCTGATCGATGCGCAGGGGCGCGAGATCGGCCGCCTGGAAGGCGATGCCGACTGGAACTCCCCCGAGGCGCAGGCCCTGATCAAGTTTTATAAGAAATAAAAAACCCGCCTCCCTTGCGAAGGGGGCGGCGGGTTTTTTGTTGAAGTGGACTCGGTGCGTCGGGCCCCTTAACGGGTAGGCCGGGGCGTGTCGCCGGAATAGTCGTAGAAGCCGCGGCCGACCTTGCGGCCCAGCCAGCCGGCCTCGACATACTTCACCAGCAGAGGGCAGGGCCGGTACTTGCTGTCGGCCAGCCCCTCGTACAGCACCTGCATGACCGACAGGCAGGTATCCAGGCCGATGAAGTCCGCCAGTTCCAGCGGCCCCATGGGATGGTTGGCGCCCAGCTTCATGGCGGTGTCGATGGCCTCGACCGAGCCCACGCCTTCATACAGGGTGTAGACCGCCTCGTTGATCATGGGCTGCAGCACGCGGTTGACGATGAAGGCGGGGAAATCCTCCGACACGGCGGGAGTCTTGCCCAGCTTGAACGTCAGCTCGCGAATGGCCTGGTAGGTCTCTTCATCCGTGGCGATGCCCCGGATGATTTCCACCAGTTGCATCACCGGCACCGGGTTCATGAAGTGCATGCCGATGAACTTGTGCGGCCGGTCGGTGCAGGCCGCGAGGCGCGTGATGGAGATGGAGGAGGTGTTGGTGGCCACCAGCGCGTCGGCCTTCAGGTGCGGCACCAGATCCTTGAAGATGCCGCGCTTGATGTCCTCGTTCTCGGTGGCGGCCTCGATCACCAGGTCGCAGTCGGCCAGCGTCGACATCTCCGTGCCGGTGGAGATGCGGGCCAGGGCCTCATCCTTTTCCTGCTCGGTGATCTTGCCCTTGGAAACCTGGCGGTCGAGGTTCTTCTCAAGGGCCTGCATGGCCCGCGAGAGCGATTCCGGGCTGGTGTCCATCAGCCGGACCGTATGGCCGGACAGCGATGTCACGTGGGCGATGCCCGTGCCCATCTGCCCCGAACCGATGATGCCGATCGTGCGTATCATGGTGTCTGTCCTTGCAAGGCCACCCTGGTGGGGTCCCCCCGGATACTGGCGGAGGGACCCTTAACAAGAGGTAGATTAGGGTGATAACGGGCTGGATCAGCCCGCCTTGCCCAGTTCCGCAGTCAATTCCGGCACGGCCTTGAACAGGTCGGCGACCAGGCCGTAGTCGGCGATCTGGAAGATCGGTGCCTCCTCGTCCTTGTTGATGGCGACGATGACCTTGCTGTCCTTCATGCCGGCCAGGTGCTGGATGGCGCCCGAGATGCCCACGGCGATGTACAGTTCCGGCGCCACGATCTTGCCCGTCTGCCCGACCTGGTAGTCGTTGGGCACGAAGCCGGCGTCCACGGCGGCGCGGGATGCGCCGACGGCCGCCCCCAGCTTGTCGGCCAGCGCCTCCAGCAGGGGGAAGTTGTCGCCCGACTGCATGCCCCGCCCGCCCGAGACGATCACCCGGGCGCTGGTCAGCTCCGGACGTTCGGACTTGGACACCTCCTGGCTCACGAACCTCGACAGGCCGGCGTCGGCCGCACCGGACGCGGCCTCGACGGCGGCGCTGCCGCCCGTGGCCGCCACCGCCTCGAACGCCGTGCCGCGCACCGTCGCCACCTTCACCGGGTCGCTGGATTGCACGGTGGCGATGGCGTTGCCGGCGTAGATGGGCCGGGTGAAGGTGTCGGGGCTTTCCACCCCGGTAATGTCGCTGACCTGCGCCACGTCCAGCAGGGCCGCGACGCGCGGCGCCACGTTCTTGCCGAAGGTGGTGCTGGGCGCCAGCACATGGCTGTAGCCGCCGGCCTTCACCAGGCCCACCACCAGCGGGGCCACGTTCTCCGCCAGGCCGTGCGCCAGTTCGGCGGCATCGGCCGTCAGCACCTTGGCGACACCGGCGACTTGGGCCGTGGCATCGGCCACGGCACCCACGCCCTGACCGATCACCAGCACATGCACATCGCCGCCCAGCTTGGCGGCCGCCCCCAGGGTGGTCAGCGTCGGGACCTTCACGCCTTCCGCAGAAGGCTCAGCGATAACAAGAGTTGTCATGGTCAGATCACCCGCGCTTCGGTCTTCAGCTTGGCCACCAGCTCCTGGACGGAGCCCACCTTCACACCACCGGCCCGCTTCGGCGGCTCCGCCACCTTCAGCGTCTTCAGCCGCGGCGTCAGGTCCACGCCCAAGCTGGCGGCGTCCACCGTCTCCAAGGGCTTCTTCTTGGCCTTCATGATGTTGGGCAGCGAGGCGTAGCGCGGCTCGTTCAGGCGCAGGTCGGTGGTCACCACCGCCGGCAGCTTCAGATCCACCGTCTCCAGACCGCCGTCGATCTCACGCGTCACGGCAACGGTGCCTTCAGCGGGCACCACCTTGCTGGCGAAGGTGCCCTGGGCCCAGCCCAAGAGTGCGGCCAGCATCTGGCCGGTCTGGTTGGCGTCGTCGTCGATGGCCTGCTTGCCCAGGATCACCAGGCCGGGCTGCTCCTTCTCCGCCAGCGCCTTCAGCGCCTTGGCCACGCCCAGCGACTGCGTCTCCACATCCGTCTGCACCAGGATCGCCCAGTTCCGCACCCATGGCCAGCGCCGTGCGCAAGGTCTCCTGCGCCTGGCTCGGCCCCACGCTCACCACCACGATCTCGGTGGCCTTGCCCGCCTCTTTCAGGCGCACAGCCTCCTCAACCGCGATCTCGTCGAACGGGTTCATCGACATCTTGACGTTGGCCGTCTCCACACCCGTGCCGTCCGCCTTCACGCGAACCTTCACGTTGTAGTCAACGACCCGCTTGACCGCGACCAGTATCTTCATTCTCAAGCCATCCTTTGGCACTTCTTGGAGGGCGCCCGCCCGGTGTGACGCTCCACCCTCGATCTGGCGGGTTCTGGTTATTTTCCCCGTCCGGCGGATCGAGCCATTCGGACGTGGTCGGCAAAAATAGGATTGTCCCACAAGGCTGTCAACGTCGCCCTGTTGCACTGCAATATGGCCTAAACCCAAGGGTTTAAGGCTCTTGGCGGTTGGCGCCGGGCACCCATAGGACGTCAAGCGCACCCCTGTCGTTAACATGGCGCGACAGCACGAACAGGAAATCCGAAAGGCGGTTCAGGTACTTGAAGGCCGCGGGCGTCACCGGTTCCCGCTCCGCCAGGGCGGCCACCAGCCGTTCCGCCCGCCGTGTGACGGTTCGCGCCTGGTGCAAATAGGCGGAGGCGGGGGTACCACCCGGCAGGATGAAGGAGGACAGCGGCGCCAGATCGGCGTTCAGCGTGTCGATCTCCCGCTCCAGCCGCTCGACCTGGGCGCCGACGATGCGCAATGGCGGGTATTTGGGATTTTCCTGTTCAGGCGTGCACAGATCGGCGCCCAGGTCGAACAGGTCATTCTGGATGCGGGCCAGATAGGCGTCCGCTGGTGTTCCGGCGGTGTGCAGGCGGGCCAGGCCGATGGCGGCGTTGGCCTCATCCACTGTACCGTAGGCTTCAACCCGCAGGTCATGCTTGGCCACGCGCCGGCCGTCGCCCAGCGAGGTCTGGCCCTTGTCGCCGCCCCGTGTGTAGATACGGGTCAGTGTGACCATGCCGCCGCCCCGCGCGCCGTCATGCGTGGTGCCCCAGGGCCAGCGCCGTCAGGATGAACAGCACCACGGCCAGGATCTGCAGGCGGATGCGCCACCACATCAGGCGGTTGCCCGTTGCGCCGGCCTTGTCGCCGCCCCGGGCCATGGTGAACAGGCCCAGGATCAGTACGCCCAGCACGGCCAGCATGGTGGCGCCCAGGCAGAAGAAGAGGAACGTGCCCATGCGAACGATTATAGCGTGCGCCGGTGCGCTTGCCCATCGGCTTGGGGCACCTTCCTCCCAGGCTGTCAGGCGCTTTCCCGCAGGCGGTTGGCGAAGGTCTGCGCCCCGTCGCGCAGGCGCTGGGCCTGCACCCCCAACTCGGATGACGAGCGGTTGACCCGGTCGGCCGCCGCTCCCGTCTGCCGGGCGGCATTGGTCACATGGCCGATGCTGGACGACACGCCGGCGGTGCCGGTGGCCGCCTGGGTGATGCTGCGGGCGATTTCACGCGTGGCGCCGCTCTGTTCCTCCACCGCGCTGGCGATGGATGTCGCGATCTCGTCCATGCCGGCGATGACGCTGCCGATCTGGCTGATCGCCGTTACCGCCTCTTCCGACACATGGCGGATGGCCCCCACCTGGGTGGAGATCTCTTCGGTCGCCTTGGCCGTCTGGGTGGCCAGGGCCTTGACCTCGCCCGCGACGACGGCGAAGCCCTTGCCGGCCTCGCCGGCCCGCGCCGCTTCGATGGTGGCGTTCAGCGCCAGCAGGTTGGTCTGGCTGGCGATGGTGTTGATCAGGCTCAGCACGTCGCCGATGCGGGCCGCGGCGGCGACCAGGCCCCGCACGGCGCCGTCGGTGCGGCGGGTCGTCTCCAGCGCCTGCGCCGAAATCTTGTTGGATTGCGCCACGCGCGCGCCAATCTCGGTGATGGAGGCCGACAATTCCTCCGTGGCGCTGGCCACCGACTGGACGTTGCTGGCGGCGTTGCCGGCGGCCGTATCGGCCTGCGTGCTTTGCGCCAGCGACTGGTCGGCGGCTTGCGTCAGCAGGCTGGCATCCTGGCGCAACCCGCCCACGGCGCTGCCGATGCCGTCGACAACGCCGGCCATGGTGTCGGTGAAGCTCTGGGCCAGGGTTTCCAATACCCGCCGCCGGTCCTTGCGTCCCTCCTCGGTGTAGACGGAGATGGCAAGGTCCATGTCCAGCATGACGGCGCGCAGCAGGGCCTGCTGCAGGCGGACCACGTCCAGGCGTGGGCGCAGCCAGGTGAAAGGCCCGCGCCGGTCCATGCGTGTGACCATGGACAGCAGTTCGCCGGTGATGAAGGCGTAGCCGCCGATGTACCAGCGCGGCTCCAGTCCCAGGCGGTTGTGGGCGCGGCCCACGCGGATGACGCTGTCGAGGTAGGTGGTGTCGAAGGTGCCGGTGACGATGGCCGCCCAATGGCGCATCTGCATGTCCTTCACATGCGACAAATGCCCGTCGCCACCGAACAGCTTGAAGATCTCCGGCTGGGTCCGCAGCTTGGCGTAGAAGCGGTCCAGGATGGCGGGCAGTTCGCGCTCGACATGGGGACGCAGGCTGCGCAGCGTGTCCCGGGTGGCGGTGTCGATTTCCAGGAAGGCCAGGCGTTCCTGGAATTGGCGCAGCATGGAGTCGTCATTGGGGGTCAAGATTTTCTCCCGGTCGTGCATGCGGCGCTCGGCGGGCACCGTGCGGGCGTGTCAAAATCACGCCGTCTTGATGAATCTTTCGTAAAGACAACCAGTCGCCAGGTCCGACCCTAACCCTTTGGCAATAGGGATTGATGAGGATCAACCGCGACGCTTTGGCCGCCATGGGCGCCATTGCATCCGCGCCTTGGCCGGGCTAGATCCAGGGCATGGCCTTCATTCGACACATCCAGGCGTGCAACGCCCACGACGCGACGGCCTTCCTGCCCTTCGCGGTCAACGGCCGGCCGGTGGGTCATGTGCGCCATGCCTTCGCCGACCGGGTGGCGGGCCTCAGCGACGCCTTCCGCCTCACCGGCGGGGCCGCGCCCCTGCTCGACTTGCTGCCCCCCGATCCCGCGCGCCGCAGCCAGGCGGCGGCCGAGGTGGTGGCGGTCCTGGCGGCGGAGGGCCTGGTGCCTCCCCTGCGCGGCGAGGATTTTCCGGTGCTGCCGCAGTGGGGCCAGCCGGAGCTGCTGCAACTCGACCGGGCGGCCGTGCCCGGTTTCGGCGTGCGCGGCTTCGGCCTGCACGTGAACGGCTATGTGTCCGGCCCGGACGGGCGTATCGAGATGTGGGTGGGCCGCCGCGCCCGCGACCGAGGCGTGGCCCCGGGCAAGCTGGACAACATGGTGGCGGGCGGCCAGCCGGCCGGTCTCAGCCTGACGGAAAATCTGGTGAAGGAGGCGCATGAGGAGGCGGGGCTGGACCCCGGCCTGGCCCGCGCCGCCGTGCCAGTGGGCGCCATCACCTATGTCTTCGACACGGTGGCCGGCCTGCGCCGCGACACCCTGTTCTGCTATGATCTGGCGCTCAGTCGCGACATCATCCCGCGCAACACGGATGGCGAGGTCGAGGCCTTCGAGCTTTGGCCGCTGGAACGCGTGGCCGACAGCGTGCGCACCACCGACGACTGGAAGTTCAACGTCAACCTGGTGGTGATCGACTTCCTGATCCGCCACGGCCAGCTCAGCCCGGACCATGAGCCGGATTACATGGATTTGGTGACCGGTTTAAGAGCGGTGGATTGAGTCCCACGCCCCTTCTGATTTCATAGGACGCGACTGCGTCCGCCGGAAGTTTCCGGGGAGCGAAGCGGACTGGAAACTGAGGATCAGCCAAGGGGCGGATGCCCCGCCGGCGCCCGAGGCGCTCAGAAATGGTGCACGCCCGCCGCTCGAGGGTCTCAGAACAGCGCGTCGATCGCGTCCTGATCCAGGGTCGCCTGTTCGGTGGCGCCATGGACGATGGCGCTGCCCCGGTCCACCAGCTTCTGCAGGCGTTGCCAATAGTCCGACGCCATGAAGCCCAGCACCTCGGGCGAGCCCAGCTCCGCCTCCAGCGTCACCACCGCCTCGGCGATGGTGGCCTCCAGTTCCGCGATCACGCGATCAAAGGGCTGGCGATATTCGGGCGGCACATGGTCGTAGGCGTCGATGGCCAGGGCGGCGAAGCCCAGGCCGCTACCCTCGAAGTGCTGCTTGTAGGTCTTGGGCTGCCAGGCCCTGATCTCGTCCAGCATCTCCGGCATGTCGCCCAGCATGGACAACAACATGATCACTTCGTTGAAGTGATTGAAGTAATCCGTCGACAGCAGGGTGTTGCCGTCTATCGTCGTGTCTTTGACGAGGGTGCGGTAGTGGGCGAGGGTATCTGCATCAGGCATGGCGCGTTCTTACCACGGGGCCTTCCGTCTGGGTGGCGAAAAATTCGCTAAAAAGCGAGGTGTGCGCGCATGGCTAGATGAGCGCGACCCATTCTTGATCAAGTCTTTTAGCGATCAAGGCGTTTCCATGCCCAAGTGATGACAGACCTCGGCTGGTGTGGCGCCGCCGTCACGCAATGCCGCCAGGCTGGCCGCCCCGTCGCGCTTGGCCAGCCGTTCGCCGCGCTCGTTCGTCAACAGGCGGTGGTGGTGCCAGAGGGGCACGTCCAAATCCAGCAGGGCCTGCAACAGGCGGTGGACATGCGTCGCTTCCATCAGGTCCCGGCCCCGGGTCACCAAGGTGACGCCCTGCAGGTGATCGTCCACCGTCACCGCCAGGTGATAGCTGGTGGCCACGTCGCGCCGGGCCAGGACCACGTCGCCCAGAACGCCCGGCTGGGCCACCTGCGGCCCGGCCTCCCGGTCGGTCCAGCTCAGCGGCCCGGTCTGGCGCGTGGCGGCCGTGACATTCAGACGCAGGGCGTGCGGCGTGCCGGCGGCCAGCAGATCGGCCCGGCGGCCTGGGTCCATATGGCGGCAGGTGCCGGGATAGAGGGGGCCTTCCGGTCCGTGGGGCGCCGCCCCGGCCCGGGAGATCTCATCCTGGATGTCCTTGCGTGAGCAGAAGCAGGGGTACAGCACGCCCCGGGCCGTCAGCCGGTGCAGGGCCGCCCGGTAGTCGGCCAGGTGTTCCGACTGGCGGCGCACCGGTTGCGGCCAGCTCAGGCCCAGCCAGGTCAGGTCGCGGGTGAAGGCCGCCTCGAACTCCGGCCGGCACCGGTTGGGATCGATATTCTCGAAGCGCAGCAGGAAGGTGCCGCCCCGGCCCTTCGCGGCGTGCCAGCCGAACAGGGCGGAATAGGCGTGGCCCAGGTGGGGCAGGCCGGTGGGACTGGGGGCGAAGCGGGTGACGGGCTGGTCCATGCCCCCTGATACCATCGGCGGGCCCGTCTTGCCCATCCCGCGCATCCCCCCGAGTTGCTGGGGTGGAACGGTGCCGACGCCCCTATAAAAAGGGGTAGGGCGGGGCGGCGCCCCCACATCTTGTGGGTAACGGTATGACGTTATCGTGAAATAGCGGGCCCCCCACCAAGGCGAGGATTGCCGAGACGGGCGGGAAAGGTTAAGAAGACGATGATTTCTGGCCGTGGGTTCGGCCCGCGGCCGTCCTCGGAACGGTGCGGGGGTGGTATTGTCTCCACCACTAGACAGTTGTCCGGCCTTGGTGCTGAACGCCGATTTTCGGCCGCTCAGTTACTTCCCCTTGTCCCTTTGGTCCTGGCAAGACACCGTCAAGGCCGTCTTCCTGGACAGGGTCAACATCATATCCGTCTACGACCGCGTCGTCCGGTCGCCCACCGCGGAAATCCGAATACCCAGCGTCATCAGTTTGAAGGAATACGTACCGGCGACACGAAGGCCGGCCTTCACCCGCTTCAACGTCTTCCTACGCGACCATTTCTGTTGTCAGTATTGTGGTGAGCCTTTCCCCACCCAGGAACTGACGTTCGACCACGTCATCCCACGCTCCCGCGGCGGACGCACCACCTGGGACAACGTCGTCACCTCCTGCTCCGCCTGCAACCTGGCCAAGGGCAACCGGCTGCCCCATGTGTGCGGCATGATCCCCCTGAGCCCCCCTTCCAGCCCACGGTCTTCCAGCTGCAGGAAAACGGCCGGGCCTTTCCGCCCAACTTCCTGCACGAAAGCTGGCGCGACTTCCTGTACTGGGACACCGAGCTGGACCCGTTCTGACAATTGGTCAGCGCCGTGCCGCCGTGCACGCCAGCACCCAGTCCTGGAAGGCCTTGATGCCGGGCGTCAGCGGTTTGGAGAACAGCCGCGTCAGCCAGTACGACCCGGTATCCACCAGCACGTCGAACGGTTGGACCAACCGGCCCTCCGCCAGCTCCCGCCGGAACATGGCGGGCGGCGCCAGCGCGATCCCTTCGCCCACGATGGCCGCCTGGACCATGAGGGTGGAGGCGTCGAACAGGGGGCCCCGCGCCGGGATGCCGGGCACGCCGGCCGCCTTCAGCCAGGCCGGCCAATCCTGGGCGCGATAAGACCGCAGCAGCGGATGGGCGGCCAAGTCGGCTGGCGTCGCCAGGGTGGCGGCCACGGCCGGCGCGCACAGCGGCGTCATGGGCGCGTCCATCAGGTGGTGCGCTTCCACGCCATGCCAGGCGCCGTTGCCGAAGCGGATGGCCAGGTCCAGGCTCTCGGTCCACAGGTCGACCTTGTTGTTGTTGGTCATGATGCGTAGGTCGACGCGCGGATGGTTGGCCCGGAACGCGCCCAGGCGTTCGAACAGGAAGCCCACGGCGAAGGTGCCGACCACGCCCAAATTGACGATCTCCGCCGGGCCGTTCGCGCTGACGGCGTCCAGCGTCCGCTCCATCATGGCGAAGGCCTCCAGGATCGTGGGCGCCAGGACTTGGCCTTCATCCGTCAGGATCAGGCCCCGGGTGCTGCGGCGGAACAGGCTGACGCCCAGTTGCTCCTCCAGCCCGCGCACCTGATGGCTGGCCGCCGATTGCGTGACATGCAGTTCCGCCGCCGCGCGGGTCAGGCTCAGATGCCGGGCCGCGGCCTCGAAGGCCCTTAGCGCGTTCAAGGAAATGGCGCTGAGCGGCATGGGGCTCGTCCTTAGAAAAACTCAGGATCGCGCCAAGGTATCGTCGTTTGCGCCGGCAATCAAATGCTGGAATTTTAAGGCATTACCGAGTGGCGGGGGCGGGATGGCCTGAGAAAAGCGAAGGGTGTACCCGGCTTTTCCAGGGGCCATTCCCCCGTTTCCAGCTGCACCCGTGCTTGCGACCTCCCGGCCCCCGCTGTCGGGAGCAGGCATCCCGCGTGCTCGCGGCAGACCGCCTGAAGGGGGAATAGGGTGAAGGTCAGGGGCTTTCGAAACGCGGTCATCGCTGGCCTTGCCGTCGCCGCGCCATCAGCGCTGGCGCAGACGGAAATCACCGTCACGGCCACGCCGCCGGAAGCCATGCATCTGGACGACCGCACGGTTTACGACCTGACGAACAACCTCCAGGCCAAGGGGGGCGGTAGCGTCGCCGACGTCCTGACCGCCCTGCCAGCGGTCAGTGTCGACCCGGCAGGCAAGGTCCGCGTGCATGGCGCCGCCGTCACGGTGATGGTCGATGGCAAGCCGTCGGCGGCCTTGCGCGGCATGCCCTTGGCGACGGCCCTGCAATCCATGCCGGCCAACACCATCGCCAAGATCGAGGTCATCACCGACCCCGGTCCGGAGTTCCGGGAGGATGCCGGCATCGTCATCAACCTGGTCACGCGCAAGCCGCGCACGTCGGCGGCCAAGGCGGACCTGGGGGTGGGCATCGGTCCGCAGGGGCGGCGCAGCGGCTCGGCCGCCGGCTCCGTCGGGTTGGGCGCCTGGACGTTCAGCGGCTCGGCCGACGTGCGGGACGACATCCGCTACGACCTGCTGGACGTAGACCGGACGGCCAAGAACGCGGATGGATCGGCCGCCGGCCGTCTGGTGGAGCATCGCTCCACCTTCGTGCCCTACACCAACACCACCGGCGCCCTGACCGTGTCCTATGCCGCCTCGGACCACGACACGCTCAGCCTCGGTGGGGAAGGGGCCCTGCGCCACCGGCCGCGCCAATATCAGAATGATCTCGGCGTCTATGGCCCCGATGGCGGCGTGACCAGCCGCAGCGTCACCCAGGACCGCGCCCCGCAGCATTTCGACCACGCCTCCCTGACCGGCGATTACGTCCGCAAGGGGGTGTTCGGCGGCGACACGCTGACCGTGAAGGCCAGCCATGAAGACCATGAGACGCTGCGCGACCAGACCGATGACCAGCTCTTCCAGGTGCCCGCGTCTGTTGAGGACATCTATCGCCAGCGGCACACCGAACATGAGCTGATCGATACCGTCAGCGGCGACTATGTCCTGCCGCTGCCCCGGGAGGAACAGCTCAAGCTGGGTTTCGAGGTCGAGTTCGGACCGGGTGCAGTCGGCCTATCAGGCGGGGGCGGTGGGTGATCCGGGTGACGGCGGCTTCGGCGCCACCCCCGCCGCGCGCTTCGGCCTCAACCGCACCCTCAGCGCCGGCTATGCCAGCTATCAGCGCCTGCTGGGCCCCTGGCTTGTCAAGGGCGGGCTGCGGGTGGAGTTGATGGCGACCCGGTTCCTGGCGGCGGCGGATGGCATGCCGGACTCGAACGACCTGCGCTGGCTGCCCAGTCTATCCCTGGGCCGGGACCTTAGCCCCGAAAGCCGCGTCAGCCTCAGCTACACCCGGCGCATTGACCGGCCGACGACCGAACAGCTGAACCCGCTTCAAACCATCGTGGGCGCGACCACCATCCTGGGCAACACCGGGTTACGGCCCAGCCGCACGGCTTCGGTGGCGGCCGGCTACACCTATACGGCGGCGAAAGTGACGGCCAGCGGCACCCTGTACGCGCGCCGTCTGACCGACGATATCGTGGACTATCGCTATGCCGCGGCACCGGGCGACACGGCCCTGGTCTCCACGGTGGAAAACGCGGGCAGCGGCACGTCGGCCGGCCTGGATCTGGCGGTGGATTTCCATCTGGGGCCGGACTGGGCAATCGGCCTCAGTTCCGACCTGTCCCGCGTCCGGGAATCCATACCGGTTGGCGGGGAGAATTATACCGGCGCCCTGTTCACGCACCTGACCAAGGTCAACCTGACCTGGACGCCGGCGGAGGGCGACCGCCTGCAACTCCAGGCGCAACTGCATGGCCGGTCGCTGGAGGCAGGCGGTACGCGGTCCGGCTATCAGTCGGTGACCTTGTCCTATGGCCATGACGTGACGTCACGGCTGAAACTGATCGTCACCGCCAACGACGTGTTCAATGGCGTGCGGCGCGTGACATGGATCGACACGCCGCAGTATCGGGAACGGTCGGAATTGGCCGTGCCGGGGCGGATCGTCTATCTCAGGCTGGCGTACAGGCTGGGCGGCGACGAGAATAAGGCGGGCGCCGCCGCGCCATGATCAGACGCGTTCCGCCACCCAGATGACGGCGCGGGTGCCCGCTTTGATCAGGGTGTACAGCACGGGATAGCCGGTGGTCAGCTCGGCGTCATGGGCCAGGCCGATGTCGCGGTGCTCCAGCTCCTCGGCCCGGAATTTCTCGATGGTGGCCTTCAGCTCGGATTCACCCGGGCCCAGGCGCTCCGCCTGTTCGGCGTAGTGGGCGTCGATCGCCTCCTCCACCGCGACGGTGCAGGCCATGGCCGCCCGTTCGCCCATCAGGGCGGTGGCCGCACCCAGGGCGTAGCCGGCCACCTTCCACAGCGGTTGCAGGGCGGTGGGGCGCACGCGGCGCTTCACCATCATCTGGTTGAAGGTGTCGAGGTGGACGCGCTCCTGTTCCTCCATATGGCGGATGGTGGCGCCCACCGGGCTCTTGCCCAGCACCGACAGCTGGCCGGCGTAGATGCGGGCGGCGCCGTATTCGCCCGCCTGGTCCACGCGGATGATGCGCGCGATCTGCGCCTCGGTGCCCAGATCGCCCGGCAACGGGCGGCGGGCCAAGCGTTCGGTGGGCTTAGCGGCGGCCGGCTTCGGGGCGTCAGCGGTGGCGGTCATGGGCGTATCCTCAGGCCCGCTTGGCGCCGGCGCGGGCGGCCGCCCAGGCCACTAGGCCCAGGATCAGCGAGGCCGGGAAGTTGAAGGCGGCCATGGAGATGCCGTGGAAGGTCCATTGCGCCTCGTCACAGCGCACCAGCGGGGCGGACAGCAGGCGCTCGCGCAACTGATCCAGCGTCAGGTTCTTGGGCAGGCTGCTGCTGCAGGTGGTGAAGCCTTCCCACCAGTGCTGCTCCACCCCGGTGTGGAAGCCGGCGATGGCCGCACCGGCCAGGAAGGCTAGGCCGCCCAGGACCAGCGAGACGGTACGGAACCGCGGGTTCACCAGGCCGGGCAGCAGCGTCACGATGGCGGCGACATAGGCCCAGCGCTGCCAGATGCAGAACTCGCACGGATGCAGGCCGCCGACATACTGCGACAGCAGCGCCGTGCCCAGGGCGCCGACCGACGCCAGCACCAGCGCCGCCTGCGGCAGGCGGGGGTGGGCCAGCGGGGACGGGGCGGCGGTCGGGCCGGGCGCGTAGGTGGTCATGGGGCGGTGGTCCTTTGGGTGGTGATACTGTAACGGTGACCGACTAGTGCAGATACTTGACGAGGACGAAACCGCCGACCAACAGCACCGCGAATGCCGTGGTAACTAGAGTCAGCCACTTTTCCACAAATGTGCGGATGGGCTCGCCAAATTTCCAGAACAAACCGGCCACTAAGAAGAAGCGAAGGGCTCGCGAGATCAAGGAAGCGACGGCAAAAGTAGCGAGATCGAAATTGAAGGCGCCGCTGGCAATCGTAATTATTTTATAAGGGACAGGTAAAAGGCCTTTAATGATAATATATTCAGCACCATATTGGTCAAAATTTGTTTTAAACCGGATATATGCATCCATCAGGCCATAGGTTTGAATAATCTTTTGACCAAGACTTTCCCAAAGAAAGTGGCCGATAGCGTAGCCTAAGAAACCGCCGGCGACAGACGCTAAGGTGCATACGGCCGCATATAGGAATGCCTTACGGCGATCCGCTAGAACCATGGGAATTAGCAATAGGTCTGGCGGGAGAGGAAAGACGGAGCTTTCAATGAAGGAAACACCGGCCAACGCCCAAATGGCATGGCGGTGGCCGGCAAGGCGCATGGTCCAATTGTAAAGGCTACGCAGCAACGGGCATCTCCGACAGCGGGGCCCCTGGCAATGGGTGCGGGGCCGGGCGCTACCCGTCTATCAGGTGCGCTTCGCGCCCGCAACCGCCGCCCCCGCCCCGGCGCGTGTCAACCCCGTGGCGCCCCCCCATGGTGGCCCCATGATCCGCCGACCTCATGCGGCGCTTGACCCCCGGCTTTCTATCGCTATGATCCGCCGCACGCTTGAAAGCGCCCGGTGCCTCCGTGGCGAAATGGTAGACGCGGCAGACTCAAAATGTTATGAGGCCTATTAACTTAGGCAAAAACCCCTATATCTGTCAATGCGTTACGGCGTTATCCAAATCTAAAGCAACTTTTGATACACTTACACATCACTTACACAAAATCGTGCACAGCGCGGGTGTGGGAGATGTGTGGCATGTCTGAGCAGCACACAATCCTTGAAGGCAAGGTTCATCTCTACAAGCGAGGAGATGGCCGCCATTGGCAATGCTCGGCCTATCTCAACGGTCAAAACCATCGCCGCAGCACCAAAGAAGAAAGCCTGTCCCACGCCAAGGAAGTGGCGGAGGATTGGTATTACGAACTGCGTGCCGCGCTCCGCAAAGGCATGAACAGCATCAAGGTCGAGGGCAGCGAACCGGCCCCGGCGGCGAAGGTTCCAGCGCCCCGCGAGAGGCTGTTTCGTGAAGGTGCGGAGGAGTTCATTGCGGAATTCACGGTGCTGTGCGCAGGCACCCGCAGCCCCAAATACATCAAGCTGCATATTGCCCGCATCCGAGGGCATCTGATCCCCTTCTTTGGCGACCTGACTTTCCCGGAAATCACCGCCGCCAAGATTTAGCAATACCGTATCCACCGGATTTAAGACTCCCCGGGGGGCAAGCCCCCTGCCCGTAGCACGATTTATCAAGAGATCGTGGCTCTCCGGCAGATTCTGACATCTGAGATGGACAAAGGCGGGCTCGACCGATTGCCGAGGCTGGCCACAAAGTACGACAGATCGGTCAAAATCTCGCATCGCGGCTGGTTCGGCCCCGACGAGTATAAGCGCCTCTATGAGGCGACGCGGCGACGGGTCCAGCAGCCGCCGAAGAAACGCTGGGTATGGTATTATGAGCAAATGCACGATTATGTGCTGTTCATGGCGAATACCGGCCTGCGCCCCGACGAAGCGGCGCGGCTCGAATTTCGGGATGTTCAGATCGTCAAAGACCGCGACTCAGGCGAGACCATCCTTGAGATCGAGGTGCGCGGCAAGCGCGGCGTCGGCCACTGCAAAAGCACGGCGAGTGCTGTGCGCCCCTTCGAGCGATTGCAGGCACGGCTAAGGCCGAAAGCCGCCGGTCGGAACATGCGGGCGGAGGAAGGAGAGGAAGACCTTCGCCCGACCTACCCGACTGACTTGATATTCCCAGGGGAACGGCATGAGCTGCTGAATACAATTCTCAAAGAGGAAGGGTTAAAATTCGACCGGGACGGAAATCGCCGGGCTGCGTATAGTCTTCGGCACACGTACATTTGCTTGAGATTGATGGATGGGGCTGATATCTATCAGATTGCAAAAAATTGCCGGACTAGCGTCGAGATGATCGAGAAGTTCTATGCTTCTCACCTCAAGACTACTCTTGACGCAGCGGCAATTAATGTTCGTAGGCCGAAGCCCAAGCCAGCGCCGAAGGGCAAACCCCAATCAGGCTCTGAGGGGCCGATTTAGCCCCTTCCGATTTTTGGGCTCTTGGGCTAGATAGAGGGCCGCGCGGGCGTGGTGAAACTGGTAGACGCGCCGGACTCAAAATCCGGTTCCGAAAGGAGTGTCGGTTCGATTCCGACCGCCCGCACCATCTAAACATATTCTTGAGCAAGCGCGCGATAAGCGAACCGAACGGTTTGCCGCGTGTTTGCTTGTTCGCGGGCCGTTGCTAGGCCCGCGTAGCGCCGCCCGGCGGCGCGCTCATTCCGGGCTTGGCCCGTTCTTCCTTTTCGATGAGCCCACACGAAGCGGTTGGGCCGCACGCGACGGTCGCGCGCGGCCTGGCCGTCATCGTGAGACCGTTGCCCGACGGCGTAGGGCTTTGAACGGAG
The DNA here is from genome assembly GCF_034653355.1 of Nitrospirillum guanabarense. Lineage (NCBI taxonomy): Bacteria > Pseudomonadati > Pseudomonadota > Alphaproteobacteria > Rhodospirillales > Azospirillaceae > Nitrospirillum > Nitrospirillum guanabarense. Next base: position 196,281 of record NZ_JAYEER010000004.1, read on the forward strand.
CAGTGGCAACGCGGCGAATCGGCGTGGCCGGTCGCTGGTATTCCAGGTGCAGGCGGAAGCCCGCCAGTTCGCACCAGAGTTCGAGAATGATCTTGATTGCCCGCATGTTCGGCCTCCTTCGTTCGACCGCCCCCATCGCGGCCTTCATGCGGCGGGCCTTGGCGACGGCGGAGGCGGCTGCACCGTCAGGCCGGAACGCAGAGGAGGAGCGCCAGCGCTTGCGGCCTTGAACCGACGAACGGCGCGAGAAAGGACAGCCGGAAGGACGGGAGGGGCGCGGTCGGCATACGAAGGAAGGCCGGATGCGCGCCATTAATCATTGCTTGATCGTGATGCGCTATCTTTGCGTGTGTTTAATCGGCGATGGAGGCGGGCATGCAGGACGCTGGAACGGGGGCCGCATCTGACGACATGAGCGGCGCGGAGCGGCTGGACGGTTGGCGGCGCAAGGTCGCCGCCGCCATCGTTGAAGCCGAGAGGCCCGCGATGGAGGACCATATCAGGCAGACGGACGCCTTCCGTGCCGAGAAGGAGGAGATATTCCGTCTCGTTGGCCTGCTCGACCCGCCGCCGGTCGGGCCGGGGCCGCACGAAGGCTACGCGGCAATTTCCCGCTTCGTTATCGGCTATTGGGATTCGGGGCCTAATGTGTGGGTTGTGGAAATGCCGTCCGGCGACCCGATCCCCGAGGCCGAGGAGGCGCTTGCCGCCCTTGGGGAGATTCTGGCCGACGGCCAGTGTTGCCTGTTCATGAGTTTCGGCCCGGCCTTCAATAGCGCCTGGCGGCTGGTCTGGTGTCAGGACAAGCATGAGACGGATATCAGCGCGCCGAGCGGTTTGGGGGCCTTGCATCTCGATATCCGCACCCGGCAGGCCATGGAGCGGCGGGCGGCGGAAATCAGCGCCGCCGTGTCCTCCGGGCGGCTTCCGCCGCCGCCTTGGGTGGCGAATCAGGAGGTGGGGTAAAAGCCCATAGGGATTGTCGGTTATCTCTGGGGGACTTGTTTTAGCGATCAATATAGTTTACATAAATATGAGTAAAGCTCATTATATTGAACGTTGATCTATGAGAAGCGCCGCCGCTGATACCCTTCCCCTACCCGTAAAGCGCGCCCTGCGCAAGCTGGGCGCGGACATCCGTGCGGCCCGGCGGCGGCGGGCCATTCCGACCGCATTGATGGCCGAGCGGGCCTTCATTAGCCGCGTGACCCTGGGTAAAGCGGAACAGGGCGACCCGACCGTTTCCCTTGGCATCTACGCGACCATCCTCTTTATTTTGGGCATGACGGATCGGCTGGCCGATCTTGCCGACGCCAGCCATGACAGCGTCGGCATCGAATTGGCCGACGAACAATTGCCGCAGCGCATCCGGCGGCGCGCGGCGGAAAAGAAGCCGTCATGAGCGACCGGGCCGTCTTCGTCTATGTCGATCTTGATCGGCAGCCGCGCCTTGTCGGGCGGCTATGGTCGCGGGTGCGGCGTGGCCGGGAAACAGCCTCTTTCGAATATGACCCGGGTTGGCTCGCCAGCGCGGAGCGCTTCGCGCTTGAGCCCGCTTTGACCTTGACGGCGGGGCAGTTCCATACGCCGCCGGAAAAGGCCCTGTTCGGCGCGCTGGGGGATTCCGCGCCCGACCGCTGGGGGCGCACGCTGATGCGCCGGGCGGAGCGGCAGCGCGCAAGGCGCGAAGCGCGCGCGCCCCGGACGCTGTTCGAACTCGACTATCTGCTGATGGTGGATGACGAGGCCCGGCAGGGGGCTTTGCGCTTCGCCGAGCAGCCAGGCGGCCCCTTTCTTGCGCCGGATAGTGCGGCGCGAATTCCGCCGCTGATCGAACTGCCGCGCCTGCTATCCGCCGCCGAGAGCGTCGCGGCGGATAGCGAGGGCGAGGAGGAATTGCGCCTGTTGCTGGCCCCTGGCTCGTCGCTGGGCGGGGCGCGGCCCAAGGCGTCGGTGCGCGACCGCGACGGCCAACTCGCCATCGCCAAATTCCCGCAGAAGGGCGACGAGACCGATATCGTGCTGTGGGAAGCGCTGGCCCTGACGCTGGCGGCGCAAGCGGGCATTCCCGTTCCCGACTGGCGTCTCGAACAGGTCGGCGGCAGGCCGGTCCTGCTGCTGCGGCGCTTCGACCGCGACGGCGGGCGGCGCGTGCCGTTCCTGTCCGCCATGAGCATGCTCGGGGCCAATGACAACGAGACGCACAGCTATCTTGAGATCGTGGACGCGCTGCGCCAGCACGGCGCGGCCCCCGCCGCCGATATCGCCGACCTGTGGCGGCGCATCCTCTTCAGCGTCCTCATCTCGAATACCGACGACCATCTGCGCAATCACGGTTTTCTCTACACGGGCGGCGGCTGGCGGCTCTCGCCCGCCTACGACCTCAATCCCGTGCCGGTCGATATCAGGCCACGCGTGCTTTCGACTGCGATTGACGAGGAGGATACGACGGCCTCCTTCGCGCTGGTCATGGATGTGGCGGGGCGGTTCGGGCTCGCCAAGGCGCGGGCCGGGGAGATCGTCGCGGAGGTTGCCGGGGCCGTTGCGCAGTGGCGGAGCCAGGCTGCCCGGCTGGGGCTGTCGGCGCGGGAGATCGAGCGGATGGCGTCGGCCTTTGAGCATGGGGATGCGGAGGCGGCAGCGGCGCGGCGGGGATAGGGCCAAGGCCGCTTATGCCGGTCGGCATAGCCCCCTTGCTATTCTTGAGCGGCGATCTAGGTCCGTTTAGGTATCGCAGGTTAGCAGCGGGCGGCGAGAGCGCATCGTGACGGACATAACCAACGCCGCACATGACGCGGAATTGGACCAGGCGCTGAAGCTGGGCATCCATCAGGTCGTCATGGATGCCACCGGGCGGCCCGTGGATCGGGCGGCGCTGCCCGTGGGCCGCGTGCCGTCCGGGCAATCCCTGGTCGATTTCTGGCATCTCAACTTTCCCTTGGGGGCGATGGACTATCATGCCCCCGAGGTTCAGCTTCTCTTGAATGACATGCTGTCCGTCCGCCGCCTTGATTCCGGCGCGCTGCAAGCGCTGATGGCGCGGATCAAGGACCGGCTGGTGAAAGCCTATGGCCCCCAGCAAGGAAGCCTGATGGCGGGCATGCTGATCGCCCGGTGCCAGCAGGCCCTACAGCAGCCGGAAGATTTTCCGCCGCTGCTGAGCGATCAGGAGCTTGTGGCGGCATACAAGGTTGCGACGCGCAGCCGCGACGCCTTCGGCTTTCTGGGCGGCGCGACGGGCGCTTTCGCGGGCGTTCCCGGCTTGGCTCAGAAGGCCGCCGCAGCCAGTTGGCCGCCCTCCTGGCTGAGCCGGATTTTGACCCGCCTGGCGGCGATCCCCGAAGCCGCCGCGCCTGTTTTTGGCTGGTCCACCAAATGGGCGGCCTTCATGTTCGCGACGGGCAACCGGCATTTCAGCAGCCGCGCCCAGGAATACCGCGACGAAATCAACCGCCGGAATCTTTCCCTGCCATGACCGACACCCCTCACGCCAATCATCGCCGCCGCCCATCGCCCGCCTGGCTGGCGCTGGACGTCGCGGCGATCCTGGCCGCCCTTGCTTCCGGCTTTTATCTTGGCCGGTTGGATAACCGGATGAGCTATGTCTGGTGGGGCTTGCTCTTGATCGCCGTATCCGGCGCGGCCCTGCGGCGCTGGCCGCGATTGGGCAAGGCGCTTTGGTATGGCGGATGCTTTGCCATGCTGGCGTTGGCGCTTTTGGCGGGGTAGCGCTCTCGGTTTGTATCGATCATGACGAGGGCGCGTCCTCATCTGATGAGGTCGATGTTGGCGAGGGCGTATCGTTCGGTGAGGAATCCGGGACTTGGACGCCGAACTCTTCGACCCTCCGACGATTGAGCAATGAAGTAGCCCCAATTTCCTGCAAGGCTTGGGTCGCCCGAGCCGTTATGGCCTTCATCTCCGCTGATGAATTTCCGAATTTCGAGAAATTTAAGGCCGTTGAGATCAGCTTTGACAAATGCGGGCCTCTCTCTTTTAGGAACATTTCCTTAAATTCCTGCGCTGATACCTGAGAAAGCAAGATAATGTCTTCGGGGTTCCATCCTCTGCTGTTCGCTATATCGAGAAGAACGCTGACGGCTGACCTTGTATCTCGGAATGTCTCGAATTTCTCGGCGAAAGCTGCCCATACGTCTGCGTCGGTGATTCTCTCCCGAAAGGGGTGGGAATTGAGGTCGAAGAATTCCTTCCCTTTTTCGTCGTTCGCGGAAATATATCTAGATATTATATTTGGGACGTCGGAGCCCCTTCCCAAATTTTTTAGAAGCTCAATCGAATGGCTGAAGTTCATGGCGTCGATCGAGGAGCCTCCGGCTTCTATGGCGGAAATAAGATTTTCAGCTAGGTCGGCACCGTTATCGTCGAAGCTCTCATGATAGAGTTTCAATGCAGATGATAGGGAGTCTTGCCGCCTTCTGTACTCCATATCTTGCTGCATCTTCGACGCATGTGTGACAATTAGACCTTCATCAAAAAAACCATTCTGAATTCCATTCAAAAGCTCTAAATCGAATTCGTCCGCCGCATAGAAATCGTACACATTTAGCATCGCGCCCCATTCTTCTTCCTCTTGATTCTGGCCCGGTCCATTTTCCGAATTCCTGCGAATCTTTCCTCTTATATTTGTCAAATATTCAAGGAATTTCCCCTCGTCGGGTTTGTAGACAGCATAAGTCAGGACAGCGATAGAATGCATAATGTTGCGTCGTAATTCAGAATCAAAATTTTGAATAAGCGGCAGCAATCTTTCGAACGTCTCCTTGATTTTCCGGATGACCCTGATATTTGACACTCCGAGTTTCAGGCAATCTTCCGAAATCCATTTATCAATATCATTTTCGTCGCCTGCTACCACCGATATGCATTCTTTAGGCGACGGTGAAAATGTTACCCGAATATCTACCACCTTCTCCAAAAATTTCTTGTAATCTCCCTCGCCGACCCCTAGCTCATCTTCGTTCAGAATGATGACGACCTTGCACCGTTTCTCTTCTCTTAAATAGGACGCCAAGCCGAGAACATCTCGGATCTCCAGTCCCTTCCCACGCCGTTCGAGATCGTCGAAGCATACAATCTGTGATCGGACTAAAAGAAACCAAGCGGTCCCGATATTGCCGACATATTTTGTTATAATTGGCACTTGTTTGGTAAAAGAGAATAACTTGCGGGCTTTCTCTGATCCCAAATCTTTAAGCCTCTTTAAATTGGAGCTGAAAGTTGGCTCCGTCTCCCCTGATCCGATATTTATCGTGTTCTCAAAAATGGCATATTTTAGATCAGCCAGGGAATTCAAACCGAATAGAGAGACATAGGCGTAATTTTTTAACGCCAAACCACTTTGGCCAGAACTATTCTTGGATGCCAGATCGAGCGCTTCCCTCCAGTTGTGGGTTTTCCCGACACCCCATTTTCCAGTTATGCAAAGAACTTCAGGTGAATTGCTCGCCAGGAAGCGCCTAAGCTCTTTCGTTATTGCTTCCTTTGACATTCGATCACCTCTATGCAACGCGGATTGATTTGTGGAAATACGCTGTCCCGTCCCCTTCGTTTGCCGCTGTGCGAGCGGCTTGGGGCTATTTCGCCCGGGTCTTCCGTGTGCCCAGCCCGGCCTGCGTCGCCAGCTTCGAGCGCTTCCCCGCATAGTTCGGCGCGGTCCTCGGATAGTCGGCGGGCAGGCCCCACTTCTCCCGGTACTCCTCCGGCGTCAGGCCGTAGGCCGTGCGCAGGTGGCGCTTCAGCATCTTCAGTCTTTTGCCGTCTTCGAGACAGATGATGTATTCCGGCGTCACCGACCGGCGGACGGGAACCGCCGGGGTCAGCTTCTCCGGCTCGGGGGCGGGCTGCGGGGGAGCCGTGAGGGCTTGGAGGCCGCCATGCACGGTGCGGATCAGGCCGGGCAGTTCTGTCGCCGGGATTTGATTTCCGGCGACATAGCTGGCGACGATGGCGGCGGTTTCTTCCAGGAATTCGGTCATAGTGATCGGCTCTTGTGGATTTATTCGGAGCCTAACGGATAGTGCTGCCTAGCCACAAGTAGGTGCGGCTGATCAGCCACCACTGGTGTGGGGCACAAGGGAAACCAGCCAAATTATGAGTTGTATTAAGCCGACAATCAGGCCGATCATAGCGCTAACTGCGGCAATGAGCCTCGCCTTTCGGCTTTCTAAAAGCCGATCAATGAAATTCAAAAGGCCTCGCCCTTTTGTTTTTAGCTTCCCTCTAATGGATGACGATATGACGAAGCTGAAAAAGCCGACCTTCGCAATAGTAGAAGTGTTCATTCTGATAAAATCCTTAGCCAGGAAGGCTTCTGATTCTTCTTTTCCAGACAAAAAGCCTTGAACCTTCCCGCCGTTCATCTCCATCAAGGACAACATCTTGGGGTCAGGGGCGTAATCTCCACCGTATCGATTTTTCAAAACGTCATTTAAGTTGATGCGAACCTCTATTGGGATGCTCGGTGGCTCTTTACCGATTAGAACGCGATATCGGTGTTCGAGATGTTCAAAGCCGAAAGTAACATTACGCATGTTCCAATGAACCCAATATTTCTCACGCCGATCTCGGGCGAAATTATAGAACTGCGTTAGAAGCTCTCTTTCCACATCGTCATATTGGGTATCCACTTGGCTGGGAGGTATTTTGAGATATTCAGCGATTGTGTGGATAGAGAAGCTGACTGTTTGGCCAGACGTATAATGGCGAACTACTATCGAAGTGATTCTCGGAGAATGTGCATTTACGCCGGCATCGAACAAAGACTGCGACGAATAATGGATGATATAGAACCGATCTGGTGTCTTCTTGACGTTCTCGAAGAAGCTTTCAGCGTTGGCCATGGATCAGTGCCTTCCGGATTTATGCGTTAATTAGTCTGAAATTGCAATTTTTGATAGTCATACCTGATGGATAGCCGAAAGATCAATGTTATCTATCCGTGATACTCTCCTTTCCATATGGAATTGCGGGAACCGTGCGTTGCCGCCCCATTGGGTCGGCCAGGCTCTACTCGTGCCGCCCCGCGCCACTTCCCGAGCCGCCGGTGGCGTCTCGGCCATCCGGTGACGATCCTTCGCGCGCGGCCTGGTGCGCCAGGCCGTCGGTTGCAGGCTGCGCCTGACTCCTTCCGTCAAAAAAGGGGGCATCGCCCCCACCGGCATCAAGGCTTCCCCGCGCCGGGGGCGCGGGCGCGCGGCAGGGTGTCCCCGGCCTTCCTCCCGATGGTCGTGCAGGCCGGGTGATCCCCCTCCCTGCCGCTTGGCCTTGACCCCGTTTCCCCCGCTCCCCGGCGCGGGGCCTCGCTTCGGGTTGCATGTGCAACCCGAACATGAGGACAGGGGAAATGAACAACAGCAGCAGCAAGGCGGACATCTACAGCCGGATCACCAACCGCATTGTCGCCGACCTGGAAAAGGGCGTGCGGCCCTGGTTCAAGCCCTGGAATGCCGAGCATGCGGCGGGGCGGATCACCCGGCCCTTGCGGCACAACGGGACGCCGTACCGGGGGATCAACGTCATCATGCTATGGGGCGAGGCGCTGGCACGCGGGTTCGCCTGCCCGATCTGGATGACCTACAAGCAGGCGCAGGAATTGGGCGCGCATGTGCGCAAGGGGGAGACGGGATCGCTTGTCGTCTACGCCAACCGCATCACCCGCACCGAGGCCAACGATGCCGGGGAGGAGATCGAGCGGGAGATTCCGTTCATGAAGGGCTATTCAGTCTTCAATGTCGAACAGGTCGAAGGGCTTCCGGCGCATTTCTACGCCCCCGCCGTGCCGGTGCTGGACGAGGGGAAGCGGATTGAGGCGGCGGACAGGTTCTTTGCCGCGACCGGGGCCGACATCCGCCACGGCGGCAACCAGGCTTACTATGCCGTTCACAACGACCATGTGCAGCTACCGCCCTTCGCCACCTTCAAGGATGCCGAGAGCTATTACGCTACGCTTGCGCACGAGATGACGCATTGGACGCGGCACAAGTCGCGGCTGGATCGGGAGTTCGGGCGCAAGCGTTGGGGCGATGAAGGCTATGCCGCTGAGGAGTTGGTGGCGGAGTTGGGATCGGCTTTCCTCGCGGCGGATTTGGGGATCGCGCCGGAGGTGCGGGAGGATCACGCGGCCTATATCGGCTCATGGCTCAAGGTGCTGAAGGACGACAAGCGGGCGATCTTCAGCGCGGCGGCCCATGCGCAGCGGGCGGCGGATTATTTGCACGGGTTGCAGCCGGGTGTGAGTGCCGAAGCCGCCGACGATGAGGAAAGGGCCGCCGCTTGAGGCGGCCCGACCGGCAGGAGGCGCATCATGGCCCGCAATCGCTATATCGAGATCGACGGCAAGCGCCACCTCTGGCGCGACGTAAGGTGTATGCCTTGCTAGGACGACGCGCTTGGCTGATACGGCTATGCTGTGCGGTCATTAGTATAGGACGTAATGATCAGGACACGAAATTCGACAAATTTTCCTATTTAGCGTGATTGAGAATATGATATTTTGGGTAGGAATTCTATCGTAGGTTTGTGTCTATAGGGGGATATGATGGCTTCAGCCGCTGCTGTAGAAAACTTCTTTATTCTGCATAGACCCTTCGATGGCGAGAAATTCGGGAGCTCTGGATATGTAAACGTAAATTCTGAAATTATTTCGGACGAAGATAATGGTAGTATTGTAGTAAGAACGACCTTTGAATATAGATTAGAAGAGGATAATGGTGCGTTTGAAGTGTTAATTAAGGCGAGTATTTCAAATCCCATAGAGGTCGTGATAACAACAATCATTGCAAAAAAATATGCAGCGTGTGTAGCTTTTGATTTTGCAACTATGATGGCCGGCGAAATGGTGACTGAGTATCTAGGTGCAAAAGAAGATGAAAAAGAAAAAAGATCATTATTCCGCAGATATATAAATAATCTGAAAAATAACAGAGAAAAGTATGGTGCTGCCACGGCGGTAATAGTTGGTGGGTGCTTCCTTAAAATCCTGGCTCCGATTTGAATATATTACTTAATTCAGATATATGCCGGTTATATTTTTGGGGACCGGCTGCTTGCTTTTCGTATTAATTTAGCCGTTGATTTGGCGATGAAGCTAAATCCGCAGACTATAGTGGGCATTGCAAGAACAATTGAGACCCCACTTATTATGGAGGAGATGCCAAGGCCGGCGCCAATAATACATGTTCCAGTTGCGGCTATAAATAAACCAGATAAGAAGTTCTTTTTTGAAAAATGATCTAACAAAATGTCGGATTTATTTTCAATCCACAGCATTGATTTATTTATATTCATTCTTTCCTCCGCCAATGAATTCAATGGATATGTTGCAGATAGCAATGTTTTCTGGTTAATGCAACATTAAAATAAATAATCCGTAGGCGGAATAACGCCAGCATTTATTTTTTTTGGAGTTCTGCACCAATTTTCAAAAAAGCCGCATGAAGCACCTCCTGCGGCCATTCCCCCAGCCCCGCCTTGACGACGAGCGCGCCTAGCTCCATGAGCTTGCGCGCGTCTTCCTTGCGCTGTTGCGCCTTCAGCCGCGCCAGTTCCTGCTCGGCTTTGGCCTTCTTGGCCGCCGCTTTCTCAAGCCGTTCCGCCAGGGTCAATCGCGCCACGGTTGCGCCTCCTGCTATGGAGAAGATGGCGCTTTTCGTGCTGCAATTCCAGAGGTTCATGCAAACCGATAAGATGTGCAGAAACGGTTTAAACGCAATATGCGTTGTGCCAACGCAACCTTGAAGAGTGGGCTGCCGTGAACCAGATAGTGGGATCATGGCCATCGAGTTTGCCCGCATCCGGTATGTGAAGCGGTCGGACGGCGGCAACGCCTGCCGGTCGGCGGCCTATAACGCCCGTGCTGACATACGATGCGAACGGACGGGGGAGCGCTTTTTCTTCGCGCACCGTGATCCTGTTCTCTTTCATGAAGTGCTGTTGCCCGAGGGGGCGGACGCGCGCTTTGCCGATCCGGCGGCGCTGTGGAACGCGGCCCAGGCGGCGGAGCGGCGGAAGGACTCGCAGGAGGCGCGCGAGTTGTTGCTGGCGCTGCCCTGCAATCCGGAGATTGGGCCCGATGATTGGCGCGTCATGGCGGCGGAGTTTACGCGCGAGCATTTCGTCAGCAAGGGCGTGGCCGTCCAGCTCGACATTCACTCTCCCCATGACGGCGACCGGAATATCCATGCGCATCTTCTCGTAACCACGCGCCGGATCGAGGGGGCCGGGCTGTCGGCGGCGAAGGCGCGCGATCTTGACCCGGAGGTGCGGACCTTGAAGAACGGTCGCGCCGCCGTCACCGAGGCCGAGCGCTGGGGCGTATTATGGCGGGAGTACCAGAACAGCTATTTCGAGCGGCAGGGGCTGGATATCCGCGTCGATGAGATCGGCATTTTCGCGCAGCGGCATGAGGGGCCGGTGCGCATGCGGACGGTGCCGAAAGCCGCCGACGAGCGGGCGGCGAAGACGCGCGCCGAGAACGAGGCCGCCGCACGCGACCCGGTGCAGTTGCTGGCGGCGCTGACCCGGCATCGGGCGACCTTCACCGAGTTGGACATCGAGCGGCTGATCAAGAAGCATGTCCCCGATGTTGCCGAGCGGGCGGTGATCCGGGCCGCCGTGCTGGCCGAGCCGGACGTTGTGCCGCTGCATAGCCGCGAGAACGGGAAGTTTGTCGGGCGGTACACGACCGCCGAGGTGCGGGCCGAGGAACAGCGCGTCATGGCGGCGGCGGAGGCGATCAAGCAGCCGCATCGCGAGGTCGCGGCGCGGCATCGGCAGGAGGTCGAGGAAGCGCGCACGCTCGACGGCGAGCAGCAGGCCGCCTTTGCGCGGGCGACCGGCACGGACGGCCTGGTCGTCGTTGAAGGGCTGGCGGGGTCGGGCAAGAGTCACGTCGTCAACGCAATTCGTGAGGCGCATGAGCGCTCGGGCTGGCGGGTGGTGGGACTCGCCCCGACCAACACCGTCGCCGACGATTTGCGCCGCGCCGGGTTCAGCCACGGCAGCACGGTCCATCTGGAACTCTATTACCAGGAGATCGGGCGGGAGGACCGCGCCCCCGCCTGGGACCGGCGGACGCTGGTGATGGTGGATGAGGCCGCCATGATGGACACGCGCACCTATGCGCGGCTGATGGAGCGGGCCGCCGAGGCGCGGGCCAAGGTGATCTTGGTGGGCGACGACCGGCAGCTATCGAGCGTCGAACGCGGCGGCATGTTTAGCGAGATCAAGGGGCGGTATGGCAGCGCCGTCATCAGCAAGGTCCGGCGGCAGGAACAGGATTGGCAGCGCGAGGCATCGGAGGCGTTTTCCGAGGGGCGTGTCGGCGAAGGGCTGCGGGCCTATGCCGAGCATGGGCATGTTCACTGGTCGGGCGACCTCGACGAGAGCCGCGACCGTCTGCTGTCCGATTGGGATCAGGACAGCCGCGAGCGGCCTGATGGGGCGCGGTTTGTCTATGCCAGCACGAACCGCGAGGTCAACCGGCTCAACCGCGCGATCCGGGATATTCGCTTGCGGCGCGGGGAGGTCGAGGCCGGGGTTGAGGTCGAGACGGTGCGCGGGCGCTTTGAGATCGGCGTCGGCGACCGCATCCAGTTCCACGGCAACGACCGGCGCGCGGGCATCTATAACAGCGCGCTTGGGACGGTGACGGGCATTCGGGGCAGCGCCTTCACCGTCGAGACGGATGGCGGGCGCGAGGTGCGCTTTGATTCCGACAGCTTCCATGAATTCGGGCTCGGCTATGCGGGAACCGTCTATCGCGGCCAGGGCAAGACGCAGCTTCAGGTCTATGCGCTGTACGACAACGCTTTCGCCTGGCACGCGCGCACGGCCTATGTCGGCATGACGCGCCACAAGGCCGAGGTCGATCTTTACGTCTCGACCGATCTTGCCGCCAGCGAGCATGCGCTGGCGGCGCAGATGTCCCGGGCCAGCGACGACGAGGCCAGCCTGTCCTACGCCACCGGGGCGGAGGTGATCGACCTCGACAAGGCGCGTGAAGGCCGGGGCGATCAGGGGCGCGGCGGCCAGGGCGATGGTCAGGGCGATGCGGGCGGCAGCGCGCCGACGGCGGGACGCCTGCCGCGCGAAGAGGCGGACAGGCTGCGGCGGCTCGACCTCACCGAATATGCGCGCACCGCGCACGGCTATACCGTCACGCCCGATGCGAAAGACCCCGCCCGATATATACTGACACGCGAGCGGCCCGAGAGCGGCGCGGATCGGCTTGAGGCGCGTCGTGCCGATGATGGGCGTTGGATGTGGCGCAACCCGTCTGATGCCCGCCAGCGCGGCGACATCCTCGATTTCGCGCGGCGCGAGGGGGCCGCGGATTTAGCCGCGGCGCGGGCGGCGGTCGCGGCCTATGAAGAGCGGAGCAGCGAGATGGCGAAGGAGCCTGAGAACCGCAAGCAGCGCGCCGAGGCCGAGCTATTGCCCGAGATCGCGGCGGACGATCCCGCCCGCGCCGCCAAGCTGGCCGACGCCGCCGACGAGCGGCGACGCAAGATCGTCGGGGCCGAGGAAGAGGACCGCCGCGACGCCATCGTTGCCGATGAAGAGAAGCGGCTGGAGGCCGTGCGCGAAGCGCAGGAGGCCGAAGCGGCGCGCATCGGGCGGATGGATGGCGAAGCGTTTGAGGCCAGCCGGACCGAGCAGGCCCGGCTTGCCGGGATGCGCGAGGAACGGCCCCGGCATCATGCGGCCTTTGTCGCCGAGCGCAACGCCGAGGCCGAGACGGCGCGGGTTGCGCAGGACGAGGAGCCGCCGCGCGAGGCGGTGCGGATTCAGCCGGTTGTTGATGACCGGGCCTTTCCGGCATCGGCGCAGGTCCGCTACAGCGAGGCGTTGGCGCGGCACTATAGCCCGCGCAATCCTTACGGCTCGCTGGCCCAGGCCAGCCTTGCCGAGGCCGCCGCCTGGCAGCGCGAGCGGCATGAGTTGGATCGCGCGATAGCGACCGAAGCCGATCCCGCCAAACGCGACATGCTGGCGCTGCGCCGGGATATCGAGCATGCCGATTACATGGCGCAGGCGTATGACCGCATCGCCGGAATGGACCGCGCCATCGGCGGCGATGCGCATGAGCGTGCCGCCATTGAGGACGCGGTGCGGGCGGAGGGCTTCCGCGACCAGGCCAAAGAGGCGCGGCAGGAATGGGAGGCGCGCGGCGTCGAAGAGCCGTCGCTGTATCCCGCGCTGAATGAGGAGATGCGCGCGCGGCAGGACGAGGCTCGTGCGGTTCAGGAGCGCCAGCAGGCCGCCGAACGCGAGCCGCAGCAGCAGCCCGAGCCGGAGCCGCCGGGCCTTGAACGGGAAGAGCAGCCGACCGTCGAGCGCAGCTATGAGGAAGAAACCCAGGCCATGCGCCGCATGGACCTTCCCGGTTACGCCGAACAGGCCCACGGCTATGCGGTCGAATGGAAGGGCGACACGCACCACGCCGCGACGCTGCGCAAGGGGCATGAGACCTTGCACGCCAGCCAGGGCGAGGATGGCAGTTGGAGCTATCGCAACCCGCAGCGGCCCAATGACAAGGGCGATATCGTCCGGTTCGAGGCGACGCGCAGCGGCGTGACCGTCGGCGATGCCCGCGAAAACCTACGGCCCGCACTGGCCCAGGAAGAGGCCGAGCGCGGGCCGCTGCATGATGCACCGGAGACACGGGACAGGAACGCGCGCAGGAACGGGATGGGCGCGAGCGGGATGACGAGCGGGAAAGGTAAATTCGACATCTCACATGCCAGAATCTCGCTTCCTCAAATAAGTGATGCAATAACAGTGGGTGACAGGTATGCCATCTACTAAGCGTACCGTGGAGCTAGCGGCCAAGGCATTTTTCTGCCGGGAAATTATGTATCTCACAACGCTTAAGAGCTTCATAGTATAGGCCCGTTGAGCGGAATTGCGCAGAAGTGCTCTCTCTTTCCTTCTGCGTCGCGGCCGAAAGTCTATCTATACCGTCTGTTGCCGTTTTAAGGCTGTCGCCACGCATACCACTCGTTTTAAGGGCACTTGCTATATCGGTGCGGGACATTTTTAGATCGCGTTCGGGGGTAGTAGACAAGGCGCTCACTTGTAGTTGGGCTCTTTCTTCGACCGGAGGTGCGGCATTTACGAAAAGCATGACATACGGATTATTCAATGGAGAATAGTGACCGTCATCGCATGTTCCGTCGTTATTTTTTGTGGTAAATTTTATGCCATAGGATGCGCCCAATAGAGGCTTAAAGCAGAATTTGTCATTCTTTATATCTCCTATGTTTATATATCCTTTTCTTATGTCTCCATTTTCGTATCCCTTTCGAGGATACACTATAGCCTTTGTGCCGGTTCTTTCTTGGTCTCCAGTACAGTTGTACGAATCGGCAAAGCTCATATAAATATTAGAATTATATCTCGCCTCCGATTTCTTTTCTGCTCCTTTGATAAGTGGGTCTAATGCGCCGGTTACATAGGCAGACGCGGTCTTATAGCCATTTTGCAAAAGACCGGAGCCGGGGAAAGTTATAGTTCCAGCCAAGGATGAAAGATTTTTTATTACTTCAACCGCTTGAGACGCTCCTTGTTCTTTAATTAACGTAATCGATAGACCAATTGAATGGTAGGATACGCTTCCATCCGTAAGTGAAAAATCATCCAAAAGTCCATCTTCAATTCCAGCGGAAACCAATCCGTCGTCATACTCGGTAGTTCCGACTGCGATAGAACGAGAAAGAGAGATGGTTGGAGATTCATCTTGGCTTCTGATTTTGACCCTTGTTGCGATATATAAGGTTACGCTTTGATCAGCGCGGAACCATCCGTCTTCATGTTCCAAGATAAACTTCCGAAGATTGATAACAACATGGTCCTTCTTGTAATTTATGCACGTTGATTTTACGCCGTCATCCATGCGGATTATTTCCGCTCCCTGTTGGGCAAAAGAAGCATGCGGTATTAGGAAAAGGAACGGGAGGAAGGCGGCGATCTTAAAGCGCTTCATTGTCGGCTCCTTTCATCTTGAAGTGTAAATGGCGGATGCTTTCTAAACTATTCCAGGGCGTAACCTGACCACATCCCGCCTCGGCACCCTTGCGCGCGTCAGTACGGCGAGGGCGGTGTTGGGTTCGACGACAAGTTCGTTGACCTCTTCCGCCGTCACGATGGGCGCGACGGCGATTTTCGAGGTGGGGCGGTCTTGCTGGCCTGCGAGGTTGGCCTTGAAGAGTTGAAAGGGGTTGATCGCGGATAGCAGGTCGGCGACGCGCCCGCCCTGACCGAGTTCGATGGTGCTGGCGAGCAGAGGCTGATTTTTTGCGGCGGCGATGCGGCCTGTCGCCTGTTGCGCCCAGACCGCGCCGCGTAGCGTCGGCACGCCGGGGATCGTGTCGAGCGTCGGGCGGTACGTCGCACCGATGCGGCTGGCGACGAGGGCCGCCGTTTTCGGCGAGCGGTTTTGCAGGGCGATAACCGAGCTGAACAGCGTCAGCCACTTTGCGGCGTCGAACTCGCCAAGCTGGGCCTCGACGCCCTCGACCGTCTGCGTCGCGGCGACGACGGCGAGTTGCAGGCTGCGGGCGATGCCGAGAATGTCGGCATCCTCCTTCATCGCAATTTCCTGCGCCTCGTCCATGATCAGGACCACGGGCGTTTCGCCTTCCGCAAGGCCCTTGTCGGCGCGGTCGCGGATGGCGGCGTAGAGGCGCGCCTTGATCAGCGCCATCACGACGCGGCCCGCCGCGCCGTAGCGGTGCGCGGGGGCGAGGATGCCGACGCGCCCGCCGGTGAGCGCGCTCTTGATATCGGCGTCGCTGCCGCCCGCCGCCGTCATCGCCCATTGCAGCGTCGCGGGGTGGCCGGTGATCGTCATGTACCAGGTGCGCAGGGTCGCGAGGATCGAGGCGCGGGTTTTCGCTTCCAGCGCGGGCCATTCGGACGTGAAGAAGGTCGCCGCTTCATCCTGTTCCGGGATCGACGGGTTCACCTTGTCCAGAAGCTCGGTCGGCGGGCCGTCACGCGCGATTTGCCAGATGCTGGCCAGGCTGAAGCCCGCCGCGTCATCGAGCTTGGCGATGACGGCGGCGAAGCGCAGCAGCGCCATCGCGCTGTCGTCGAAGAATTTATCCTTGGCGTCCTTGCTGGCGAGGATATCGCGGATGGTGCTGGCAATCTCGGTCGGGGTCAGGCCCTCGACCAGCGAGATCGCTGTGCTGGCCGGGTCGATGACCGTGAAGCCGGGCAGCATCGCCGCGACTTCGCCCGGCAGCGCGCCTTTGCCGTCCAGTACGATCAGCCCGACCTTTTCGAGGGCGGCGATCTGCTTGCAGAGCGGGCGCAGGACGCCCGCCGTCTTGCCCGAGCCGGTGCCGCCGAAGACGATCAGGTGTTGCATGAGGTCTTTGAGGCTGAGGACCATCGGCAGGCCCTTGCTCGGGGCCAGCGCGTCGCCACGCGCGGCGAGGATGCCGAGGGCGGTGCCGATGTTGAGGATCGGCGAGGTGTCGCGGATGGCCTCTTCGATCTGCGCTTCGCGGGCGGCTTCGGCCTGGCGTGCCCATTTCGACGCGCCGCCGGTGGACCAGGCGGCGGCTTCGGCGCTGTGCGCGGCGGCGACATCCAGCAGCCGCGCCCGCACGGCGGCGGGGTTGGGATCGAGTTTCGATTTGATGAGCGCGAGGATCAGCAGCGCCGCCAGCGGCACGAAGGCCAGCAGCGTTGCCGCCAGCGGCAGCAGGCCGATGACGAGCGCCAGCCACAACCAGGCGCTGGCGCGTTGCGCGGCATCGGTCGAGCGCAGATCGGTTTCGGCGATTTCCGAAGCGACCGGGCGGCCATCGGCGAGAAGCCAGCCGTGCCGCCACGGGTCTTCGAGATCGGCGGGGGTGCCCGTGGGATTGAGGCGGAAGCAGACGCGCGCCGTCAGTGCCAGAGCCGCTTGCGTCTGCGCATTGCCGTGGGGCGATAGCCAGCGAACGAGAAGGCGCGCGCCGCCCGCAATGGCCACCATTAGCAGCAGGCAGACGGCGAAAGTGAGGAGGCCCGGCAAGGCGGGCCTTGAGATCCAATGCAGCAGCAGCGCGGCCACGCCCGCCGCGAGCAGCGCTTGCCATTCGGCTTGCCACAGCCGCGCCGCGAGAAGATGAGCGAGGTGCCGGTGATAAAGCTCGCGCGCGAAGGCGAGATCGTCGTCGGGCGCTTCGAGCGGCGGATGCAGCACCAGCGCATCCAAACTCTCGGCATCTTGCCAGAGATAACCGACATAGATATCGCGCAGGCCCATTGTCGCCCTCGCCGTATATCAAGGATGGCGCGAATAGCTCTGACCGGCCCCCATGAGGCCGAGGATCAATCGATAGCCTGAAACGCCGAAGGTCAGGGCGAGCGCGAGCACCAGGAAGACAATCGCCACGTTTGGCGTGACCAGAGCGCCGCGCCGCCATTCGGGCCGGATCGGCTTCCGGACGATGATGACGCGCATGAGCGCTTTGGAACTCATGTCCTTGTCTGAAAAGAAAGCATCGAACATCGCCGCCCCCGCTTCGACGTTTACGCGAAGCGTATCACTGCCGGAGTAGCGGTTGGAGTCGAATCTACGCCGTTTGCGTGCGTATATGGCTTCCACGTCTACTAAAAAGCGGGTGCGGCCATGGCTGCAAGGCAGCGCGTCATGACGGCGATCAGCTCTTGCTGGCTGGCGGTCTGCGTCTTGGCGAAGACGTTATCAAGCTGGCGTTTGACGGTATTGATGCTGACGCTTTGTGCCCGCGCATAGTCGGCGCGGTTGAGGCCGTTGAGCAGTCCCTGCGCCAGCCGCGCCTCGGCGGGCGTCAGGCGGAATGCCTGCCGCAGCGTCTCTTCCGCCGCCAGCGGCATCAGCACCGGGTCGCTGATGAAGATGCAGGCGCGCGGTTCGAGGAAGAGCGGCCCGCCGATGCTTTCGCCGGGGCGCGTCAGCGTCGCGTGCAGCACGAAATCCGGCAGGCCCGAGGGGCGCTTGGCGCGCAGCAGCAGTTGCGGCGCGGCCCCGGTGATGTGGCGGTCGAGTTGCCGTTGCGCCGCCCGGTCGTCCAGCACCAGGCGGCCCGCGCGCAGATGCAATCCGTCGCCCAGAGCGGCGATCCGGCTGGCGCGGCTGTTGGCGAAGATCACCTTGCCGTCGGGTGCGGCGAGGATGACGGCGCTGTCGATCCGCTCCAGAGCGGCATGCGCCGCATCCTGCTGCGACAGGACCGCGCCGAGCTTGGCGGTTGCCGCCATGGCCCGCCGCAGATGCGGCAGGAGGAAGGTCAGCAAGCGCTTTTCTTCCGGGCCATAGACTTCGGCCTTGTTGGGGCGCAGCAGTTGAAAGCCGACGATGCGCCGGGGGCCGGTCTCGAACGGCACCGACAGCAGCGGCCCGAAATCATAGGCCGGGAGATAGCTGCGATAAAAGCCGTGCGTCCGGCGCACCTCGGGCGGCAGTTGCTCATGGTCGGCGATCACATGGCCGACATTCGGCACGCCATAGGCCCAGCGCGGATCGTCGGCGTACCAGTTGGCGTCATAGTCTTCCTGCGCCTCTTTCGGCACGCCCTGCTGGACGAGGTAGCGGCGCACCGGAGCCGCGCCGGAGAAGTCCGAATCGAGGATGTGGCCGCCGACCGCGCCGACGGCGCTACGCACTTCGCGCAGCACGACCGCCCAGCCGTCCGGCTGCCAGGGCGCGTCATAGATGAGGTCGAGCAGCCTTTCGATATCGTCCGTCATGGCCCGGAATCCGACGCGGCGAGTAACTATCGTCCATTCGCACGGCTCACGGGAGGAATTTATCACCCAGGTGGGTGATGCGGCTGAAAAGGCTCACGGCAATCATCGCCCAGGTTTTGCGCTTGGCCGGGAGGGATGATGTATCGGGGAGGCACTACCGACATTTTGCGCGGCGCGTGGGGCGTCGGCTGCAAAGGCCCGAAATCAACCGTCAGATATCGTGCCGCGTCAGCCGCACCCCTTCGCCTTTGCCGGAGGCGTCGGCGCGGAGGAATTCGATGCCCGCTTTTTCGAGCGTGAGGATCACCGCCGAGAGGGTCGAGGCGCGCGGATTGACGTCATTGCGCTCGATATCGGCGACGGTCGTGACGGACAGGATGGCGCGATCCGCAAGCTCGGTGCGGGTCCAGCCGAGCAGGCCGCGCGCGGCGCGGATTTGGCGAGGCGATACGATCATGGGCGGATCACGGCATCCCAAAGCGGGATTTGACCAGCCATCGCGTAAAAATGAGCGCGAAGGCGTAAATTTGTAGATTTTCAACTGGCGGTGCAGAGTCCCTTCGCTTATTCTGCCTGCGGCGGTGCGCGGGGCCGTTGGCATCCCGCCCGCTTGCATGCGCCGCCTTCCTTCCGAACGGGTCACGGAGTCTTGTGACGATGATCAAGCGGTCCATTTTTCAGCATTCCGGCCTGGCAGCGGCCCTCATCGGTTTGACCGTGCTGACGGCCTGCGACCGGAACCCTGTTCTCGGCAAATGGCAGGCGACAGGGCAGGCCAGCGCCGCGCAGGAGGCGCTCGGCAAGCAGGTCGAGTTCACCTCCGGCATGATGACGCCCTCCGGCGGCGTGTGGCCCTCGATGGCCGTCCAATACAAGCATGAAGGCGATAAATGGTTCGTCGTCGTCGCGCAGGGACCGGCGATTGTCGCCCAGGTCTCGGGCGACCGGCTGCAAATCCAACTGCCGATGATGGGCGCTGCGACCTATCGCAAGACGGCGCAATAGCGCCCATTCGCTTGCGGATTGGAACAATTCATAGCGCCCCCTATCTGATGGAGACGTGCATGCGTGCGCGTGGAGTTCTTGCGATTGGTATTGCCGCGCTTTTCCTGGGCTCTTGCGGGAAGCTCCCCGACAGCGACGGGCTGCGGCAAATGCTTCATAACGTCCAGGGCGATACGGCCCCTGTCTACAAGGGGCCGCCGAAAACGAACCCTCTCGCGCCCTATGGGCTGGCGGACATTTTCCCGAACTACAATTCCCAACTGCCGATCATGCAGCAATGGCCGCATGTCGCCGTGACGGTGATTCATGCACCGCCCTTTCATTTCAAGGATGTTGGATATGCTGGTGCAGATGTGGACCAGCCCGGATGCTGGACGCTTCGTGCCCGCATTTGGCGCTCGCGTGTCCTTTCGGAAACGCGTCAGTTCGATTGGTGTTTTCCACGCGATACGACGAAGCTGTATGGCGGCGGAAATCAGGCATTCACCCGAATACCGAGCATCACCGACGAGACGACGGGCAACACATATACCGAAGGCCCGGTGCCGCCAGACGGAATGCTTCCGATGGACAAGGCACATCGGCGTTTCTACGACAAGTCGGGCTCGCCTTTCATTGTGGATAATGAGGAGTTTTCATTCCGCACCACAATGGACGCCCTCCTTTTTATGAATCTGGCCGATCAAATGGGGATGGTCATGGAACAGCATGACATCCGCTTATGGTTCGCAGGCTTCGAGGAAGCGAAGGCCGGGGGATCGTAACTGTGCCGCCATTTGCGCTGGCGACAGATGGTTCGTCGTCGTGGCGCAGCGCCCGGCGATTGTCGTCGAGGTCTCGGGGCACGGCTGCAAATCCAACTGCCGATGATGGGCGCTACGACCTACCGCAAGGCGGCGCGGTAACGCCCGGCCCATTCACTCCAAACCGAGGTTATTCAGATGATCTGCGGTCATTGCGGAAACTTGGTCAAAGAAGGCTTCACCACCTGCGCCGCCTGCGGCGCGATGTACCGGCGGCATCCCGGCCCGCTGGCGCGGCTGATCTATGCCTTGCTGACGCCCGTCATCCTCGTTGCCATCATTTGCACGGTTCCGGCGTTCGAAGGCGACGGACCCGCCGCCACGACGCTGTTTGTGATGCTTATTCTGCTTTTCGGAGGCATGGCGTTGGGCCGTGTCGCCAGCCCGCTCCGCTGGTGGCGCTGATGCCGGACGCGCCGCCTTTTCAGCCGGATCGGGTCGCGACTGCCGGCTACCAGATCATCCCCGACGGCGATGACATCCGGATTGTCTACAGGCAAGTCGATGTCGGCATCCTTGGCGTTTGCGCCGCCATCCCCGTCGGCGCATTCGCCGGGCTTTGCGTGCTCGGAGTGGCGGCCATCCTCTGGTCCCCGCCATTCCCGACCCTGGTCTATCTGCTGAGTCTGGCCGCCGCAGCGGGGGCCGGTGTCAGATATTACAAATGGGTCAATGCCGGACGCGGCGGAACGAAGACGGCCATTGTCTCGCGGGAATTCGTGATCGCCGAGGACCGCCGTTATGACAATTGGCGCATCAACTCCTTCATGGTCGGGCAACCGGCAGTGAATGCGGGACAGGCATTCAAGCTGTTCACGCTTGGCGCATCCTCGTTCATTTTGTCGGTGGCGCTATATATTCTCCCGGTTCTGCTATGGTTCGGATTGGCTCCGCTGGCAATTCGGGAGCTTACTTCAGGCATCTATTTTGACTATGGCGAAGAACAGGGTGTTCTCGTCCGCAATGTGGGATCGCGCCGTGCCAGCGCGATCCTGGCCGACCTGGAAAGTGTGAGAGCCCGTCATTTCTTTCTGCGCTAAACCGGCGGCGACGGATGCCCTTCAGCCCTGAGAGGGGCCGCCCGGCTTCCGCTTGGAAGCCGGGCCGCTCGTCGCCGCCGGGGGACGCGGCAGGGTTGGCGTTGGCGGCGTTGCAGGGGCGGCCTTGGGCCAGTGGACCAGCCGCATCGGCGGCGAGGCCGTCGCCGCCAGATGCTCGAATTCGATTTGCAGCAGCGCGGCGAATTGCCGGTCGGCAAAGGCGTCGTCGAGACAGGACGCGATGCTGACCGGCACCCGCCAGGCGGCGCAGCCGCGCTTGGCGTAGCGTTTTAGTGCGCTCAATCCATTCTTCGCTGCGGCGAGCCTGTGGAACAGCGGCAGCCATATGGCCCGTTCGGGCAGGCGCGGCCTGCCCGATGCGGCCTTGAAGCCGTTGAGATCGGCCCAGCCATAGGCGGCATAGATCAGGATGGTTTCGACCGGCGGCGGCAGGCGCGCGGGCGGCGCTGCGCGGAACATGGTCAAGCGCCCTCGGGATGAACCACGAGGTCGCGGAAGCGGCGATCCTTGTAATAGACCAGTTTGCGCGCGCGGATCGGCGGCAGGCCGTTCACGAACAGCAGTTCGTCCGTTTCCGGCAGCCGCGCCACTTCCGCCGCATAGAGCAGCGGGCGCGCGACGGTGCTGTAATTGACGCCGCTGTCCTTCCCCTGGCGCCGCGCGTTGTGGGACTCGCTGCGCACCGAGGCCGTGCGCGCGCCCAGCATGCGCGAGACGGTTTCGGCGGTGGCGGGATCGTTGACGCCGAAGACCTGGATCACGCCCGCATTGGCGATGAAGGAGGTCCAGCGCTCGCGGTAGAGGTCGCGCAGTTGCGACAGGTCTTGCACGATGGGTCAAAGCTGGACGCCGTAGCCCGCCAGCAGCCCGAGCGCGGTTTCGATCATGTCGAGCCGCCCCAGCGCCGCGAATTCGTCCAGCAGGAACAGCACCGGATGCGCGGGCCGCCCGGCCAGGCCGGAAAGTTCGGCCAGCGCCAGGCTGACCAGCAATCGCAACCAGCGTGCATAGCTTGTCAGGCGGCTCGACGGCAGCACCAGATAGATTGTCATCGCCCGCCGCTTGAGATCGGCGAGATCGAAATCCGACCGGCTGAGAACGTCCGCCATGCGCGGGCTGTCGAGGAAATGCGTGTGCGCCTGGGCCGCCGAGAGGACGGAGGCGCGCTCCTTGTCCGGCTTCTGCTTGATGCGGTTGGCGGCGCGGGCGACAAGGCCGCCAATCGCGCCGCTGGCCGCCATATCGTCGAGCAGCGCGGCGAAGGCGGCGGGGTCGAGCGTCAGCAATTGCCGCAGGCGCGGCAGCGTCCGCCGGGCGGGCGGCTCGCGGGCGAGGATATGGAGCAGCAGCCCGCCGATCAGCGCCTTTGCTTCCGTATCCCAAAAGGGATCGAGGCCGGATGCGCCCTTGGTGGGCACCAGCGCGTCGGCGATCAGCAGCACGTCTTCCGCGACATCGGCGCTGTTGCCGTCGAGCGGATCGAGCGGGTTGAGGGCCGACGCTGGCAGATGGGTGATGCCCCACGGGTCGAGGATATGCACCTCTTGCCCCATCGCCGCCCGGCGCAGGGCGGTCGCCTTCGCATTCTCGCCCTTGGGGTCGATGACCAGCGCCGAGCCGGGATAGGTCAGCAGATTGGGGATGACCGCGCTGACGCCCTTGCCCGAGCGGGTCGGGGCGATGGTCAGCAGATGCCGGTCGGTGGCGACGCGCAGCAAGGGTGACAAGAGTCTTCCCGGCCACCGCCCCAACATCAGCCCATCATTGCCCAGCAGCCCCGCCCGGCGCAGATGGTTGAACGTCGCCCAGCGGGCCGAGCCGTGGGCGGAGGCGGTTTCATCGACGCGCGCCCGCAAATCCTGCCGCAATTCGCTCGCCGCAAACGCCGCAGCGCCGCCGAGCGTCGGGATCGAGAGATAAGGCGATGTCGATTTGAGAAGAGAGAGAAGATCGTGCAGCATAACACCCTCCTGTCCTGCCGACAGGAAGGAATTATACCGGTGGTAGAATTAAAATAAGACTAATGGTAGGCAATTCCCCATAACATACTAAGTGATATCTCAAGAGCATAGTGGATAGCGCGGTATGTTCTTGCGTGAATCCTCATGAATAAAGGAGGTGTATTCTAGGATTTATATGGCTTGAGACTTCCTCAAATTCTCCTTCTTGGAGAAGTGAGTACTTGTCGCTCAATGTTATTGAGTGTCCTTCAAATGTTACATCTGGAAGGGAAACTGTTCCTAATATCAGCTGAGTGTCATCGGGCATCTGTGAAAATATCAGATCGAATGTCGCAATAGTGTTATTAGGATCTGGATCCTGTTGTTTGGGCGAATCTATAATGACCGGACAAAAACAGGATGTTGTGAATTCCCGTACAGTATGAAGGTAGGCATAAAAATATGCCAACATTGCCCGTGGACGATCATTGCCCGTTTCTTTAATTTTATAATCGATGAAGGGCGGAAATTCTAAGTTCAGATTCAGAGAACGCGAGAATTTGATAATTTTCTCATGGTAAAATCCCTGAATATTACTTTTCCTATCGGGATCATCATATTTCTTTATATCGTCCTGCAGTCGCGCAATTCGCAAGTTGCATTTTTGCAAATCGCGTTCAATTCCCTCTATCTCCGCTACCATTAGCTGGTGTGCCTTCTTTTCAGCTTCAGCATCGATGACATCTCGAAGTCTCAGCTTCTTTTTCTTTTGGTCGAGGATGGAGTTTATTTTCGTGATTCGAAAATTACCGTGATTGATCTTAGCGTTAGATTTACTAATTTTCGTGGAAATCGCCTCTAAATTCGAGGAATTCTTGGACAGAAATTGGCGGCACGCCTCACGGTCTTCAATTAAAGAAAAGCGATGAAAGAACGAATTCTCGTATTCAGCGCCGCATGTTGGACATGATATGGCATCATGATCATGCCCTTGGATGAATTTATAATCTTTGTCAAACTCAGAGAGGGCGGCGCGTACAATGCCCATTTGCTCTTCCAACATGGCTTTCTGGTTGTGATGATCACTCAATTGCGCCATTAATATGCTTCGTTGTCCTTGAAGAGCGGAAAGTTCTTTAAGAAGGTCCGCGATAGCTTTTTTGTAAGACTCTGCATCAATATCGATAGATATTGCTTTTTGCCGGCCTTTGATCCGTAGTGCGGCGGAATTAATGGTTCGCCTCTCACTCTCTTTTTCTAATTTTCTCTGGCGCTCCTGGGTAAGCTGAGCATTGATAATAAAAAATTCATTCGGCTTTATCCCGGAATGGTATGGGATAATTGACTTTTTCCAACTGCTGTATTGGCCCAAATTCTGGAATGAATTCCACTGCGCCACCCAGCCCTGATCTTGATCAATATAAAACGGTAGGAAGCAATAGGCTGGGGGCGGGATTTCAGGATCGCCCTCTCGGTTTGTGAGATGGAGTCCGAAATCGAGTAGCCGACTTATAAACGGCGTAATGCCTTCGGCTACACTGGCCGTTTTCAGGAGAAGGCTGCCATACGCGTTAAAAATTCCGAATAGATTTCCAGTGCGTATGACGCTGTATTCTTCGCCGTCTACAGAAAATTCAAGAACACCAGTGGGAGAAAGTTCTTTCCATCTATCGCTAATAACGGCTGGTTCGGCACCTAAGCACCAATATATCGATTTAATGATAGATGATTTTCCAGTATCATTCTCGCCCTTGATAACCGTCACTTTCTCGTGGAAGGGAATTTTCTTTGCCTTCCTTTCTGTCATCGAGATTAGATACAAGTTCTTTAAGCGCAATATTTTCATGGTTCTTTTTCCGTAAATGCCTGATTAGGAGTTTATAGCTCTCTTCCCGTCTCATGATGATTGATACTCATGTAGCGTCGCGGCTCGAATGTAGTTAATTGAATATAATTTGTGCTCAGTTTCGTAAACCTCTGCGATAGTATCGGCGACGTTAAATATGCAGTCTTTCACCGGCGAGTGAGGATTCTGATCAAGATATTTATCTATTTCCAATCTAATAGATGAACGCATATGATGCAGGACTATGTTTGTGACGTTAAAGCGATCTGCTTCATATTTTTCCCATTGTTGACGGATGCCACGTAAATCTGCTGCGGAGATCGGCTCAAGGTGGTGTTGAGCTTGATCCCACGATGGGCGACGTTTATGAGCCTCTTCAAAACTCTTAATCCATCCTTCGAGGTCGCTCCGTCGAATGAACTTCGCAGCCAGCAATTCCGGAACGGATTTAACATCTCGCATATGTTTGGAACGGCTTCTGCATTGATCAAGTAGCGCAAGCCGAAAAGCATCGTGGCCAGCATCAACGTTGCACGTCTTGATGATAAATTCCGATATCTTCCCTCTCAGATGAGTCTCGTAAGCCTCAAGTGGCATGGCCGTCTTATGAAAGTGAAAAAGCTCGCCATCTTGATCGGCAACTGCGGAGGGGAACTCGATTTTGAGGGCGGCGATTAAAGCTTTGAATGCAGCTTGATCTCCCTGCGAGAACCGACAGGGATATGCTACCTTTATGAATGAAGCGGGAGCATTGCTGACAAATCCGAGATGCTCTGTAACGTCCGGAAATTTCTCCTTATTATCAAAAAGCTTGCCAGCAATCGACCGAGCGACTGACTTTTTGGATTTTGGTTGCTTTATTATTTCCTTGATGTCCCATGAACCTAAAGATTTTGTCTTTATCTGATAAAAACTAATCTTTGGCTGATCTTTCTCATACCGGACCACAAAAATGTCGTCATGGAATTCGAATCCGATAGCGTAGTCATTACCTTTTTCATGCAATTCAATTAGATGATGAATGCCCCAACAGGTCTGAAAGTCGAAGCGATCCTGAGCGAGGCTTCCCGCTTTTTCTCTTTGTGGTTTTGTAAGCAAGGTATCAAAGAGGTCAAGCATATGATTCGGGGCCGGATAATAACGGGGCTGCAATTATAGCGGGCGTCGATATTTATGCAACGATCAAGTGTATTCACTTCCATATAGAGCCACCGCCATGAGTGGCCCCTACTCGATATCGGCTGGGACAGTCGTGACATTTGGCCCGGGTCTATTTTGATACCGTATCGTTCACATGGCGGCGCTTAGGGGCCGTTATGCCAGTTGGAATCCCCGCAAATCACGCAGTTTAACGTCCAAAAGCGGATGCTTTCCATCTGGCGGTTTCGCTTGCACATTTTTGCCGAAGGACTTACACATATTCTTACACAGCGCCTTGGCGCTCGGAGGAAATCTTATATTTTACAAGGACATAACCTATGTGGCGGCAAACTCAAAATCTGTTGGCCGCAAGGTCGTGTTGGTTCGAGTCCGACCGGGGGCACCACTCAATCCCTTGAAATCGCCGACTGTCAAAGATGGCCCCTCGCGGGCCATTTTTCGCGACCATGCCCAGCGCGCGCCAACGTCGCGCCCGACATGACAGCGCAACGTTAAGCGGTTAATTTGGCGGCCTTCTCCAGATCGGGACCGTCCATGACCGCCTTCCGCCGCCTCGCCGCCGCCGCTTTCATTTCCACCGCCGCCCTCGCCGCCGGCCCGGCGCTGGCCTGGGGCCCCAACGGGCACGCCATCGTCGGCGACATCGCGCAGGACCGGCTGACGCCCAAGGCCAAGGCGGCGGTGGATCAGCTGCTGTCGCTGGAAGGTCACCACACCCTGGATGAGGTGGCGAGCTGGCCGGACACCGTGGGCCATTTGCCCAAGGACAAGGGCGGTTTGCCCGACACGTTGCCCTGGCATTATGTCGACGTGCCCACCGATCAGCCGGCCTATGATCCGGCGCGCGACTGCGCCGGTGAGAACTGCGTCATCGCCCGCCTGCCGGAGCAGGCCCGCATCCTGGCCGACACCAAGGCCGCGCCCGAGGCGCGCCTGGCGGCGCTGAAGTGGGTGGTGCACCTGGTGGGCGACCTGCACCAGCCGCTGCACGCCGCCGAGCGCGACCATGACAAGGGCGGCAACGACGTCAAGGTCCGCTACTTCGACGACGACCGGAACGGCCACCTGAACCTGCATTCGGTGTGGGACGGGTCCATCATCGACCGTGAGTTGGGCCTGTCGGTGAACAAGGATTATTCCATCGACCTGGCCAAGGCCAAGGTGGCCGCCACCACGCTGGAACCGGCCATCACCGCCTATGACGTCAAGGCCTGGACGCCCAAGGCGCGGTCCACCAAGCCCCCGTTCAAGGGCGCCGGCCTGGACAAGGCGGTGCAGGCCTGGGGCGAGGAAAGCCACGGCCTGGCGCGCGACGTGGTCTACGGCCTGCTGCGGTCGCCGGAATCCGATGGGGTCGAGCGCCTGGCCCAAGGTTACGAGACCGCCGCCTGGCCGCTGGTCCGCATGCGCCTGGAAATGGCCGGTGTACGCCTGGCCTGGGTGGTGAACCAGGCGGTCGGCCACTGATCCCACGGGGCCTTCCTACCTGAAGACCGGTTGAGCCGGCGCGGTGGCGCCCCCGGGCCGATGCCGTGGTTCGGCGAAGCATCTGCTTTATCAGATAATATTCGGCCCAATTACTTAATGTGCGTCAAATAGGTGGACCAATACGAGAGAACAGTTGCGAAGGCGTCCGGTCGGGACTTTCATGGGAGTACCAAGGTGGAGGTGTCCCATGACCCAGTACAGCACCTATTCCCTCGTCCTGAGGGAGCACATCGCGGATCTCGACCCCCTCATCGACCGCTGGACCAGCGGGCATTTCCTGCTGACCGGTGCCGCCCATGACGAGGCCGAGGAATTCGTGGATCGCCTGAAGGATCTGCGGGCCGAACTGGTCAGCCGCATGGCGCGGCCCGATCTGGATGGGCGCACGGCCCCCCCGGTCGCCGACGGCATGACGGTCCGTTAGCGGCGCTCTCCTGGCTCCCCTTCTCCCCGCGCTCCGCCCTGGGGCTGGTCCCTGGGCGCGGACGTGGGGACGGGGTGGTTTTGCGCCCTGTTTTCCCCCGCCCCGTTTTCCCCCAGATCCCGATGTCAGCGCGCCGGATCGGCGGTCAGGCCCAGGTAGCGGTCGGCGCGGTGGTTCATGGCCACGATCATGTTGGCGATGACCGCCCCCGCGACCGATAGCGTCAGGCGCCCCGGTGTCAGCACGAAGCAGGCGGCCGCCAGGATGGCCGCGTCCAGACCCAGCTGGACATAGCCGGCGCGGATGCCGAAGCGTTCCTGCAGGTACAGCGCCAGGATGTTGATGCCACCCAAGCCGATGCGGTGGCGGAACAGGATCAGCAGGCCCGTGCCGATCAGCCCACCGCCGGCCAGCGCCGCGTAGACCGGGTTCAGCACGGCGAAGTCCACCCAGCCGGGCGTCAGCCGCGTTTCCACCGTCACCAGGCACACGGCGGCGAAGGTGCGCGCCGCGAAACGCCAGCCCATGCGCCGCCAAGCCAGCACGTAGAAGGGCAGGTTCAACACGAAGAAGAATATCCAGAAGCCCTGGCCCGTCACATAGTGCAGCAGCAGGGCCAGGCCGGCGATACTGCCCACGAGCAGCGTCGCCTTGGCGTACAGCACCGTTCCCAGTGAGACGAGCAAGGTGCCTATGCCCAGCGCCGCCAGGTCCTCATAAGCTCTGTGTTGCTGTTTGTTGTCCGAACTCATCGTTAATCGCCCAACGAGTACTGTATCGATCTCATTGTATATTACTTCACATGATGATGAGATCTTCCGTGATCACACGGCTGGCCGGTTCGCCGGGAGGGGCGGCGGCCCTCCACCGCGGTACGACGCCGGGCATAGACGGCCGCACCTAGTCGGACCGCATAGAGGGGGCGGCCGTTACGGGCTTTCGGCGTAGGGGCCTTGAACCATTGCCCCGTTGCCGATCTTCCCGGCGTTTGAAAGGCTTGGGGGGACGCATCATAGCAGGAGGAAAGCCATGAGCACGAACCAGAGCGCCGCGTACGCCCGCATCCTGCAGGAGCGCATCGCCGACCTGGATCCCCTGATCGAACGGTGGAGCAGCGACAGCCTGATCCTGACCGACACCGCCGGCGACGAAGCCGAGGAATATCTGGAACGGCTGAAGGTGGTGCGCGCCGAGATGGCGGGTCGCCTGGGCCGCCCGGACCTGGAGGTGCCTACCCCGGGCATCACCAACAGCATGCTGGCGCGCTGACCGTCGTCAGCGTGCCATCTGGCGAGAGGAAGCGGCCCGGACGCCTTCGCCCGGGCCGTTCGCCTTCCTACAGTCCCGCCTCCGGCAGCACCCCGCCCGCCGGGCGGCGCAAGACGGTCAGGCGGCAGTACAGCCAGCCCAGGGCCAGCAGGGCCACGAAGACCCCGAACAGCAACAGGTTGTAGTAGATCAGCGCGGCCAGGCACAGGCAGGCCAGGCCCAGCGCCACGGCCGGCACCAGCGGATATCCCGGCGCGCGGAAGGGGCGGGCCATGTCCGGCGCCGCGCGGCGCAGGCGGAACAGGCTGGCCATGCTGACGATGTACATGACGATGGCGCCGAACACCGACAGGGTGACGATGTTGGCCGTCAGCGGCTGGCCGCCGAAGGCCAGCACCTCGTCGGAAAAGATGGCGGCGATGCCCACGGCGGCGCCCGCCAGGATGGCCCAATGCGGCGTGCGCCGCGTGGGGTGCAGGCGGCTCAAACCCGCCGGCAGGAAGCCCGCCCGGGCCAGGGCGAAGATCTGTCGGGAATAGCCCATGATGATGCCATGGAAGCTGGCCACCAGACCGAACAGGCCGATCCACACCAGCATGCGCAGCCAGCCGCTGTCCGCCCCCACCACCGCCTTCATGGCCTGGGGCAGGGGGTCGTTGATGTTGGCCAGGTCCCGCCAGTCGCCCACCCCGCCCGCCAGCACCATGGTGCCGAAGGCCAGGGCGACAAGCGTCAGGATGCCGGCGATGTAGGCGCGGGGGATGGTGCGGGCGGGGTCCTTCGCCTCTTCCGCCGCCATGGCCGCCCCTTCGATGGCCAGGAAGAACCAGATGGCGAAGGGGATGGCGGCGAAAACGCCGCCCAGGGCGGCGCCCGACAGCGGTCCCGCCTCGCCCGACCAGCCGTGGGCGGCGAAGTTGCCCCAGGTGAAGCCCGGCGACACAACGCCCATGAACACCAGCAGTTCGGCGATGGCCAGCAGCGTCACGCACAGCTCGAAAGTGGCGGCGATGGTGACGCCGGCGATGTTCAGCGCGGCGAAGACGCCATAGGCGCCGACGGCGGCCAGCTTGGGGCTCAGGCCCGGGAATTGGACGTTGAGATAGGCGCCGATGGCGAGCGCGATGGCCGGCGGGGCGAACACGAACTCGATCAGGGTGGCGTAACCGGCGATGAATCCGCCCAGGGGCCCGAAGGCGCGATGGCTGTAGGCCAAGGGGCCGCCGGCATGCGGAATGGCGGTGGTCAGCTCGGTGAAGCTGAAGATGAAGGCGGTGTACATCACCGCCACCAGGATGGTGGTGGCCAGGAAACCCAGCGTTCCTGCCTGGGCCCAGCCGTAGCTCCACCCGAAATACTCGCCCGAGATCACCAGCCCGACGGCGATGCCCCAGAGATGCCACCCGCCCAGGCTCTTGTTCAGCCCAGCCCCATCCGCCGCCATGCCCCGTGCCCCCATGTCGTTTTCCGGACCAGTATGCCCAGGAAACACCGGTGTGGGGAGGGGGATTTGCCCGTGTTTTAGGCGAAGGAGAAACCGCCCACCGATTGGGCATCGGTACCGCCGGCGGTCAGTTGCGCCAATTGGCGACGCAGGGCGGCGTTCTCCTCCTCCAGCCGCATCAGGCGGCGGCGCAGGTCGGCGTCGGCGGGCGTGCCGGCCTGGTCGCGACGCCAGCGATAATAGGTCATGCGGCTGACGCCCAGGATGCGCGCCACGTCCACCACCTTCACACCCTCCTCCAGCAGGCCGTCGGCCTTGGCCAGGCACTGCGCGATCTCCTCCGCGCTGTGATTCCGTTTCATCGCCCTCTCCCGTTCTTGACCCTTGTTCGCCGCTTTGCGCCTTACCGCTCCGTGCCGGCGCTCCATACCCGCCGCACGGTCAGGGCTTGCGACAGCTCCACGAAGTCCGCCCGTCCGCCCGGGGCGATGCGGCCCAAATCGTCCAGGCCCAGGAACGCGGCCGGCACGCGCGCCGCCATGGCCAGCGCCGTTTCCGGCGACACGCCCATCAGGGCCACCGCCCCCCGCACCGCCGCCGCCATGTCGATGTCCGCCCCGGCCAGTACGCCGTCCACCGTCACCAGCCGGCCGTCGCGGCGATAGATGGTGTGGCCGTAAAGCTCGAAGCTGTCGACGTCGGTGCCGGTGGGCGGCATGGCGTCGGTCACCAGAAACAGCCGGTCGGGCCCCTTGGCCACCAGGGCCAGGCGCAGCACCGCGCCGTGGACGTGCACGCCGTCGGCGATGATGCCGCACCAGCCGCGCGGGCTGGACAGGGCGGCGCCGGCGATGCCCGGTTCCCGGTTCATCAGGGGTGGCATGGCGTTGAACAGGTGGGTGAAGCCGGTCAGGCCGTGGTCCAGGGCGCTGTCGGTGCGGGCATAGGTGGCTGCGGAGTGGCCGCCCGCCAGGATGAGGCCGGCTTCCGCCAACTGGGCCAGGGTCCCGTCGTCGACCACTTCAGGCGCCAGGGTCAACAGGACGCGGCCGCCGGGGAAGCGCGCGGGCAGGCCCAGCAGGAAATCGATATCTTCCTCCGTCGGGGCACGGACGTAGGCGGCTTCATGCACCCCTCGGCGTTCCATGTTCAGGAAGGGGCCTTCCAGATGGATGCCGACCACGCCGCCGCCGGGCACCTGCGCCGCTTCCGCCGCCGCGTCGACCGCCAGCCGCCACTTGCCGGCGGCATCCGTGATGAAGGTGGGCAGCAGCGACGTGGTGCCGAAGCGGCGGTGCGCGGCGGCGATGGCCAGGGCCGCCTCCGCCGTGGGCGTCTCGTTGAACAGCACGCCGCCGCCGCCGTTGACCTGGGTATCGACGAAGCCGGGCGCCAGCAGGCTGTCGGGCTCCAGCGCCACCTCTTCCACGGATGCCGGCACCTGGGGCAGCAGGTCCAGCACGCGGCCGTCCTCCACCAGGACGCCAATGCCCTCCAGTGTCTGATCGCCGGTGAAAACCGGGCACCCGTGGAAGAAAGTCCGCATCACACCGTCTCCGTCACCTTGCGCAGGTTGGGCGGCACGTCAGGGTCCAGGCCCCGGGCCCGCGCCACCTTGTGGATGGCCATATAGAAGCTGGCGACCGCCGCCAAGGGGCCGACCTCGGCCGGCAGGCCCGCCACCACGGGCAGGGCCTCCACACCGTCGATGCCGGTCTCCGTGGCCAGGATGGGCGCGCCCAGGCCCGCCGCCTTGGCCAGGGTGCCGCGCGTCACCTCCGCCGTCACGTCATCCTGGGTCAGCGCCAGGATGGGGAAGCCGGGACCCACCAGGGCGAAGGGGCCATGCACCACCTCCGCCGCGCTGAAGGCCTCGGCATGCAGGCGCGAGGTCTCCTTGCACTTCAGGGCGATCTCCGCCGCCGCGCCGCTGCCGATGCCCCGGCCCAGGACGTAGAGGCCCGTGGCCAGCTCCAGCCGGCGCAAGGCCGGATACCAGTCCAGGGCCACGGCGGCGTCCAGCCAGCCGGGGACCTTGGCCACGGTGTCGAGCAGGCCAGCATCCTCCCGCCAATGGGCCACCAGTTGCAGGAAGGCGACGCAGGCGGTCAGGTAGGATTTGGTGGCGGCGACACTCTTCTCCGGCCCGGCGCACAGCGGGATGAAGACGTCGGCCAGCTCGGCCAGGGGGGAGGTCTCGTCATTGACGAAGCCCACCACCAGCGCGCCGCCGGCCTTGGCCGCCTCCGCCAGGCGCAGCAGGTCGGGGCTGCGGCCGGACTGGGACACCGCCACGAACAGCGCGCCCTCCATCTGCAGCGGCGCGTTGTAGAGGGAGACGACGGACGGCCCGACGGAGGCGACCGGCACGCCCACCCGCGTTTCGATCAGGTACTTGCCGTAGGCGGCGGCGTGGTCGCTGCTGCCCCGGGCGCAGGTGATGACCACCTTGGGCTTCAGCGCGCGCAGGCGGGCGCCCAGGTCGCGGAACAGGGGGGTGGCGCGCTCGATCTGGCGGGCGCTGGCGGTTCCGGACTCGGCGGCCTCGATGGCCATCAGGGGCGTGATTTGGGCGGCGGTCATGATGGGTCCTGTGTCGCGATAAGGGTGTAAGCGGTCATGCGGCGCGCTCGGCCAACGGCAGGCCGGCGGCGGCACGAGCCAGGTGCAGACCGCCGTCCAGGGCGTCGCCCCGCGCCGGCACCAGTAGGCGCCGCGCCCAGGGGGCCAGCCACGGCTCGATCACCGGGGCCAGGCCGCCCATCAGGCAGACCTTGGGGGCGCCCAGCTCCACCAGGCGGCGGACGTGGGCGGTCAACTGGCCGGCGGCGGTTTCCACCAGCTGGGTGGCCACGGGGTCGCCGGCGGCGGCGAAATCCAGGGTCAGGGGCGCGAGCGTGCCATAGTCGCCGGGCTTGGCCGCGCCGGCCCAGGCCACCACCGCGGCGGGATCGCCCCCCAGGCGGGTCAGCACATGCAGGGTGAAGGGGGTATGCGGCCCCAGGCCGTCATGGCCGCGCAGGGCCGCCCGCGCCGCCTCCCGCCCCAGATGGGCGCCGCTGCCCTCATCCGACACCTCGAAACCCCAGCCGCCCACCGGCCGGCCGATGCCGCCCACCAGGGCGTAGCCGATGCTGCCGGTGCCGGCGATCAGGATGGCGCCGTCGGCTCCGTCGAAGGCGCCCAGGCAGGCGGTGTGGGCGTCGTTGCGGGCGGTCACGCTGGCGAAGCGGGCGGGCGCGCCGGCCTCCACCGCGCGCTCATCCTCCGCCCGGCAGATGCCGGCCAGGCCCAGGCCGACGTGGGTGCGGGACAGGGCATCACGGTCCAGGCCGGCCTGGGCCAGCGCCTGGTCGCACGCGGCCAGGATGGCGGCCCAGCTGACGTCCAGGCCCAACCGGATGTTGGCGGGGCCGCCCCGGCCCTCGCCCAGCCGGTCGCCGGCGGCATTGGTCAGCCGTGCGCGGCAACCGGTGCCGCCGCCATCCACGCCCATGTAGAGAAAGTCGCCCATGCCCAGACCCGTTCGTTCGGTGATGGTATGATACCAGATGTGGACCAGATCAGAAGGTCGAGCTTTCGATATTCACGTTCCGCTGCCTGATCTCATCCGCAAAATAACGCTGAAACCGTCGAAAATGGCGTACTGATATCATAAGAAACAATGCACTAACGCAGATCGTCCCGATGGCCATTCGTCGAGCCGCGAGACTCGGCTGTATAAGGCCAGGAAAAGACCACATCGGGATGGCGCTGCCGAAAGGGGCCAGTCGCAGCCGCCGCCGGATTGCGTCAGGATGGCCCCGGCACTCATGCGGCAACCCTTTCATCCACAGTCCGGGCCTGGTGCCCCGGACCCACGTAAACCAGGTTTCCCGGCCCTTCGCTCAGGCGCCGCACGGCGTCGGCGCGGCTGATCAGCGATCCTCCCGTGTCGAACGGCCGGCCGGCATCAGGCACGGCCGACAGCAGCAGGCGGGTGTAGGGATGCCGGGGTCCATCGATCACGGCGGCGGTGGGGCCGGATTCCACGATGCGGCCCCGGAACAGCACCGCCGTCTCCTCCGCCACATAGCGGGCGGTGGCGATGTCATGGGTGATGTATAGCAGGGCGATGCCCCGTTCGGCCTTCAGGCGCTGCAGCGTGTCCAGCACGCTGAGGCGGATGGAGACGTCCAGCATGCTGGTGGGCTCATCCGCGATGATGACGGCGGGGTTCACCGCCAGGGCGCGGGCCAGGTTCACCCGTTGGCGCTGGCCGCCCGACAGCTCGTGCGGGAAGCGGTGCAGCACGGCGTTGGCATCCAGCTCCACCTGGGTCAGCAGGGCGCGCGCCTCCTCCCCCCGCGCCCGGCGGTCCAGGTCCGGCCGGTGCAAGGCCAGGGGACGCGCCAGATGGTGGGCCACGGTGTGGGCGGGGTTCAGGGCGGCGAAGGGGTCCTGGAACACCATCTGCACGATACGGCGATAGGCCAGCAGATCCCGCCGACCGGACAGGCCCGTCACGTCCCGGCCCTGGAACAGGATGCGGCCGGAGGTCGGCCGCATCATATGGGTCAGCAGCTTGGCGCAGGTGCTCTTGCCCGATCCGGACTCGCCCACCAGGGCCAGGGCGCGGCCAGGGTGCAAGGTCAGATCCACGGCATCCAAGGCCTTGGTCCCGTTGGCGAAAACCATGGAAAGCTTTTCGGTCTGAAGCACGGGCGTGGTCATGGCATCACCAGGTCGGGCTGGGCGCGGACGGGTTGGGCCGGGTGCAGCGGCGGAATGCTGTCCCACAGGCGGCGGGTGTAGGGATGGTTCGCACCCTCTTTCCCTTCTCCGGCCGCGATGGCGGCGGGCGTGGTCAGTTCCACCAACCGACCCTGCAGCACCACGCCCACCCGGTCGCAGAACTGGCTCATCAGCGCCAGGTCATGGGTGATGAACAGGACGGAGAAGCCCAGGCGACGGCGCAGGTCGGCCACCTGTTCCAGGATTTCCCGCTGCACCACCACGTCCAGGGCGGTCGTCGGCTCATCCATGATGACCAGCTTGGGCTTCAGGGCCAGGGCCAGGGCGATCACCAGGCGCTGGCGCATGCCGCCGGAGAACTGGTGGGGATGGTCGCGCAGCCGGTCGGGGGAGATGCCGACCAGGCGCAGCAGGCCGGCGCTGCGCTCCGCCACCTCGGCCCTGTCGGTGATGCCGTGGGCGCGGAACATGTCGCCGAACTGGTCGGATAGGCGCAGCACCGGGTTCAGGGCGTTCATGGCGCTCTGCAGCACGACGCTGACCTCGCGCCAGCGCCACTGCCGCAGCTCCTTGGGGCCCAGGGCCAGGACGTCGGTGCCGGCCAGGGTGACGCTGCCGCCGGTGATGTGGGCTGGCGGGCGGTGCAGGCGGGCGATGGCGAAGGCGAGCGTGCTCTTGCCCGATCCGGACTCGCCCGCCAGGCCCATGACCTCCCCGGCGCCCAGGTCGAAGGACACGCCGTCCACGGCACGGGTGGCGCCTTGCGGTGTCGCGTAATCGACCGTCAGGCCGCGCACCTGTAGCAGGGGTGCGGGGAGAAGCGGGGCATTCATGCCGCCACCCGCTTCAGCTTCAGGCGCAGGGTGCGCAGACGGGGGTTGGCCACCTCATCCATGGCGAAGTTGATCAGCGACAGGCCGCTGCCGAACAGCACCAGGGCCAGGCAGGGGCAGGCCACTTCCCACCACGCGCCCACCTGCAGGGCCGACGTGGTCTGGGCGTTGTACAGCATGGTGCCCCAGGAGACCTTGAGCGCGTCGCCGAGCCCCAGGAACTCCAGGGTCGCCTCCGTCACCACGGCGTACAGCACGCTGCCGATGAAGTTGAAGCCGAGGATGGAGACCAGGTTGGGCAGCAGCTCGCAGGCCAGGATGCGCCAGGTGGGCTCACCCAGCAGCTCGGCGGCGTGGATGTAGTCGCGGCTGCGCAGGCTCTGCGTCTGGGCACGGGTGACGCGCGCACCCCAGCCCCAGGCGGTGCCGGCGATGATCAGCGCGATGGTGGCGGGGCTGGCCGCGCCGATGAAGGCCGCCAGCACCAGCATCAGCGGCAGGTTGGGGATGACCAGCACCACGTTGGTGATCAGGTTCAAGGCCTCATCCAACCGGCCGCCGATGTAGCCGGCGGTCACCCCCACGGCGGTGCCGATGGCGGTGATCATCAGGCCGGCCGACAGGCCCACCAATAGGGAGGTGCGGGTGCCGTGGATGGTCTGAGCCAGCACATCGCGGCCCATGCGCGTGGTGCCCATGAGGTGGGCGGCGCTGGGCGCCTCATGCGAGCGGCCAACGCGCTGGTTGGGCCCGGCGGGCGCCACCAGGGGTCCGAACACCGCCAGCGCCAGGAAGAACGCCACGATGCCGGCGCCGATGCTGGCCTTGCGGTTGGCGAGGAGCGAGGTGAAGAAGGCGCGCATGGCGCTCAGGCCCTCCGCAGGCGGGGATCCAGGGCCAGGCACAGCAGGTCCGCCGCGAAGTTCGCCGTCAGCATGGCCAGCGTCATGAGCATGAGCTGGCCCTGGATCAGGGGATAGTCGCGGGCGGTGATGCCCTGGTACAGGGTGTAGCCCAGGCCCGGATAGTTGAAGACGATTTCGGTGATCAGCGCCCCGCCGAAGGTGGCGCCCAGGGTCATGGCGAAACTGGTGACGGTGGGCAGCAGGGCGTTGCGCGCGGCATAGGCGTAGCGCACGCGTCCGTCCGACAGGCCCTTGGCCGTGGCCAGGGTGATGTAGTCCTCGCCCAGCAGGTTGATCATGCTGTTGCGCATGGTGACCAGGTAGCCGCCGATCTGGGCCACCACCAGGGTCAGGATGGGCAGGGCCGCGTGCACCAGCACGCTGCCGATGAAGGCCGGGGTGAAGCCGGGGTCCAGCTCCGGCGCCCAGGCGTAGCCGGTGGGCAGCCACTTCAGCCGGATGCTCAGCACGAACAGCGCGACCAGCGAGGTCACCAGCGGCGGCACCGCCTGGATCATCAGGGCGGCCGGCGCGCCGAAGCTGTCGAACGCCCCGCCCCGCCGCCAGGCGGCGCGGATGCCCAGGGCCGAGCCCAGCAGGAAGGCGATGAGGGAGGAGGTCAGGACCAGCAGCAGGGTCCAGGGCAGGGCCTGCATCAGCACGGCGTTGACCGTCAGCGGGTGGAAGCGCACCGACAGGCCCAGGTCGAAGGTGAAGACGCTAGCGAGATAGCGGCCGAACTGCACCGGCCAGGGCCCGTCGACGAAACCGAAGGTGGCCTTCAGCGCTTCCAGGCTTTCCGGCGGCAGTACGGTGCCCGCCTGGGCGAACATGATGTCGACCGGGTTGCCGGGCATGAGCCGCGGCAGCAGGAAGTTGAAGATCGCGGCCACGACGAAGGCGACGACGTAGAACCCGGCCCGGCGAAGCAGGAAGGACATGGGATATCAGCCTTGGCCCAGAGTGTCTGAGGGAAGTGTCCGAGGGGCGGCGGTATCACCCGCCGGCGGAGGGGGTGGGCTGGGATGACGCCGCCGCCTGGCCCTTCGCCGGTTCCAGCGCCAGCAGGTGCAGCAGGCGTTCGGGCGTGCCGTCGAAGACGTCGGGCCGGGCCACCGGGTTGTCGGCGTTGAACCAGCCCTTGAAGCGGCGGGTGTTGTATTCGTACCAGGTGGGGTTGCTGAACAGCGGCACGTAGGGGCTGTTGGCCGCCACGATCATCTGCACCTTGTCCATGGCGCGGCGCTGCTCCGTCGGGTCGATGGTGGCCACGAAGGCGTCCAGCGCGCTGTCCAGGTCCGGGTCGGTGAAACGGGTGGGGGCGAAGCGCGTCTTGCCGCTGTAGCGGGAATGGAAGCCGGTGTCGAAGCTGCGGTAGGGCGTCTCCCCCGGGAACAGGCCGTTGATGGCCATGTCGTAGTCGCCGCTGATCAGCTTCTGCGCCCAGGACGCGGGCTCGACGGTGGAGACGCGCACATTCAGGCCCAAGGCGTTCAGGCTTTCCGCCACCAGCTGGGTGGAATTGACCCAGTCGGTCCAGCCGGTGGGCACCAGGATGTCGAAGGCGATGGGGCTGCCGTCGGCATTGTCGATATAGCCGTCGCCGTTGACGTCGCGGAAGCCGCTCTCGGCCAGCAGGGCCTGGGCGCCGTTCTTGTCGAAATGGGCGTAGCGGCCGTACTGGCGCTCGGCTTCCGGGTTCACCCAGTCCTGGTAAGTGCGGCCGATGCCGCTGGCATACTCGTTGACCTCGGGATAGCCGTAGCCGGCGATGTCCACGATGGCGCGCCGGTCCACCGCCATGCTGACGGCGCGGCGGAAATTGACGTTGCGGAAGGCGGCGCGGTTGCCCCGGCTGGGGCTGTTCAGGTTGATGTCGATGGCGACCGTGCCGCCCGGCGGGAACCAATAGCGGTGATGCTTGGGATCGGCCGCCACATAGGTGCGCTCGATATCCGGCAGGAAGGCGCCGAACCAGTCCAGCCGCCCCTCGGCGGCGGCGGTCAGCAGCTGCTCGTTGTTGCGCACCTGGGGAAAGCTCATGCAGTCGACCTTCAGGTCGGCGGCGTCCCAGTAGTTGGGATTGCGGCACTGGACGTAGACCTGCGGGGTGAAGCGCTTCACCTCCGTCATGGGGCCGGTGCCCACGGGCGTGTCGTTGGTGAAGGTCACCGGGTCCGCGACCTTGGACCAGACATGGCGGGGCACCACCGGCACGCGCACGATCTCGAACACGATGCTGGTGTTCACCTTCTTCAGGGTGAAGACCACGGTGTGGGCGTCGACCGCCTCCACCGCCGCGACGCGGTTGCCCATGTCCAGCGTGTCCAGCGCGCGGAACCGGCGCAGCAGGTCGAAGGTGTAGGCGACATCGGCGGCGGTGAAGGGCTGGCCGTCCGACCATTGCACCCCCTCGCGCAGCTTGAAGGTCAGCTTCAACAGGTCGGGGGAGAAGGCGTAGTCCGTGGCCAGGCGGTATTCCGGCCGGCCGCCGTACATGGAATTGAAGACCACCAGCGGCTCATAGATGAACTCGCGCACGCTGGGCAGGCGGCTCGTCTCATTGAATGGGTTGAAATTGCGCACCCAGCCGCTGGACATGGCCGCCAGCACCGTCAGCGTCGCCGGGGCTGGCTGGCTGTCGGGCGCCGCAGTGGGAGCCGCGATGGGCGCGGTCGCTGTCGGGGCCGCCAGCGCCGTGGCGGCCAGGCTCAGGGCAACACCCGTGATGGAAACGAAACGTCGGATCAAGGCCGTCCCCAAAGGTACTGAAGCTCCCGGACTGGAGCGCCGCCGGACTTTAATCGGTCTCTGGCGCCCCGTCCCGCCTTTCACTGTCGCCGCCCGGGCCGCCCCAGGCCAGGGCGCAAACTCGTCAGTTTCGTCAGAGCGCCGTTTACGCCAGCTGGGCCGCCAGAATCCCGGGCGGCCGCGGCCACGTCGTCGATCAGGCCGCCGGGCGATCCCGTGGCGGGCACGGCCGTGCGGGTCAGGCGCGCCAGGCTGTCGGGCGTCAGGGGGCGGGCGGCAGCCGCGATGGGCCGCCACTCATCCACGTCGCCATGGCTGGACAGGCAGATGTCGATGCCCGAGGCCAGCACGGCGGCGCAGCGTTGGGCCAGGGACCCCGCCAGCGCCTCCATATAGATGCAGTCGGAAATCAGCACGCCGTCGAAGCCGATGCGGCCGCGGATCACCTGCTCCACCACCAAAGGGGAGATGGAGGCGGGGCGGGCCTGGTCCACGGCGCTGAACACGATGTGCGCGACCATGGCCCAAGGTGCGGCGGCCGCCAGCCGGCGGAAGGGCAGGAAGTCGCTGTCGGCCAGGGTGTCCAGGTCGGTATCCACCACCGGCAGGCGCTCGTGGCTGTCCACCATGGCGCGGCCGTGGCCGGGGATGTGCTTGATGATGGGGGTGACGCCGGCGGCGATCATGCCGGCCATGAAGGCGCCGGCCAGTTCCGCCACCTCGCCCGGTTTGTCGCTGAAGGCGCGGTCGCCGATGACCTGGTGGCTGCCCGGCACCGGCACGTCGGCCAGGGGGGCGCAGTCGACGGAAATGCCATGCTGGCGCAACAGGCTGCCGATGGCCGCGCCATCCAGGCGGGCCGCCGCCAGCCCGGCCGCGCGGTCGCGGCGGTACAGGGCGCCGATGCGGGCGGGCGGGGGGAAGGCCGGCCACACCGGCGGGTCCATGCGCTGGTGCTGCCCGCCCTCATGGTCGATCAGGATGGGGGCGTCGGCGCGGCCCACGGCGTCGCGGAAATCGCCGCACAGGCGGCGCAGCTGATCGGGTGTACCGCAGTTGCGCTTGAACAGGATCAGGCCCAGCGGGTCGGCGTCGCGGAAGAAGGCCTTCTGGTCGGCCGTCATCTCCAGCCCCGGCACCCCGAAGACGACGGCGAGCGGCGGTTGGCGGGTGCTTGGGGTCATGGGACGTCACCTTTTCTGATGCCGTGCGCGGGCGCGGCTGGGGCCCGCGGCGCGGGCGGGGCGCCGGAAGCGGTGGGGGGCGGAATATCGAGGAAATCCGCGCCTCGGCGGGCCGGTCGCGGTCCCCGGCAGGGGAGCCCGGGCAAGGCCTGGCGATCAAGGCCCGCTTTGCGGATTGACGAAATTGACGGTATGCTCGCAGCCGTGCGCCGGTAAAGCCGATTTAAAAACAGTGATGTCGGTGGATTTGGATGTATTCCTGTCCCCATCAAAAAACAGGGGGTGATCGGGGTGGTCGGGTTTGAGAGGTGGGCTATCAAGGCGCCGGCCAGCCTCGTCACGCTTGCGGTGCTGCTCTGCCTGTCGCTGATGACGGCGCTGTACGCCGTCATGGATCGCACCGACACGGCCGTGGCCACCGCCCGCGACATGGCGGCCCATGATTTGGGCATCCTCTATGAGTCCGCGCGCGACCAGAGCGCCGCCTTCTCCAGCACCAGCTTCATCGGTTACAGCGTGGGCCGTTATTACGGCTTCGCCTCCGCCTTCGCGCAGATTTCCCCCAATCCCGAGCGGGCCGCCGCCCTATTGCGTACCGCCTTCGCGGCGGGCGACGCGCAGCAGCAGGGCGCCTCTTCCGCGCTCGCCCCCTATATGGCTGTGCACGACCGCTTCCACGCCAGCTTCGTGGACATGATCGGCTCCTCCGTCTTCAACGACCTCTACCTCATCGACCGGCTGGGCCGCGTGGTCTACAGCCTGCGCAAGGACGGCGCGTTCGGCCAGGACCTGAACGACGCCCGCGCCCGCGACACCCCGCTGGGCGAGGTGTTCCGCGAGATCATGGCCCGGCTGCAGAAGGTGGACGACCCCACCCAGGTGCTGGTGGTGACGCCGCCCAAGGATCTGGATGGCGCCACCGCCAGCGATGGGCCGGATGGGATAGGCATGCTGGTGGCCCGGCCGGTGGTGCGCCATGGCTCGGTGGAGGGTGTCGTGGCCTTCCGCCTGCCGCTGGCCACTGTGGACCGCCGCCTGGGCACCCTGGCGCGCCAGGGCGTCGGCTTCACGCTGATCGATGCCGGCGGGCACCCGGCGGACCAGCCGGCGTCGGCCCGTGGCCTGTCTCCTTATGGTGTGTACGGCGTGCCCGGATCGCCGTGGCAGTTCCAGGTGCTGTCCAGCGGCTGGGCCCTGTCGGGCTGGCTGGGCTGGTGGACCTGGGGCCTGGCCCTGGCCAGCGTCGCCGCCGGTGGCTGGACCTGGCGCCAGTCCCGCCGCGCCGCGCCCAGCGCGCCGATGGTGGCCGAGGCGCCCGCACCGCCGCGCGTCGTGGTGCCGTCCCCCGTCATCCCGCCGCCGCCCGTCATCACCGCCGTGGTGCCGCCCCCGGAACCGGCTTTGGACGCGCCGCCGTCGGCATCAGCCCCGGTGCCGGAGGGGGAACCGGCCAACGACCTGGACGCCAACGAGGAGTTCCGCCGCTGCATCGTCGACGTCATGACCCTGGCGCTGGACTTCTGGCACCACGCCAAGCGCAAGGGGAAGATCGAACTGGCGGAGGAAAGCGGGCTGTGGCGCGTCTACATGGATCGCAGCTCGCTGCAGACCCGCACGCTGGACAAATACCTGCTGGTGGAAACGCTGCCCCGCAATCCGCGCTGGCGCGACGTGGTGCGCACGGCGGAATTCGTGCTGCGGCATTGCCCCGACACCGGGGCGGAGCGGGAAGGGGTGCGCGAGGCCCTGGGCCGGCTGAAACAGCACCTGCGGCACGCCGAGCGCATATAGCGTCGCCCAATCCGCTGCCCAGTCCATAAGTAATACATTGTAATGTTACAGATTTCACCGGCCCGGACAGTCAAAATCCCCGATTTTGCCGTCATTTTCGACATTCTGCCGGAACCAGCCTTTCGCCCCCGCCCCCCTCTCATGCCTGATATGCCGGAACGCACGGTCACCCCGGGTTGCCCCGGTGGGCTCCCCAATCGGGCAAGAGGGGGTTGGCGGTGTCTGGTTCCAGGCATGGCGCCGTCGGTTGGGTCTGACGGTCGGCCGCGCCGGTAAACACAAAAGATGGGCCAGAGGAGGGTTTGATGGGTTTTGGGAGAAAGATGCTGCGCGGTTCCGCCAGCGTGGTGGCGGTGCTGGCCATGTCGGCCACGGCCTATGCGGCCGACGCGCCCGCCCCGGCGGCGGACTCCAGCCTTGATGAAATCGTGGTGACGGGCTTCCGCAAGTCGATCCAGGACAGCATCGACGTGAAGCGCGACAAGACCGCCGTGGTCGACGTGGTCAGCGCGGAAGACATCGGCAAGCTGCCCGATAAGAACGTGGCCGACGCCCTGCAGCGCGTGCCCGGCGTCATGATCCAGTCCGCCGCCTCGGGTGAAGGCGGCTTCGACGAGGCCGACCGTGTCAGCATCCGCGGCTCCAGCCCCTCGCTGACCAACACCACCATCAACGGCCATGGCGTGGCCACCGGCGACTGGTTCCTGCTGGACCAGTTCTCCACCGTGGGCCGTTCGGTCAGCTTCTCGCTGCTGCCGTCGGAAATCGTCGACAAGACCCTGGTGTACAAGAGCCAGCAGGCCGACCTGGTGGAGGGCGGCGTCGCCGGTTCCATCGACATCCTCACCCGCAAGCCGCTGGACTTTAAGGACAACTTCACCGCCGCCGCCGATATCGAGGGCGTCTACGGCGACATGGCCGAGAAGGTGTCGCCGCAGTTCAACGGCCTGGTGTCCTGGAAGAACAAGTCCAACACCTTCGGCGTCCTGGCGCAGGC
The DNA here is from genome assembly GCF_034653355.1 of Nitrospirillum guanabarense. NCBI lineage: Bacteria > Pseudomonadati > Pseudomonadota > Alphaproteobacteria > Rhodospirillales > Azospirillaceae > Nitrospirillum > Nitrospirillum guanabarense. The sequence continues at coordinate 240,664 of NZ_JAYEER010000004.1, forward strand.
CTTCTATGAGGAACGCGACGTCCAGCGCGAGGGCCAGGAAGTCCTGGGTTATTCGCAGTTCGCCGCCACCGACGCCGCCGTCAAGGCGCACCCGGAACTGAACGGCGTCTATTACCCCACCCTGATCGGTTCCGCCCTGTTCCAGCAGAAGCGCAAGCGCATGGGCGGCGACATCGACGTGGAATTCACGCCGACCGACAAGCTGACGGTGGATATCAACGGCTTCTACTCGCACATGGACGCCGATAACTCCAACCGCAACTTCATGTACTGGGGGTCCAGCATCTTCTCGACGCAGCAGGCGGTACCCACCGCCTACACCGTCAAGAACAACACCCTGACCTCGGCCACCACGCCGTCGGTGACCAACGCCATCGTCTACGACCAGATCTCGCGCCCCGGCGCCTCGGCCGAGACGTCCTACATCGACGCCGACGTGACCTACCAGGCGACCGACCGCCTGAGCTTCACCGGCAAGGTCGGCTACACCTACGGCCTGGGCGACACGCCCAGCGAGCCGGCCTATGAGGCGGTGGCCGCCTCGTCCGCCAGCTACGCCCTGAACGGCCTATCGGCCCCCGCCACCGTCAATTTCGGCATCCCCACCGGCACCCAGAACGGCAATTACGCCACCGGCTGGGCCTGGACCGACGTGCTGACGGCCGTGGACCAGGAGTATTACGGCCAGCTGGACGCCAAGTACGACGTCAAGTCCGGCATCTGGGACTCGGTGAAGGCCGGCGTGCGCGTCAGCGCCCACCAGCGCAACACCCAGTTCAAGGTCGATGGCGGCTGCTGCGCCAACGGCGGCTGGGGCGTGGCCACGCCCTCGTCCAGCGGCACCTATCCCGCCGGCTTCGGTTCCAACCTGGGTGGTCCCATCCTCAGCAACATCTGGAACCTGTCGAACGACCAAGTCGCCGCCTTCTTCAATTCCTACGGCATCGGCAACGCTGATCCCATCAATGGCGCCGATGGCACCTCACGCTACTACTGGCCGGGTTCGTTCAAGGTGTCGGAGACCGACAGCGCCGCCTATGTCATGGCCAATGTCGGCGGCGCCGGCTGGTCGGGCAACTTCGGCGTCCGCTTCGTCGACACCAACCTGACCAGCCTGGTGTACTTCGCCTCCACCGCTGGGGCGCCGGGGGCCATCAACACCTCCGCCTTCGGCCCCTATGTGCCGACCAACATCAGCCACGACTACGTCAACGTGCTGCCCAGCGCCAATCTGAAGCTGGAGGTGACGGACGATGTGGTGGCCCACTTGGCGGTGGCCAAGACCATGGCGCGGCCCGACTACAGCGCGCTGGGCGGTTCGGTCAGCCTGAACGACGTGGCCTCCTCCGGCTCGGGCGGCAACCCCGACCTGAAGCCCATCGAGTCCACCAACTACGACGCGTCGCTGGAATGGTACTACGGCCCGCAGTCCCTGCTGTCGTTCGCCGTGTTCTACAACGACATGAACTCGTACGTGACCTACGGCGTCACGCCGCAGACCTTCTATTCCGACTTCTACAAGGCCAACCACACCTACCAGGTGACCCACCCGTTCAACACCTCGGCCAAGAACCGCGGCTTTGAACTGGCGATCCAGCAGCCGATCTACGGCGGCTTCGGCGTCCAGGCCAACTACACCTACGCCTACGGCACCGAGGAAAGTGGCGCGCCGATGATCGGCAACTCCCGTCACACCTACAACCTGACGGGTTATTACGAGAACGACTGGATCAGCGCCCACCTGTCCTACACCTTCCGCTCGCACTTCGTGGTGGGCTTGGATCGCAGCACCCTGGAAAACCAGGATGACTTCGGCACCCTGGACGCGTCGGTCAACATACCGGTCAATGACTACCTCAGCCTGACCTTCTCGGCCCTGAACATCACGGATGAGCTGATGAAGTACTACGCCAACAACACTGACCAGCCGCGTGCCATCTACGACAACGGCCGTCAGTACTACTTCGGCGCCCACTTCAAGTACTGAGGTTCATGAGTGTGTGGCGGCCGGCCCAGGGGACGTTCCCCTGATCCCCGGCCGCCGCCAGTGCCCCGTCGGCTGGTTCGTCACGGACGGCGGGTTGTTTCCGTGAGGGCGTACTTTCTTTGGATTGTGCTCTCGATCTCCCCGAACTTGGAAAGGCCCGGACGTCCGTCCGGGCCCCTTTTTCCCGGGGTTGGGGTTTCGCGGGATGAGGCGTCCCGCCGCTTGCCCGCTACCGGGGGCGGCGTGCTTTAGTCGGGTTGAATGCCGAAACGGTGCCCCAGGGTGCCGGGAAATGAGGAAGAGGCGTGGGCGGTTCGATGGTGGGAAATGGGGCGCCAGCCGGTGCGACGCCGGGAACGGCAAACGTGACGCGGCTCACCTTGCTGGCCCCGCTGGACGGATGGGCGACCCCGCTGGACGAGGTGCCCGATCCCGTCTTCGCCCAGCGCATGATGGGGGAGGGGCTGGCGCTGGACCCGACGGGCGCCACCCTGCGGGCCCCGTGCGACGGCGTGGTGCTGACCGTCCACCGCGCGCGCCACGCCGTGACCTTGCGCGCCGACTGCGGCGTGGAAATCCTGATGCACGTGGGGCTGGAGACCGTGGCCCTGGGCGGCCGGGGCTTCACCGTCCATGTGGCCGAGGGCGCGCTGGTGCGGGCCGGCGATGCCCTGATCGACTTCGACATGGACCTGCTGGCCCGGGAAGCCAAAAGCCTGCTGACCCCGCTGATCGTCGCCGGCGGCCCGGCCGCCACGGTGGTGGAGGTCAGGACCGGCGTGCCGGTGCGCGCGGGCGAGGTGCTGCTGACCCTGCTGGTGCAGGGCGACGGTGCCGCCAGTGCCGCCACCGGGGAACGCACCCAGAGTGCGGAACAATCAGTGGTGCTGCCCCTGGTGCATGGCCTGCACGCCCGGCCCTCCGCCGTGTTGGCCGCCGCCGCCAAGCCTTATGCCGCCGCCGTCTTCCTGGCGGCGCAAGGCCGCCGCGCCAATGCCAAGAGTGCCGTAGCCGCCATGTCGCTGGGCCTGCGCCATGGCGACGCCCTGACCGTGCTGGCGGAGGGGGAGGACGCTGCCGCCGCCGTGGCCGCCGTGGCCGCCGCGATCTCGGCCGGCCTGGGCGAGACACCAGTTCCCCTTGCCGAGGCGCTGCCCGTGCCCTCGCTGCCCAGCGCCGCCGTGCCGCCGCACGATGAACCGCCGGCGCTGGAGGCCCAGCCGCCCTTCGCCCCGGGCGAGACGGCCGTCATCCGCGCCGTCACCGCCGCCCCGGGCCTGGCGCTGGGCCGCGCCTTCCGCCTGCAGGAAGAGGAGGTGGAGGTGCCGGCCAGCGGCCTGGGCGCCGATGCCGAGCGGCAGGCCCTGGCCGCCGCCCTGGACCGGGTGCGCGCCCGCCTGGCCGCCGCCGTGGCCCACGCGGAGGAGACGCGCCAGACCCAGCGCCGCGACATCTTCCAGGCGCACCTGGCCATCCTGGACGACCCCGACTTGCTGGATGAGGCGCAGGCTGCCATTGCCGGCGGCGAAGCCGCGGGGAGTGCCTGGCGCGCCGCCACCGACCGGTCCGCCGCCGCCCTGCGCGCCCTGGGCAACCCGCGCATGGCGGAGCGTGCCGCCGACCTGATCGACCTGCGCCGCCAGGTCATGCTGGCCCTGGCCGGGCGGGAACCGCAGCCGGTAATCCTGCCGCAGGGCGCCATCCTGGTGGCGGAAGAGCTGATGCCCAGCCAGCTCAGCAACCTGGACGGCGGCCGCTTGGCCGGCTTCTGCACTGCGCGCGGCGGTCCCACCAGTCATGTGGCCATCCTGGCGGCCTCCATGGGCGTGCCGGCCCTGGTGGCGGGCGGGGCCGCCGTGCTGCGCATCCCCGATGACGCCCCGCTGATCCTGGACGCCGATCGCGGCCTTCTGCACGTACAGCCGCCAGCCGATGACCTGGCCAAGCTGGAGCGCGAGACCGCGCGGCGCAAGGTGCTGGCCGAGGCCAACCTGAAGGCGGCGGCCGCCGACTGCGTCATGGCCGACGGCACCCGCATCGAGGTCTACACCAATGTCGGCAAGGTGGCCGACGCGGTGAAGGGTGTGGCCAAGGGGGCGGAGGGCTGCGGCCTACTGCGCACCGAATTCCTGTTCCTGGACCGCCAGACGGCGCCCGATGAGGATGAGCAGGCGGCCCAATACCAGGCGGTGGCGACGGCCTTGGCCGGCCGGCCGCTGATCATCCGCACCCTGGACGTGGGCGGGGACAAGCCCTTGCCCTACCTGCCGCTGCCGCGGGAGGAGAACCCCATCCTGGGCCTGCGCGGCGTGCGCATCGGCCTGCGCCGGCCGGAGATTCTGCGCACCCAGTTGCGCGCCATCCTGCGCGTCCGCCCCGTGGGCCAGTGCCGCATCATGGTGCCCATGGTCGCCACCCTGGATGAGGTGCGGGCCGTGCGCGACATGCTGGACCACGAGCGCGAGGCCCTGGGCCACGCCCCGCCGGTGCAGCTGGGCGTCATGGTGGAAACGCCGGCGGCGGCGGTGACGGCCGACCAGCTGGCCACCGAGGCCGACTTCCTGTCCATCGGCACCAACGACCTGACGCAGTACGTGCTGGCCATGGACCGGGGGAACCCTGACCTGGCCGCCCGGCTGGACGCCCTGCACCCCGCCGTGCTGCGCCTCATCCGCCAGACGGCGGAGGGGGCGGCCAAGCACGGCCGCTGGGTGGGCGTATGCGGCGCCCTGGCCTCCGACCCCGCCGCCGCCCCCCTGCTTGTGGGCCTGGGCGTGACGGAGCTGTCGGCCACCCCGCCCACCATCCCGGACATCAAGGCGGCCCTGCGCCCGCTGGACAAGGCCGCTTGCGTGGCGCTCGCCACCGAGGCCCTGGCGCAGGAGTCCGCCGCCGCCGTGCGCAGCCTGTTGGCCCGCGCCGGTCTCGCCGTCGCCATCACCGAGGGAGCCGCCTGATGCGCGACCGCTTCGCCCTGATACAGCAGCTGGGCCGCGCCCTCATGCTGCCCATCGCCGTGTTGCCGGTGGCCGGCCTGCTGCTGCGTCTGGGGCAGCCCGATCTGCTGGGCATCCCCTTCATCGCCGCCGCCGGCGAGGCCATCTTCACCAACCTGGGCCTGGTCTTCGCCATCGGCGTGGCGGTGGGCCTGGCGCGGGAGAACAACGGCGCCGCCGGCCTGGCTGGTGTGGTGGGCTTCCTGGTGGCGACGCAGGGGGCGCAGGCCCTGGTGCGCGTGCCGCCCGAGGTGGTGGCCGGCCTCACCGGAACGGCGCTGGACGCCGCCGCCACCAGCTACAAGATCAAGGCGGTGGCCAAGATCGGCGTGCCGGCCGGCATCCTGTCCGGCCTGCTGGCCGGCGGCCTCTACAACCGCTACAGCGAATTGAAGCTGCCGGAGTTCCTGTCCTTCTTCGGCGGCCGGCGCTTCGTGCCCATCGCCACGGGCTTCGCCGGCTTGGGCCTGGCGCTGGTCTTCGGCTTCGGCTGGCCGGTGCTTGAGGCCGGGCTGGACGGGCTCAGCCGCGCTGTGCTGTCGGCCGGCGACGTCGGCCTGTTCCTCTACGGCCTGCTGAACCGGGTGCTGATCATCACCGGCCTGCACCACATACTGAACAACGTCGCCTGGTTCATCCTGGGCGACTATCACGGGGCCACGGGCGATCTGAAGCGCTTCTTCGCCGGCGACCCCACGGCCGGCGGCTTCATGGCCGGCTATTTCCCCGTCATGATGTTCGGCCTGCCGGCGGCCTGCCTGGCCATGTACCGCGCGGCCAAGCCCGAACGGCGGGCGGCCATCGGCGGAATGCTGCTGTCCATGGCGCTGACCGCCTTCCTGACCGGCGTGACCGAGCCCATCGAGTTCACCTTCATGTTCGTGGCCCCGCCCCTCTACGCCTTGCACGCCGTGCTGACGGGCCTGGCCATGGTGGTGATGGACGTGCTGGGGGTGAAGCTGGGCTTCACCTTCTCCGCCGGGCTGGTCGACTACATCGTCAATTTCGGCAAGGCGACGCGGCCCCTGCTGCTGCTGCCCGTGGGTGCCGCCTACTTCGCCGTCTATTACGCCGCCTTCGCCTTCGTCATCCGCCGCTTCAACCTGAAGACCCTGGGGCGGGAAGATGCGCCGGTGGCGGTCGTGTCCACCCAAGCGCTGGCCGAGCAGGGTCGGGGCGGCGGCTTCGTCGTCGCCTTGGGCGGGGCCGGCAACATCCGTACCGTGGATGCCTGCACCACCCGACTGCGCCTGGTGCTGGCCGACAACCGCGCGGTGGATGAGGCGGCGCTGACGGCCCTGGGTTCCCGCGGTGTGGTCCGCCCCAACGCCACCGCCTTGCAGGTGGTGCTGGGCCCCGTGGCCGACCAGGTGGCGGGCGAGATCCGCAAGGCCTTGACCCATCTGCCGGCGGGCGGTGCGCTTGCTGTCGCCGTTGCGGTGGAGGAACCGGCGCCGGTCGCCGCTCCGGCCCCCTTGCCCGATGTCGCCGCCGTGCTGGCGGCCCTGGGCGGCACGGCCAACGTCCAGGCGGTGGAGGCCCGCGCCACCCGCCTGTTGCTGGGTGTCGCCGACGCCGCCGGCGTGGACGAGGGGCGCTTGCTGTCCCTGGGCTTGCGCGGTGTGGCCCGGGTCGGCGCCGGCCGCCTGCACCTGCTGCTGGGGGGGCCCGCCGCCCCGCTGGCCGATGCCCTGACCCACGCCATGACCAGGGGCTGACGGCCCAACCCCATCCACGGTTCCGCTTTCCTCAGGGGCACTTACCCATGCGATTGAAGGCCTTGCTTGTCTCCGGCGTCACCCTGATGGCCGCCAGCGTCGGTTCCGCCGCCTACGCCCAGCAGGCGGCGCTCATGCCCCTGCCGGCGGCCATGAGCGCGGGCACGGGGCAGTTGCTGGTGGATGGCGGCTTCACCGTAGCGCTGGCGGGGCCCGCCGACCCGCACCTGACCGCGGCGGCCCACACCCTGATCCAGCGCCTGGCCGCCAAGACCGGGCAGTTCCTGGCCGGCGCGCCGACAGCAAAGGGGAAGGCGACCCTGACGCTGACCGTCACGGGCGTCAGCGCCGCCGTGCCGGCGCCCCAGGAGGATGAGGCCTACACCCTGACGGTGACGCCAACCGGCGCCAGCATCACGGCCGCGACATCGATCGGCATCAACCGGGGCGTCGCCACCTTCGCCCAGCTGGTGGCCAACGGCCCCCAGGGCTGGGCCGTGCCGGCGGTAACCATCCACGACCAGCCGCGTTTCCCCTGGCGTGGCCTGCTGTTGGATGTGTCGCGCCACTTCATGCCCATCGCCTCGGTGGAACGCACCATCGACCTGATGCAGGCGGTGAAGCTGAACGTGCTGCATTGGCACCTCGCCGACAACCAGGGCTTCCGCGTGGAAAGCAAGGTCTTCCCCAAGCTGCACCAGTTGGGGTCGGATGGCGACTTCTACACCCAGGACCAGGTGCGCCAGATCATCCGCTACGCCGCCGACCGGGGCATCCGCGTGGTGCCGGAATTCGACATGCCCGGCCACACCACCGCCTGGCTGGTGGGTTATCCGGAACTGGCCAGCGCGCCCGGCCCCTACACCGTCGAGCGGCACTGGGGCGTCTTCGATCCCGCGTTGGACCCGACGCGCGACAGCACATACCAATTCCTGGATCGTCTCGTTGGCGGAATGACTGCGCTGTTCCCCGATCCTTACTTCCACATCGGTGGGGATGAGGTGAACGGCGAACAGTGGAAGGCCAGCCCCGCCGTCCAGGCCTATATGAAGGCCCATGGCCTGAGGGACACCGCCGCCTTGCAGGCCCTGTTCACCACCAAGGTGCAGGCCATCGTCGCCCGCCACGGCAAGCATGCCATCGGCTGGGATGAGATCATGGACGGTGACATGCCCAAGGACGTGGTGGTGCAGTCCTGGCGGGACACGGAATCGCTGAAGAAGGCGGCGCTGGCCGGCCATGCCGGCATCCTGTCCGCCCCCTACTATCTGGATCTGAGCTGGCCGGCCGGCCGCCACTACGCCGCCGACCCCATGCCGGAAAACCTGCCGGCGGGGTTGGAGGGCCTGATCCTGGGCGGCGAGGCCTGCGCCTGGAGCGAGCGGCTGTCACCGGAGAACCTGGACATCCGCCTATGGCCCCGTGCCGCCGTGGTGGCGGAAAAGCTGTGGTCGCCCAAGGACATGACGGCCGATGTCCCGGCCATGTACGCGCGTTTGGACAGTGTGGCCGATGACTTGGCCTTTGCCGGCTCGCGGCATGTGACGGCGAGAGACGCCATGCTTACCCGGGTGGCGGGGCCGGCGGGCGTTGGCGCCCTATGGCCCCTGGCTCAGACGGTGGAACCGCTGAAGGACTATAACCGCTCCACCCGGCGGCCGGACGCCGTGCAGTCCACGCCCCTGAACCGCCTGGTGGACGCGGTCCCGGCGGAAAGCGCCGTGGCGCGGGAGTTCGGCCTGGCGGTGGACCGCCTCATCGCCCAGCCCGGCGCCGCCGCCGCTCAGGCGCAGGTGCGGGGCATGTTGGAGCGGTGGCGGACGGCGGAGACGCTGCTGACCCCCTACCGGCAGGCCACGCCGTTGCTGGCGGAACTGACGGGTCCGGCGGCCAAGCTGACCCGCCTGGCCGAGGCGGGGCTGGCCGCCGCTGATGCCGTGGCCACCGGCAAGCCCCTGGCCGACCGTGCCGCCGCGGACAAGGCGCTGGCGGAGGCGGTTGAACCGGGCGCCGAGTTGGAGTTCGCCATCCTGCCGGCGGTGACCAAGCTGGTGAAGGCCGCCCGCTAAGGCCCCATGCCCGGGATGCCCGGCACGGTGTCCGCCAGGAAGTCGATCAGCAGGCGGACGCGGGCGATGCCCGCCCGTTCCGGCACGATCAGCATGTTGAAGGGCACCGGCGGCGGACTATGGCCGGGCAGGACGATCTCCACCCGGCCATCGGCCAGCAGGTCATCCACCAGCCAATGGTGGGTGGGGCCGATGCCCCGGCCGGCCGCCAGCGCCTCGCGCGCACCCAGGCCATGGTCGACGCGGAAGCGTCCGCCCGCCGGCACCTCGGTCAGGCCGCCATCGGGTCCGTGCAGCACCAGGGTGTCGCTGCCGGATACGTTGGACATGCGGACGATGTCGTGGCCTGCCAAGTCTTGCGGCCGGGTGGGCCGGCCCCGCCGCGCCAGATAGCCCGGCGAGGCCATCAGCGATCGGCGTGAACGGCCCAGGGGCTTCAGCTTCAGGGTGCTGTCGGTCAGGGGGCCGAGGCGCAGCGCGATGTCCACGCCCTCCCGCACCAAGTCCACACGCTCATCCGTCAGGCTCAAATCGATGCCAATGTCCGGGTGACGATCCTGGAAGGCGAACAGCAGGCGACTGATATGGCGTACGCCCAGGGCCGCCGTGCAGGATAGGCGGATGGTGCCCGCCGCGCCCTGCCGGCCACCACGCGCCTCATCCGACGCCTGATCCACCAGTCGCAGGATCTGGACGCACTGGGCGTGATAGCGCGCGCCTTCCTCCGTCGGGGTGACGCGCCGGGTGGTGCGGCTCAAGAGGGGCACGCCCACCGCCTCTTCCAGTTCGCGCAGCTGGCGGGTGACAGTGGACTGGCCCACCCCCAGCTCCCGCGCCACGGCCGACAAATTGCCCCGCTCCGCCACGCGGACGAAGGCGCGCATGCGCTCTAGCGTGACGCCGGACTTATCCATAATTCGGCATGATCTTATGCATTGCCCATCTGTAGCGCATGGATGGGATCAGGTCTACCTGAGGGGTCGGTTCGCTAATCTGGAGCACCAACCCCATGAACGTTCTTCTCGTCTTTGCCCATCCCGATCCCCGGTCGTTGAATGGCGCGTTGCGCGATGTCGCCGTCGCCGAGCTTCAGGCCCAGGGCCACACCGTCCAGGTGTCCGACCTCCACGCCATGGGCTGGAAGGCCGTGGTCGACCACGCCGACTTCCCTGACCTTAAGCCTGAGGATCGCCTGGTGCCGGTGCTGGCGTCGCGCGACGGCTACGCCGCCGGCCGGTTGACGGCCGACGTGCTGGCGGAACAGGAAAAGCTGCGCTGGGCCGACATGCTGATCCTGCAGTTCCCCCTCTGGTGGTTCACCATGCCGGCCATCCTGAAGGGCTGGGTTGATCGCGTGTTTGCCTATGGATTCGCCTATGGCGTGGGCGAACATAGCGACCGTCGCTGGGGCGACCGCTATGGCGAGGGCGTCTTCCAGGGCAAGCGCGCCATGGTCATCACCACCGCCGGCGGCTGGGCGCCGCACTATGGCCCGCGTGGCATCAATGGCCCCATCGACGACCTGCTGTTCCCCATCCACCACGGCATCCTCTACTACCCGGGCTACGCCGTCCTGCCGCCCTTCGTCCTGTACCAGGCGGATCGGCTGGACGCGGCGGGCTTCGAGCGCGAGGCCGAGCGTTTGCGGGAACACCTGCGCACCTTGGAGCAGACGGCCCCCATCCCCTATCGGCGGCAGAACGGCGGGGACTACCGGATCCCCAGCATGGAACTGCGGGAGGGATTGGGCGGCGGCGCCACCGGCTTCGCGTTACATCTGCGGGAGGGGGTCAAAGCCTGATCTTCAGTCGCGCCCCGATTTCGCCCACCAGGCCCCGGCGGAAGACCAGGACGCAGGCGATGAAGACGGCGCCGATGACGGCGGCGACGGGCAGGCCGCTGGTGGCCAGCGCGCTTTCCAGGCCCACGGACAGGAAGGCGCCAACGGCTGGGCCGGCCACGGTGCCGATGCCGCCCAGCAGGGTCATCAGCACCACCTCGCCCGACATCTGCCACTGCACATCCGTCAGGGTGGCGATCTGGAAGACCAGGGCCTTGGTGCCGCCGGCCAGGCCCGCCAGCGTCGCCGACAGCACGAAGGCCGCCAGCTTGTAGCGGTCGACCTCATAGCCCAGCGACCGGGCGCGCGCCTCGTTGTCGCGCACCGCCTTCAGCACCTGGCCGAAGGGCGAATGGACGATGCGGTAGAGAGCCAGGTACCCGAGGGCCGCGACGGCCAGCACGGCGTAATAGGCGCTGGTGGGTTGGCCAAGGTCGACCAGGCCCAACAGGCGGCCCTGGGGTACCCCCTGGATGCCGTCCTCACCGCCGGTGAAGGGAGCTTGCAGGAACAGGAAGAACAGCATCTGCGCCAGCGCCAGCGTGGTCATGGCGAAATAGATGCCCTGCCGGCGGATGGCCAGCGCGCCCATGGCCAGGCCCAGCGCGGCGGCGGCCAGCGTGCCGCCCAGGATGGCCAGTTCCGGCGGCCAGCCCCAGACCTTGGCGGCATGGGCGGTGACATAAGCCGCCCCGCCGAAGAACGCGGCATGGCCGAAGGACAGCAGGCCGGCGTAGCCCAGCAGCAGGTTGAAGGCGGCGGCGAACAGGGCGAAGCACAGGGCCTTCATCAGGAAGGCGGGGTAGACCACCCAGGGGGCGGCCACCAGCAGGGCCAGGGCGATCAGGGCCAGGAGAGCGATGGGAGGCGCGCGCATCAGCTGGCCCGCCCGAACAGCCCGGCGGGACGCACCATCAGCACGCATGCCATGATGACGAACACCACGATGTTGGCGGCGGGGGGATAGAACACCTTGGTCAGGCCTTCGGCCAAGCCCAGGCCATAGCCGCTGAGGATGGCGCCGGACAGGGACCCCATGCCGCCGATGACCACCACGGCGAAGACGACGATGATCAGATTGCTGCCCATCAGGGGGTTGGCCTGGTAGACGGGGGCGGCCATGACCCCGGCGAAGGCCGCCAGTGCCACCGCCACGCCGAAGGTGACGGTGACCAGCAGGGGCACGTTGAGGCCTAGGGCCTGGGCCACGTCCGGCCGTTCCGTCGCCGCGCGCAGGCGGGCGCCCAGGGCGGTGCGTTCGATGGCCAGCCAGGTGGCGAGGCAGACGACGATGGAGGCCGCGACCACCCAGCCGCGATAGAGCGGCAGGAACATGAACCCCAAATTCACCCCACCCTGCAGCGCGTCCGGCACCGGGTAGGGCTGGCCGGAGGACCCGTAGACCTGCCGAAAGGTGCCTTCCAGCACCAGGGCCAAGCCGAAGGTGGCCAGCAGTCCGTACAGCGGGTCCAGGCCGCCCAGCCGCTTCAGCATCAGTCGCTCCACCCCCATGCCCACCAAGCCCAAGGCCAGGGGCACCAGCACCAGGGCTGGCCAATAGCCGATGTCGAGATACGTGGCCAATCCCCAGGCGGCGAAGGCCCCCACCATGTAGAAGGCGCCATGGGCGAAGTTGATGATGCCCAACACGCCGAAGATGACGGCCAGGCCCAGGCTCAGCAGGGCGTAAAAGGCGCCGTTGATGAGGCCCAGCAGCAGCTGTCCCGACAGGATCTGAACGGACATCTCACACCCCCAGGAAGCGGTCCAGCCGGCCGGGGTCGGCCGCCAGGTCGGCGTTGTCGAGAGTGTCCACCACCCGCCCGTTCTCCATGACGATGTGGCGGTCGGCCACCGTGGCGGCGAAGTGCACGTTCTGCTCCACCAGCAGCACGGTGTGGCCCCGGCCCTTCAGGTCGCGGATGATCTGGCCGATCCGCTGCACGATGACGGGGGCCAGGCCCTCCGTCGGTTCGTCCAGCAGCAGCAGGCGGGCGCCGGTGCGAAGCGCGCGGGCGATGGCCAGCATCTGCTGCTCCCCGCCCGACAGCTTGGTGCCGGGGCTGGCCCACCGCTCCTTCATGCGGGGGAACAGGGCGTCGATCTCACCATCGCTCAAGGCGCCCGCCTGCGCGCGCGGTGGCAGGGCCAGGTTCTCCGCCACCGACAGGCTGGCGAAGATGCCCCGGTCGTCGGGGACGTAGCCGATGCCGGCGCGGGCGATGCGGTGTGGCGGCAGGCCGATCAACTGCCGACCTCTCAATTCGATGGAGCCGCTACGGCGGGGCAGCAGGCCCATGATGGCGCGCAGGGTGCTGGTCTTGCCCGCGCCATTGCGCCCCACCAGGGTCACGATCTCCCCCGCCTGGACGTTGAATGCCACGCCGTGCAGCACATGGCTGTCGCCGTAATGGCCGTCCAGGCCGCTGACCGACAGCACCGTCTCAGGCATGCCCGGTCCCCATGTAGGCTTCGCGCACCGCGCGGTCGGCTGCGATGTCGGCGTAGCTGCCCTCGGCCAGGATTTCCCCCCGCTGCAGTACGGTGATGCGGTCCGACAGGTCGGCGACCACGCCCAGGTTGTGTTCCACCATCACCACCGTCCGTCCGCCGTTTTCCCGTTGCGCCGCGCGGCGGATCAGGGCGGCGGTGCGGTCCACGTCCTCCCGCCCCATGCCGGCCAGCGGCTCGTCCAGCAGCAGGACGGCTGGGTCCAGCGCCAGCGTGGTGGCGATCTCCAGCGCCTTCTTGGCGCCGTAGGGCAGGGTGCCGGCCGGTTCTTGGGCGCGCGCTTCCAGCCCGACCTCGGCCAGCAGGGACAATGCCTGGTCGTTCAGCGCGGCCAGTGTGGATTCCGTCCGCCAGAAATGGAAACGGCCGGGCGTGCGCCGCTGCAGCGCCACGCGCACGTTCTCCAGCGCCGACAGGTGGGGGAAGGTGGCGGAGATCTGGAAGGAGCGGCCTATGCCCCGCCGGGCGATGGCGGCCGGGCTGGCGCCGGTGATGTCCGCGCCGTCATGCAGGATGTGGCCGGACGTCGGCGCCAGGAACTTGGTCAGCAGGTTGAACACGGTGGTCTTGCCGGCGCCGTTGGGGCCAATCAGGGCGTGGATGGTTCCCCGGCGCACGGTGAAGTCCAGGTCGCGCACGGCGGTGAAGCCCCGGAAGGACTTGGTCAGTCCCCGTGTCTCCAGGATCACGTCCGTCATTGGCTCGGTCATCGGGCCTGCCCTGTCGCGCATCCTGGCCGGCTTGACGCCGGCATCCTGATCTCCCGCCATCATTAGGCCCAGGGCAACAAGATATTTCAAGGTGTTGCATTCCCGGATCGCCCGGGATGCGGCATAGTGGCGGGCAGCGGCGCCGGGATCGGCAGGGTCGGGCGCCGACCATAACGATATCGGGAGGAAGCGGATGAGCGGAACTCTGACACGGCGCGGCCCCCTGCTTCTCGGGGCGCTGCTGGGCGCCGCGGCGTTCAGTCTGCTGGCGCTGGGGGCGGCACGGGCCGCTTCCGAGGCGGACACGGCGAAGCCGGTGCGCATCGGCATCCTGAACGACCAGTCCGGCACCTACGCCGACTTCGGCGGCCGAGGCTCGGTCGTGGCGGCGCAGATGGCCATCGAGGATTTCGGCGGCAGCGTGCTGGGGCGCAAGATCGTGCTGCTCAGCGCCGACCACCAGAACAAGCCGGACACGGGTGTCGCCATCGCCCGCCAGTGGTTCGACGCCGACGCCGTGGACATGATCGGCGAGCTTACCACCTCCTCCGTCGCTCTGGCGGTGCAGGACCTGGCCAAGGAACGGGGCAAGATCGACATCGTGGTGGGGGCCGCCACCTCCAAGCTGACCAATGAGGCGTGTTCGCCCACCGGCTTCCACTGGGCCTACGACACCTACGCGCTGGCGCGCGGCACGGGCGGGGCGCTGGTGGAATCGGGCGGCAAGTCCTGGTTCTTCATCACCGCCGACTACGCCTTCGGCCACCAGCTGGAAAAGGACACGACCGACTTCGTGACCGCCAAGGGCGGGTCGGTGGTGGGGGCGGTCAACGCGCCCTTCAACAACAGCGATTTCTCCTCCTTCCTGTTGCAGGCCCAGGCGTCCAAGGCGCAGGTCATCGGCCTGGCCAACGCCGGCACCGACACCACCAACGCCATCAAGCAGGCGGCGGAATTCGGCATCACCAAGGGGGGGCAGAAGCTGGCCGGCCTGCTGTTCACCCTCAGCGACGTGCATGCCCTGGGCCTGAAGACGGCGCAGGGGCTGGTGCTGACCGAAGCGTTCTACTGGGACCGCGACGACGCCAGCCGGCAGTGGGCGGAGCGCTATTTCCAGAAGGTGAAGCGCATGCCCAACATGATCCAGGCCGGAACCTATTCCTCGGTCCTGCATTACCTGAAGGCGGTCAAGGCGGCCGGCACCACCGACGCCAAGGCGGTGGCGGCCAAGATGCGCGAGCTGCCGGTGGACGACATGTTCGCCAAGGGCACGGTGCGCCAGGACGGCACCATGGTGCACGACATGTACCTGTTCGAGGTGAAGAAGCCGGAAGAAAGCAAGAAGCCCTGGGACTATTACAAGCTGCTGCGCACCATTCCGGGTGAGGAGGCCTATCAGGCCCAGGACAAGGGCGCCTGCCCCCTGACCAAAGCCCATTGAGGCCAAGAAGGCACCGTGATCCGGCTTCGGGTTTTGAAGCCCCATTCGCCGCATTGCCGCCCCGACCACACCGGCGGTAGAAGGTCGGGCGGGGCGGCCTATCTCCAGTAGGCCCACCTGGGCAGGACTCATTGCGGGATTGGGGCGGGGACCGGACGGATGACCAACACGGAACCGATGGCGAAGGACGGGGGCGCGGCCGCCCCCGCGCCTGACGGCCTGCATGAGCAGCACGGCCACGGCCATATCCATGGCAGCCGCGGCATGCTGATGCTGGGGGCGCTGGGCGTGGTCTTCGGCGACATCGGCACCTCCCCCCTCTATGCCATGCAGACGGCCCTGGGGGCGGTCACCCACCACGGCCGCCTGCCCAGCGAGGGCGATGTGCTGGGGGTGGTCAGCCTGATCATTTGGGCGCTGATCCTGATCGTGGCGGTGAAGTACGTGGCCCTGGTGCTGCGCGCCGACAATGACGGCGAGGGCGGCATCCTCTCGCTCTTGTCGCTGGTGCATCCGCCCAGCGCCAAGGAGATGGTGCCCATGGTGGTGTTCCTGGGCATCTGCGGCGCCGCCCTGCTATTCGGCGACGGTGCCATCACCCCCGCCATCTCCGTCCTGTCGGCCATGGAGGGACTGGTCGTGGCCGACAGCCACCTGGGCGCCTTCGTCCTGCCCCTGACCGTGGCGGTGCTGGTGGCCCTGTTCGCCATCCAGTACCGGGGCACCGGCGCCATCGGCCGCCTGTTCGGTCCCATCATGGCCCTGTGGTTCGGTGTGCTGGCGGCCGTCGGCCTGTGGCATGTGGCACAGCGGCCGGACATCCTGCTGGCCTTCAACCCGCTGTCGGCCGAGCACCTGCTGGTGCATGCGCCGGGCGTGGCCTTCGCCGTGTTCGGCGCCGTCTTCCTGGCGCTGACGGGGGCGGAGGCCTTGTACGCCGACATGGGCCACTTCGGCGCCGGCGCCATTCGCCGGGCCTGGTTCGTGGTCGTCTTCCCCGCCCTGATCCTGAACTACCTGGGCCAGGGCGCCTTGCTGCTGGACAAGCCGGAGGCGGTGGACAATCCCTTCTACCGCCTGGCGCCGGACTGGGCGATGGTGCCCCTGGTCATCCTGGCCACCATGGCCACCGTCATCGCCAGTCAGGCGCTGATCTCCGGCGTGTTCTCCATGACGCGGCAGGCCATCACCCTGCGCCTGCTGCCGCGCATGTCCATCTCCCCCACCTCGCGCAAGTCCTATGGCCAGATCTACGTCGGCGTGGTCAACTGGCTGCTGATGCTGGCGACCCTGATGATCGTCCTGGGCTTCCGCCATTCCGAGGCGTTGGCCGCCGCCTACGGCATCGCCGTGTCGGCCACCATGCTGATCACCACCATCCTGCTGCGCCGGGTGATGCGCGAGCTGTGGAACTGGCCGGCCATCCCCACCAACCTGATGATGGGCTTCTTCGCCGCCGTGGACCTGGCCTTCCTGGTGGCCAACAGCACCAAGCTGCTGGAGGGCGGCTGGCTGCCGCTGGCCATCGGCGGCTTCATCGCCTTCCTCATGGTCGCCTGGCGCAAGGGCACCGCCATCGTGCAGATCAAGCTGAGCGAGGGCGGCACCACCTTCGCCGACTTCATGCGCCAGGTGGAGGAGACGGTGGTGCACCGCCTGCCCGGCACGGCGGTGTTCGTGACCCGCACGGCCGACCGGGTGTCGCCCATGCTGGTGCACCACGTCACCCACAATCGCGTGCTGCATGAGCACGTCATCCTGCTGACCCTGGTGCCGACCAAGCGGCCCCGCGTGCCGGCCGGTGAGCGCCTGGCGGTGGAGCAGGTGGGCAACGGCTTCTGGCGGGTGACGGTGCGCATCGGCTTCATGCAGAAGCCCGACGTGCCCACGGTCATGCGCGGCTTGGCCCGCCTGGGCCTGGCCTTCTGCCGGGAGGAGGTGACCTACTACATCTCGCATGAGCGGCTGATCCGCGCCGAGCGGAACCCCGCCCTGTCCGGCCCCATCTGGACCGCCTATCACCTGATGCAGCGCCTAGGCCTGCGGGCGTCGGATTACTTTCACTTGCCGCCGGAACAGGTGATGGAAGTGGGATTCAGGCTGGAGGTCTAATTTTCCCCGCAGACCTGGCGCACGCACCCGCGCAGCCAGCGATGGGCGGGGTCGGCGTCCAGGCGGGGGTGCCAGAGCAGCGACACGGTGATCTCCGGCACATCGACCGGCAGGGCGAAGCTGAACAGGCCCTCGCGCAAGGTCAGGGTATGCCGCTCCGGCACCGTCGCCACCAGGTCGGTGGCGCGGGCCAGGGTCAACGCCGCGGAGAAGTCGCCGACGATGACGGCCACATCGCGTGCCAGGCCCAGCGGTTCCAGCGCCGCGTCCACCGGGGCATGACGGCGATCCGGGTCGTGGTCGCGGCGGGCCACGGCGATGTGGCGGGCGGCGGCGAAGCGGGCGGGGGTGAGGGCGCCCTCACCCAGGGGATGCCCCGTGCGCGCCACGCCGACGAAACGGTCGCGGAACAGGGCTTGGGCGCGGACCTCCGGCCCCATGCTGTCGCCCAACACCCCGGTTTCCAGATCCACGGCGCCGTCGCGCAGCGGCGTGCTGCCCTTGTCCGGCTTGGGCGCGAAGCGCAGGCGCACACCCGGCGCCTCCCGCGCCACCCGGGTGACGAGCGCGACACCGAAGCTTTCCACGAAGCCTTCCCGCGTGCGCAGGGTGAAGGTGCGGGTGAGGCGCGCCAAATCCAGCCCCTCCGCCGGGCGCAGCACGGCCTCCGCCTCCCGCACCAGGGGCGCCACCCGCTCGCGCAGGTCCAGGGCATGGGGCGTCGGCACCAGGCCCCGGCCCGCCCGCACCAGCAGCGGGTCGCCCGTCACCTCCCGCAGGCGGGCCAGCGCCCGGCTCATGGCCGAGGGGCTGAGCCGCAGGCGGCGTGCGGCCTTGGCCACGCTGCCCTCGCTCAGCAGCACGTCCAGAGTGATCAGCAGGTTCAGATCGGGCAGGGTGGCCATGATGTAATCCTAACACGCGGCGCGACGCGACATAGCGCGTGGCATGCACGAATATGCTGCAATCCGTGCGCGTTCCGCCATGTCATCCTGCCGGCTACCGTCCGCTTGAACCAATGAGCGGAGGGTGACATGGCCTCAATGAGTATGGATCAACCAGTGACGGTGGCGCCGATGGGGACCCGGTGGGTTCTGGCCACGCTGTCGCTGTGCGTGCTGTTGTCTTCCCTGGGCACCAGCGTGGCCAACGTGGCGCTGCCCACCCTGGCGCGGGCCCTGGGCGCGCCTTTCCAGCAGGTGCAATGGGTGGTACTGGCCTATCTGCTGGCCATGACCACCCTGATCGTCAGCGTCGGGCGGCTAGGGGACCTGACGGGTCGCCGCCGCCTGTTGCTGGCCGGCCTGGCCCTGTTCACCGGCGCCTCGGCGTTCTGTGGGCTGGCGCCCGGCCTGGGTGTCCTGGTCGCCGCCCGGGCGGCGCAGGGGCTGGGCGCATCGGCCATGACGGCGCTGGCCCTGGCCTTCGTCGGCGGAACGGTACCCAAGGATCGCATCGGCCGCGCCATGGGCTTGATGGGCACCATGTCGGCCGTGGGCACCGCGCTGGGCCCGTCCCTGGGCGGCGCGCTGATCGCCGCCTGGGGCTGGCGGGCCATCTTCCTGGTCAACCTGCCGCTGGGCGGTCTGGCCCTGCTGCTGGCCTGGCGGGCGCTGCCGGTGGACAGGGCGCCGGTGGACAAGGGGCTGGCGGACGAGGCGCGCGCGCACGGCGAACGGCCCGGCTTCGACGGCGTGGGCACGGTGCTGCTGGGTGGGACGCTGGCGCTGTACGCCCTGGCCATGACCCTGGGGCGGGGGCAATGGGGCCCGTTGAACCTGGCGCTGCTGGCGGGTGCCGGGGTGGGGGCTGGGCTGTTCTTGGCGGTGGAGGCCCGGGTGGCGTCGCCCCTGGTGCGCCTGGGCCTGCTGCGCCATCCGGTGGTGGGGCCCGGCCTGATGGGCAGCGGCGCCGTGGCGACGGTCATGGCGACCACCTTCGTGGTGGGGCCGTTCTACCTGGCCCGCGCCCTGGGCTTGAGCCCGGCCGGCGTGGGGCTGGCGATGTCCACCGGGCCGCTGATGTCCGCCCTGGCCGGGGTGCCGGCCGGGCGCCTGGTTGACCGCCTCGGGGCGGTGCACGTCAGCGTCATCGGCCTGGGCGCCATGGTGGCGGGTGTCGCGCTGATGGCGTCGGCGGGCCTGATTCTGAAGGGGCCCGTCATGGGCGTCGCGGGCTACATCGGGCCCATCGCGGTGCTGACCGCCGGCTACGCCCTGTTCCAGGCGGCCAACAACACCGCCGTGATGTCGGGTGTCGCGGCCGACCGGCGGGGCCTCGTCTCCGGCATTCTGAACCTGTCGCGCAACATGGGGCTGATCACCGGCGCCTCCGCCCTGGGGGCGGTGTTCGCGTGGGCCGCCGGTGTGCCGGACCTCACCGCCGCCCCCGCCGAGGCGGTCGCCACCGGCATGCGCGTCACCTTCCTGGTGGCAGGCGGCCTGGTCGTTCTGGCCTTGCTGCTGGTGGCCGCCAGCGCGACGGGGATGAGGCGCCGGCATTCTCCGCTTGAAATGTAATGTTATAACGTTACATTTCTCGGGCTTTCCTTATCCCATGGAGCCCATAGCCCTCATGTCCACCCTCACCGCCGCCCTTGGCCTGCCACCCGGCGTGGTGCCGCCCCGCTTCGCCGAAGCCCTGCTGACCTTCCAAGGGGCGCTGGCGCGGTGCGAGGCGGCGGGCATCCCGGCGCACAGCGCGCTGGCCGCCGGCCTGGTGGAACTGCTGCCGCGTCTGATCGCCGTTTATGGGGCGGAAGGGGTGGCCGACGTGCTGGCAACCCTGGCGGCCCATGTTGGCGGTGATGTGGTGGGGGACAACCTGGTGGCCGGGCACACGCGGCAATGACTGGCGCCGGCATTCTCGAGGACGTCAATCCCGCCGTGCTGGGGCGTGTGTCGGATCCCACCGTGGGGCTCGCCCTCTGGCGGCGGGACCGGTTCCCTGGCGTGGCGCTGGACCCCTGGCTGGACGCGCTGCCGGCGGACCGCCTGCCCCGCGGCCGTTTCCTGGTGCGCCTTGGCGATGTTGACACTGTCCTGGTGCCGCTGCTGGACGGGGCCGGCGCGCCCGTGGCCTTGGCCGCCGACATCGTGGATCTCAGCCGCCGTTTCCTGGATGTGGCGGGTGGGGACTGGGTGGATCTGCGGCTGGAGGTGGTGGAGGGTGACGCCTGCTGGAAATTCCACCGTGACCACGTGCGGCTGCGGCTGATCGCGACCTATCGGGGACCGGGCACCCAGGTGGTGGCGCCCATCGATGCCGCCTGCGCCTTGGCGCGGCAACGGCGGTACCAGGGCCCTTTGTATGAGATGCCGCGCCATGCCGTGGCGCTGTTCAAGGGCTGTGGCGAAGCATGCGGCGAGGGGGTCGTGCACCGTTCGCCCCCCATCGCCGGCACGGGCCAGGCGCGCCTGGTCCTGTGCCTGAACCAGCCGTCCGCCGCGTCACCGGAACCGTGGGGACTTGGCGGGGGCGAGGCCGTGGCCATCGCCGAGCGGGCGGCGCACGTCCTGGCGCGCTGACGCCTTAGACCTTGAACAACTCGGGATCGCCGCCGCCTGGGCGGAAGCCGGGGAAGACGGCGTCCACCTGGCCGACGCCCATGCGATGCTTCAGCACGCTGGTCAGCACGTCGCGATAGTCCGTGGTGACGGCCAGGTCCACGCGCTCATCCAAGTCCTGCGGCTGCAGGCCCGGCCAGCGGCCCAGCAGGCGGCCGCCCGCCACGCCCCCGCCCAGCACCATCATGAGCGAGCCATGGCCGTGGTCGGTGCCGCCGCTGCGGTTGGCGCGCAGGCGGCGGCCGAACTCGCTGACCGTCACCAGGGTGATGCGGTCGTGATAGGCCGACAGGTCGTTCCAGAAGGTGGCCAGCGAGCCCGACAACTGGTGGACCAGGCTCTTGAACCGGCCGGCCTGGCCCTCATGCGTGTCCCAGCCGCCCATGTCGACGCAGGCGACCTTCAACCCCGCGTCCATGCGGATCAGGCGGGCCACCGTCTCCAGCGACCGGCCGATATCGCCCTCGAAGGCGCCGCCATGCTCCGGCTGGTAGGCCAGGACCTTGCCGTCCGGGCCCTTGGGCAGGGCGGCGTTCAAGCGCAGGGCGGCGTCCAGCGCCACGCGGCCCCCGCGCGCGACATTGGGGTTGAAGGACGCCGGCTGGCCGGCGGCGGGGTACAGCCGCTCCAGCACGGCTTGGGTGCTGGGCCCGCCCGGCAGTCCGAATCCACCGCGCAGGTCGGGAATGGACAGGGCTTCGGGATAGCCTTGCAGCAGCTTGGGCACGCCCCCGGCGGTGCTGACCGCCACCAGCTCGCCATTGCTTCCCATCTGGCGCAGCAGGCGGGCGACCCAGCCACCCTCCGTGCCCAGGACGCCGTTGCCCTTGGGCTCCTCCGCCAGGCCGCGCTCCATCAGTTCCTGCGCCTCGAAATGGCTGCGGGTGGCGTTGGACAGGCCGGTGGCGTGGACGATGGCCAGGTCGCCCTGGCGGTAGATCTCATGCAGGGCGGCCGCCTCGGGGTGCAGGCGGAAATCCACACCCCGGGCCAGATCGCTGTCCAGCGCGATGCCTGCCTTGTCGCCGCTGTCCAGCAGCCGCAGGTCGGCCGGCCGCGCGTCGATGTAGACGGCGTCGTTGGCCGGGCCGATGAAGTTCAGCACGTCCATGCCACCGCGAAAGAACAGCACGATCAGGATTTTGCCGTTGGGCGCGCCGCCGGGTGCGGCGAAGGCCAACTGGCCCAGGCCGGGCACGGTGGTGAGGGCGCCCGCGGCGGCCAGGGTCTTCAATATCTCGCGTCGATTGAACGCCATGATCGTTCCTCCTCCCGCTCAGCGCAGCTGGAACGCGGGGCTCATGGCCACGTAGGCGGCCAGGCGGCGGTTGGCGAATTCGCCGGTTTTATTGTCCACCATGGGTGGAGCGTCGGCGGCCAGTGACAGTCCGCCCAGCAGCGCGGCGGCGTCGATGGCCGTGGGGCTGCCCAGCAGGCGGTCGGACCAGAAGGCCACCGCCTGGCCGCTGTGGGCGGCGGCCGGGCCCATCTGGGCGGTGGCGGACAATCCGGGCGGCATCCACCATCCCTCCGCCAGGCCCAGCGCCAGATTCCAGCGCGCCCGCATGTTCTGTGCGCCCAGCCAGTAATCGTCGGCCACGGGATGACCATCCGGGCTGGGCCACGCGTACAGCTTCTGCCCGGCGCTATCCATGGTGCCCACCAGCGGCTCGCTGGCGGTGACGGGGATGCCGGTGGCGCGCGCGAAGCTGGCCACCAGTTCCAGGGGCCGCTTTGGCCGGGCGCCCCAATTGGCCGTGGCCTGGGGCGACAGGGCGATCAGCCGCACCACCCGGGCGATCTGGTCAGGGCGCTGGCGGTTGTCCAGCCAGGTCGCGGCGGCGGCCTTGACCAGCTCCGGCGACGGTTCCCCGCCCAGCAGGGAGCGCACCATCTTGGTGCAGATGAAGTGCGCGGTGGCGGGGTGGTTGGCCACCAGGTCCAACACCTTGTGCCCGTCGTTCTGCGGCGGCTGATAGCTGTCGAACTCCGCCGCCAGTACGCGCTTCTGGTAATTGTCGTGCCAGGATTCGATGTAGGTGAAGCGGCCGTCGTTGGGCGCCTTGTAGCCGCCCAGGTCCTGGCCGCTCTGGATGCTCCACCCCGTGAAGGCGCGGCTCGCCTCATAGACGTCCTGGTCGATGTAGCCTTCGGGCGCGCCCTTCAGGGCGCCGGGCACGTCGCGCCAGCGGTCGTACTGGGTGTTGAGGTAGGCGTCGCGGCCCAGGGTGTGCAGCTCGAACAGCTCGCGGGCGTAGTTCTCGTTGGCGGCCCCGCCACGGGAGGAGCGGTTGTTCAGGTAGATCAGCATGGCCGGGCTGGTGGCCACCGCCTCCAGCAGGTCGCGGAAGTTGCCCAGGGCGTGGGTGCGCAGGGCCGCGTCATAGGCCGGCAGGGCCGGAGCGGTGTAGCTGTCGGCCGCGTTTACGGAGAAATGGTCGTGCCAGAACAGCGTCATGACTTGGCGCAGTTGGGCCGGGTCGTAGACGGCGCGGATCACGGTGGCCGCCGCCAGATCCAGGCGCGGGCGTACCCGTTCCTGGTAGGGCAGCTTGCGGTCGGGCTGGTTCAGCGACCACAGGGCGTCCACCGGCTGGTCCAGGGTGCGCAGCGGGCGCATCTCATCCAGCGCGGCCCATCCTTCGCCGGCGTCGTACTTGATGCGCATGACCGCGCTGTCCAGCTTCTGCTGACATTCCGGCCCCGGGCCGGTGCCGGCGGCCAGGCGCAGCTGCTCATCCAGCCAATGCGGGATGCCCTGCTGCTTCAGGGCCTGGGCATCGCCGGGCCGGGGGCCGTAGGCGAAGCGGTTCAGGAATATCCATTCCTGTGACGGGGCGGCGCCAGCGGCCGCAACTGGGGTGGGGACGACCATTCCCGGCCCTCCTTGATCAATCGATCCGACCCCCATGCTACTCTATTTCCGGTCCCAACCCGGCGTCCGCCAGTAGCGGTAGGGTCTATGGATAGAAAAAGGGGGCCCCCATGGGACCCCCTTTCTAACCCTTTCGGGATGAGGCTTTTCGCCCCACTTGATGTTTGGCCTCGTTTACTTCCGCTCGGCCAGCACCCAGCGGACGCTCCACAGACAGGCCACCAGAAAGACCACGCCGCCCAGCCACTCGGCGGCGCCGGCGAAGCCGTCACCCATGACGGCCAAGGGCTCCTGGTTGCCGGTCAGCGAAATGATGGCCGCCTGGGCCACGCCGAACAGGCTTTCACCCACGATCATGCCCGAGGCCAGCAGCATGGCGCGGCGCTGGGGCACATCGGCGAATTTCTCGAACGGCACGCCGGCCGCCTTGGCGCGCTGGGCCAGCACGCGGTCGACGATGTAGGCCAGCAGGGCGCCCAGGCTGACGGGCACGGTGACCGTCATGGGCAGGTAGATGCCCAGGGCCACGGCCAGCGGCGGCAGGCGGAAGCGGCGGGTGGTGGCCTTCAGCACCTCATCCACCACCACCAGGCAGATGCCGACCACGGCGCCGATGCCCAGCATGGACCAGTCCAGCTTGCCGCTGAGGATGCCGGTGGCCAGGGTGGCCATCAGCGTCGCCTGCGGGGCGCCCAGGGTCTTGGTCGGGTCCATGCCCGGGTCCAGCGGCGCGCCGGCAAAGCCGTAGGCGTGCTGCAGTAAATTCAGCACCGGCGGGATGACGGCGGCGCCGACGATGCAGCCCAGCACCAGGGCCACCTGCTGGCGCCAGGGCGTGGCGCCCACCAGCTGGCCGGTCTTCAGGTCCTGCAGGTTGTCGTTGGCGATGGTGGCGATGGTCAGCACGACCGAGGTGGTGAACAGCGCCAGCGCCACGGCGGCGCCGCGGATGACCGGATCGGCCACCCCGTCCTTGCCCAGCAGGGTGACCAGCAGCAGGGACGAGGCGATGGCCGCCAGGATGCCGATGCTGGAGATGGGGCTGTTGGAACTGCCGATCAGGCCCGCCATGTAGCCCGAGGCGGCGGCGACGATGAAGCCCATGACGGCGGCGAAGACGACGCCGGCCAGGACCAGCACCACCAGGTGGGTGGACAGCGGCGTGCCCAGGATGAAGGAGATGAACAGGCCCGCCAGCGGCACCAGCAGCACGGCGGCGATGGCCATGACGTAGTGGAAGGGGATGTCCTGCTCCACCCGGGGCACGGAATGGACGTTGCCGGCACGCACGGTCTTCATGGCGTTCAGCGAGGCGCGGATGCCGTCCGTCATGGGCTTGGCCAGGACGATCAGGGTCCAGATGGCGGCGGCGGCGATGGCGCCGGCGCCGATCAGGCGGACCTGCTGGCGCCAGACGACGCTGTTGGCGTACTTGATCAGGTCCATGCCATCGGCGGGCGGGTGCAGCCAGGTCAGGATGGGCACGGCGCCGAACCAGGCGATGGCGACACCGACGAACATGGCGAAGCCCACGGTGGCGCCCACCAGGTAGCCGGCGCCCAGCAAGGCCATGGACAGGCCGGTGCCCAGGCCGGTGACGGCGTTGCCGATGCGCAGGAAGCCCTGGAACTGCTCCGTGAAGAAGCGCATCGCCGTCATCAGGAAGAACCCGATGGAAACCAGGGTGCCGGCGATCACGTCGCGCAGGCCGGCGCCCTTGGCGGCCTCGTCCGCACCGGCCTCGCCGGCGGTGTCGGGAGAACCGACCTTCAGCACCTCGGCGGCGGCCACGCCCTCTGGGTAAGGCAGGTTGCCCTGCACCACCATGGCCCGCCGCAGGGGCACCGTGTACATGACGCCCAGGATGCCGCCCACGGCGCAGATGCCGGCGGACTGCCAGAAGGGGAACCCGGTCCAGTAGCCGACGATGACCAGGCCGGGCAGCACGAAGATGACGGACGACAGGGTGCCGGCGGATGAGGCCAGCGTCTGCACGAAGTTGTTTTCCTGGATGGTGCTGTCCTTGGCCAGGCGCAGCACCGCCATGGAGATGACCGCCGCCGGGATGGAGGAGGCGAAGGTCAGGCCCACCTTCAGGCCCAGGTAGACGTTGGCGGCGGTGAACACCACGGTGATCAGGGCACCCAGGATGATGCCGCGCAGGGTCAGTTCCCTAATCGAGCTGCGCGCGAACCGGGTCATCGGATGAAATCCGTCATATGTGAGGAATCCCCATCTGCGTCGTATCGACGTCGTCGTGTAGGCGCCGGCCGCTTTCGTGAGCCCCTTCAAGCGGGCGCCGGGCTGGATGGGCCGGGAGTTTAGCGGGCGCCCCCGGCCCCGTCGAGGCCAGCCGGACGGACCAGGCCAGAATCCGGGGCTTTCCCGCCAAAAAGCAACGGGGCCGGCGCTGGGCCGACCCCGTTCCTTACTTTATTGCGTCGTTGACGCGGTTCCCTCAGGCGCCGGGCGCCGCCATCCGGCGGCTTGGCCATCCTCGCTCCGCCCTTCGGTGCCCGCTGTGGGGCCAGCGGTCGCTGGCCTTGTCGGCACGAGGATCGTGGTCAGGGGCGCCTGGGAGATGGCATCAAGCCGGCTGGTTCAGGTACAGCAGCCAGGCCTTGGCCAGTTCGCCGACACCTTCCGGCGCGCTGGTCAGTTCCTGGAAGGCCTTCTGGGCCTGGTCCTTCTGGCCGGCGTTCAGGTAGGCGACGGCCAGGTGCAGCTTGGCGTCGTTGGGGGCCTTCAGGCCGCCCTTGTCGATGCCCTTCTGGATCAGCTCGATGGCCTTGGTGTAGTTGCCGTAGCTGGCGTAGGCCTCGCCCAGCTTCTCCAGCGGCAGGCCCGTGGGGGCCTTGGAGACTTCGGCGACCTGCTTGTCGATGCCCTTCTGGTCTTCGGCGGCGGCCTTCGTCGCCTCGGCCAGCATCTGCTTGGCGGTCGGGTTGCCGGCCAGCTGGCTCTGCCCCTTTTCCAGGACGGCCTTGGCTTCACCCGGCAAGGTGGCGCGGGTGGCCAGGTCGGCGTACTCCAGGTACTCGTTGCTGCCCTTGATGGCGCCGACGCGCGCGCTCAGGCGGTAGAGGTCCAGCGCCAGCCGGTCGGAGAAGCCGGGCTTGCGCGGCAGGAAGGCCAGGTAGTCGGCCCAGTAGTCCGGCTTCTGGTAGTGCTGCAGCAGGATGGCGATGTAGTCGACGTAGCTGCCATAGTCCTTGCGCTGCGCGGCGCTGTCCACCAGCATCTGGTAGACCTGCTCCTGCGCCGGCTTGCCGGCCTTCTCATCGGCGTCGATGGCCTGCTTGCAGTTCGTGTCGGTCGCGGCCCAGTCCTTCAGCGACCAGGAGGCCTGGCAGCGCAGGGTGTACATTTCCGGCGTGGCGCCGCCCTTCTGGATAACGGCGTCCGACTTGGCCAGGAACTTGGCGTAATCCTTGTTCTGGTAATACAGTTGCGACAGAGTCCGCTCGCGCTTGGCGGCGTCCGCCTCCGGCAGTTGGTTGGTGGCCAGCTCGGCCTCCAGCGCGTCGATCAGGTGCGGCGTGTCGTTCAGGCCCAGATAGGCCTGCACGCGCATCTCGGCGATGAAGAAGTTCTCGTACGGCGTACGGTCGGCCTTGGTGGCCTCGGCCTGCGCGGTGGCGTCGATGATGGCCTGGTAGTTCTTCTCGTCCAGCGCCTTCTGGGCGGCCTGCAGCGGCGGGGTCAGCTCCTTGCTGATCTGCTTCTCCGGCGGCGTGGCGTCGGCCTTTTCCTTGTCCTTGGCCTGGGCGGTCCCGATACCGGCGGCCACCAGGGCACCCAGCATGAGGGGATAGAATTTGGCGCGCATTCGGTCCTCGTCGATGGCAATCAGGTGATGGCCCGGTTCGGCGTCGCGTCGAAGGGGCCAAGGTCGAATTCGGGGCAACCGCCTCCCCCATCGCCGCGATCTTCCCCGATGGGGACGTCGCTGCCACGGAAGGATAGGGTTAATCCCTGGCGGGGCGACCCTGCGGGATGGAACGGGTGCTCGTCAACCCCTACACCCGTCTTCTGTCAAAAGCAGGGCGGGCGCATCGAAAGAGGCCGGCTTAGCCGAAAGTAAGGTCCAGCAGGTACAGGGCGGCGCCGATCAGGGCGCCCAGCACCGTGCCGTTGATGCGGATGAACTGCAGATCCTTGCCCACGCCCTCTTCCAGCCGGCGGGCGAAATCGGCGGCGTCCTGCGCCTTCAGGGTGTCGGTGATGAAGCTGCGGATGGACACGCGCCAGCCGGGGATGGCGGCCAGGAAGGCCCCTTCCACCGCAGCGTCCAGCCGGCCACGGGTGGCTGGTTGCTCCAACTCCTGCGCCAGCGACAACAACATGGCGTCCAGCGCGTCGCGCAACACGCCATCCGGCTTGGCCGCGTCCTCCAGCGCCGCCGTCTTCAAGCGGCCGATCAGATGGTGCAGCAGCAGGCGCAGTGTCCTGATGTCCACCGCGTTGCGCAGCACCGACGCCAGCCGGTCCCCCAGGGGGTCGCCGTCCAGGATGCGGTCGGGGATTTCCGCCAGCCATAGCCGCAGGGCGTGGCCGGCCTCGCTGTGGGGGCTGCGCAGATCGAACAGGTGGCCGGCCAGGGCGTCCGTCACCTGGTCGGCCAGACTGCGGTCCAACGACCGGGGCATCCACCATTTCGACCGGGTGGCGACCGCGTCGCGGATGTGCGGCCGGCTGCCGTGGATCAGCACCACGCCGTAATCCGACACTTCCTGGATCAGGGCTTCGAACAGGGGGCTGTTGACGGCCTCGCGCAGCAGGCGGGCGACCATCGGCCGGATGTCCATGGCGCGCAAACCTTCCATCGCCGCCCGGGCCAGGGCCTCGCGCAGCGCCGCCTCGCGTCCCCGGGACAGCAGGCGGGGCAGGGCGGCCAGCGCCAGGTCCGCCAGCTGGGCCCGGTTGGCGGGGTCGGCCAGGGCGCCGGCGAGCTGGTCGGCGGCGTTCAGCCGCTGCACCTGGCCCCGCAGCCGGTCGGGGGCCAGGAACTCGCTGTCGATGTAGGTCGCGATGCCGTCGGCGATGCGGTCGCGGTTCTGCGGCACCAGGGCGGTGTGGGGCACCGGGACGCCCAGCGGATGGCGGAACAGGGCGGTCACGGCGAACCAGTCGGCCAGCCCGCCCACCAGGCCCGCTTCCCCCACCGCGCGCAGCAGACTCCAGAACCCCGGCCAGGGCCAGCCGATATAATCGGGCAACAGGCGCGGCACCAGACGTGCCGCCAGCCACAGGCAGGCGACGGTGGCGAGGTAGAGGCCGGCGACGCGCCGCCAGCGGCGCAGGGCGGCGGCGCGGTCGCCGGCGGTGGCGGGGTCGAAGGGCAGGGGCAGGGGGTGGTCAGGCATGGGCATCCCGGGGGGGTGTGGCGGGCCTCATGATGACGGCGCCCGGCGGCGCTGTCCCGGACCATATGGCCGTGGCGGGACGGAACCACCCGCCACGTCGAGACCAGCGGCTGGGAAACCGCGGCGGCCGGCGGCCGGTTCCCCGGAAACCACAGGTTGCGGTGGCCGGACCGTCAATCGGCGGCGTCTTCCTCCTCGTGGAAAGGGAAGCCGCGCAGGGCGCTGTCCATGTCGCCGCTGTCGGAATGGAAGCGATAGGTGCGGTCGGCGGGTGCGCGATAGCGTCCGGACTGCAGGCCATCCAGGATGCGGGCGGAGATCCAGCCCGACAGCAGGCTGGCGGGTGCTGCCAGCGCCCGATCCGGATGCTTGAGGTAGGCGCGGTCGTAAAGGGCGGCGCCGATGGCCGCCCCATGCTGGGCCAGGAACTCCGCCAGCAGATCGACGAATTCGACGGGTTCCAGCAGGGGTTCCACCGTGCCGGCGGCGCGTGCCAGCACAGGGTACAGCAGGTGGGTGCGATCGGCGAAGCGGCCGTCACGCTCCACCCGATCGGCCACCAGGTTCAGGTAGCGACTGCGGGGGGCGGGCTGGCTGCGCAAGGCCGCGTCCAGGATTTGGCGGTGGTTCATGCGGCGGCGTTCGGCGTCTGCAACTTTTCCTGGCCGGCCAGCTTGCGGGCTTTCCCGTAGCGGGGCCACCTTTTTATATAGGTTCCGCCGGCCGCGTTACCCAGGGCGGTGAAAGGGGCTGCTGGGCGCGCGCGGAGCCGCTTCCCGCCGACGGGGCTGGATTTTGCCGGCAGCAGCCAGTAGACCAATGGCCGACAGCCCCTGATCCGGGCGGCACTGATGATCCAGCAATGACTTCGGGAGAGACTTTTTATGCGGAAGCTCATCGAGGGATTTCTGAATTTCCGCGCCAACGCCCTTCCCGAATACGCGCGCCGTTTCCAATGGCTGGCGGAGGTTGGGCAAAATCCGCGCGCGGCCGTGGTCGCCTGCTGCGACAGCCGCGTCGACCCGCAGATGATCTTCTCGGCCGGGCCTGGCGACCTGTTCATCATCCGCAACGTCGCCAACTTGATCCCACCCTACCAGCCCAACAGCGACTTCCACGGCACCAGCGCCGCGCTGGAATTCGCCGTGCGCCAGCTGCGCGTGGGCGACATCATCGTCATGGGTCACACCCGCTGTGGCGGTGTTAAGGCCCTGATGGCGGAGGGGGAGGCCGACGGCGACTTCATCGGCCACTGGATGTCCATCGCCAAGAGCGTGCGCGGCAAGGCCCGGGACACGGCCGAGGCCGAGCGTGAGGTCATCCGCCTGACCATCGCCAACCTGCTGACCTTCCCCTGGATCAAGGCGGCGGTTGAGGCCGGCGGCCTGCGCCTGCACGGATGCCTGTTCGACGTGGCCGACGCCGACCTGCTGCTGCTGAACCAGGCCACGGGGGAGTTCAGGTCCGTGCAGGAGGGCATCGAGGGTATTCCCCTCTAGCCGGTACGCAGCCGAAACGACAAAGGGCGCCCCTCGCCAGGGCGCTCTTTTTTATTCCTGGAGCCAGTCGCCGGAGGCCAAGCCGCCTGATGATCAAGGCGTACTAAACAGGCTGTGCCGGGCAGCCGATAAACCGGCTGCCGGCCGGCAGGTGCTCGCCCTTCATGGCCAGGGACAGGGGGCCCAGCTCGGAACCCCGGCCCAACACGGAATCGTATAGCACCACAGACCCGGCCCCGACGTGGGCGCCGGCCTCGATGGTGACGGGGCCCAGCTTCATGACCCGGTCCTCGAACAGGTGGGTCTGCAGGGTGACGCCCGGGCCCATGGCGGCATCGTCGCCGATGTGGATCATGTCCAACTCGCACAGATAGGCCGTTTCCAGATAGACGCGGCGGCCCACCGTCGCGCCCAGCAGGCGCATGTACAGCGGCAGGAAAGGCGTGCCCAGGAAGGGGCCCAGGACCCAGCCCGCGAGGGCGTCGTACAGCGAGGTCACGAACTCGATGCGCCAGACGGCCGTGCTCCACAGCGGGTGGATGCCGGGGCGGAAGCGGCCGATCACCCCCCACTTCACGCAGGCCAGCAGCAGGGCGGCGCTGACGCAGATGACCAGCGGGCCCAGGCCCAGCCACAGCAGGGCCAGCCACAGGCTGGAGACGGCCAGGGCGTGGGCCGCCAGCCACAGGGCCCCCACGGTGGCGATGCCGGTGATGGCGCCCTGCAGCAGGACGCGCAGCGCCTCGATGGCGGCGCGGGTGGCGATCAGGCGCGACGTGGGGGCGACGGTGTAGGCCTCGGAAATGCCTTCCACCTTCTGCCGCCGGGGCAGTCGCACCGGCGGCAGGCCCAGCCAGTCCGTCTGGCGGGCGGCGTCCGAGGGGGCGGTGGACAGCACGCCCACCAGGCAATTGTCCGGCAGATCGGCGCCGGCCGGCAGGAAGGCGGAGTTGCCGACGAAGGTGTCATGGCCCACCCGGGTGGGCGCGAAGCGCACCAAGCCGCCGTGGATGGCCGGGCTTCCCACCAGCGAGGCGTCGGCCAGGAAGGCGCGGTCACCCACCTCCAGCTGCTCCGGCACCACGTGGGCGACGGTCGACACCTCGCAGGCGTGGCCGATCTTGGCGCCCAGCAGGCGCAGCCAAGTGGCGGAGAAGAGGCTGCCGTAGACGGTGTACAGCTGCTCCACCGCCATGCGGTGCACGCGGTCGGCGAACCAGCGGTGGCACTCCACCATGCTGTCCAGCCGCACGCTGGCGCGGCCCACCACCGGGGGCACCAGGCGGCGGGCGCCCAGCAGCACCAGGGCGGTCCAGGGCATGCACACCGCCCCACCCACCACGCCGGCCAGCACCAGCAGCGGGCCCATGCGGGCGATGGGCAGCTCGGTGCCCAGCACCAGGGCAAAGGCGACAGCCAGGGGCAGCAGGGTCAGGAAGCGCACCAGGCTGAGGGCGGCCAGCCCCAGCAGGTAGCGGCCGGCGCGTGGCCGCAACGGCCCGTCCGCCCGGCCCACCATCCAGTCCGGCCGCGACGACGGCCCGGCGGGGGACCCCGCCCACACCGCATCGGCCGGCACCACGGCGCCGTCGATCAGGCAGCTGCGCGCGTCCAGGCCGGCGCCGGCCTCCAGCGCGCTGCCCAGGCCGACGATGGATGCGGCGCCCACGGTGGCGTTCGGGCCGATGGCCACGGTGCCCACCTCGATATGGCCGGCGCGCACATGATGGGTCAGCAGCAGCGTGTCCTCCCCCACCGTGGCGTGGTCGCCGATGGTGATCAGGTCCCACAGCATGCCACCGTGGCATCCCAGGAAGCTGCCATGGCCGATACGCCCGCCCATGGCGCGGGCGTATAGCCGCATCAGCGGCGTGCCGGCGATCCAGGACATGGGCAGGGCGGCCTCGATATGGCTGACCGTCCACCAACGCCAGTGCCACAGGCCCCACAGGCGATGGCGTCCCGGGCGCACGCGGCCCAGCAACAGCCATTTGGCGGCGATGGACAGAGCGAAAGATACCGGCAGGGCGGCGATGGACAGCCCGGCCATGATGACGAAGGACAGGGGGCTCAGCCGCCCGGTCATGCCGTGGTGGACCAGCACACCTAGCATGACCAGCATGGGCAGGCCGCCCAGCGCCGTCACCAGGGGCAGGGTCAACGCCTGGGCCAGGCCGAAGGCCAGGTGGCGGCGGGTGCTGGCGCGCCGTGTCTCGCTGGTGACCTTGGGTGTCGGCGGCGCCGCCAGCACCTGGGCCAGGCCGCGCACCGTGGGGTTCAGGTACAGCGCGCGCACCGTGGCGCCGGGGTGGCGCTGACGCAGGCGGGATATGGCGGAGGCCGCAGCCAGCGAATGGCCACCCAGGTCCATGAAGAAGTCGGCGTCGCGGGCGCGGATGGGCCGGCCCAGCGCCTGGGCGAAGGCGTTGGCCACCTCTTCCTCCGCTTCACCCTGTGGCGGGTCGCCGATGTCCTCCGGCACGTCGCGGGGCGTGGGTTCCGGCAATTCGCGCCGGTCGATCTTGCCGCCCACGGTGCGGGTCATGGCCGGCACCTTCACCAGGAAGCTGGGGCGCATGTAGGCGGGGACCGACGCGGCGACGTGGGCGGCGATGGTGTTGCGGTCGGCCGTGCCGACGTACCAGATCACGATGCTGTCGACGCCGGCCACGGGGCGCACGGCGGCGGCGGCCAACTGCACGCCAGGGCAGCCGGCGGCGATGGCCTCGATCTCGCCCAGCTCGATGCGGAATCCGCGCAGCTTCACCTGGTTGTCCACCCGGCCCAGGAAATCGACGCGGCCGTCGATCAGGGGGCGGCCCAGGTCGCCGGTGGCGTACAGGCGCTGGCCGGCGGCGTCCACCTTGAAGCGCTTGGCCGTTTCCTCCGGCCGGTTCAGGTAACCGTCGGCCAGGGCCGGGCCGCCGATATGAATCTCCCCCGTCTCGCCCACCGGCACCGGCAGGCCGTCGGGGCCCAGCACCAGCACGCGGTAGCCCGGCAGTCCCCGCCCGATGGTCACCGGCTGGCCGGCCCGGGCCTCGTCGGCCGTCGCCACCACCGAGGCCTCGGTGGGCCCGTAGGTGTTCAGCATGCGCCGGCCCGGCGCCCAACGGTCGACCAGGGCGGCGGAACAGGTCTCACCCCCCACCACCAGCAGGCGGACGTCGGGCAGGTCCTCGTCGATCAGGCCCAGCAGGGTGGGAACGGTGGAGAAGAAGGTGGCGCGGCGGCAGCGCAGCTCCCCGGCCAGCAGCTGCGGGTCGCGCATCACCAAGCCGGAGGCCGGCAGCAGGCAGGCGCCCGCGGCCACGGCCAGCCACACCTCCTCCACCGAGGCGTCGAAGGCCAGCGAGAATCCCTGCCACACCCGGTCCGTCTCGGCCAGCTGATAGACCTGCGAGGCGCCGCGCACATAGGTCATGACGGCGCCGTGCGACAGCACGACCCCCTTGGGCAGGCCGGTCGTGCCGGAGGTGAAGATGAGATAGCAGGTGTCGGCCGGCGTGGCCGGCAACACCGCGTCCGGCAAGCCATGGGCCGAGACGATGGGGTCGTCCAGCAGGGCGGTGCCGATCAGATCCTCCGGCGCCACCGAGGCGACGCCGGGCACGGCGAAGTCGCCAGCGGCGTCGACCATCAACAGGCTGTCGGATTGTTCCGCGATGCTGGCCACGCGGGCGGCGGGCCAGCTGGCGTCGATGGGAATATAGGCGGCGCGGCGCAACAGGATGCCGAACAGGCAGGCGTATAATTCGGCGGTGCCCCGGCCGCGCAACATGATCCGCGCGCCAGGGCCCACGCCCCGGGCGGCCAGGGTGGCGGCCACGCGACGGGCGCGCTCGCCCATGTCGCCCCAAGTCAGCATGAAGCCGTCGCCCGTCTCCACTGCCGGCAAGGCCGGCGTGGCGGCCACGCGCGCCAGGAACAATGCTGCCAGGGTTGGCGCGCCGGCCAGGCCATGATGCGGGCCTTCCGCGTCCATCCGTTCGGCGATCAACGAACCGCTGAGCATCAACGTCCCACCCTTGAGCCCCGGTGGACGAAGAGCCGCCCGCCGGGGGAACCCCGGTATACGCCGGTAAAGGTCCACATTCCCATTACCGATTTCATCCCCTACGGAGGGATGGGCACCCCGAATTCATGGGGGGGCGCATGGGGCCGCGGCACCGGTCCGAACCTATCCGATACACACCCGTTGTAGATGGCCGATCGACCCCCCATGTCAAGCGGTTGGCCCATCGACCCAGGGTCGCATACAAAATAAAGGGGGGCGAGGGGGAAAGCCCTACTTCCCTGGAGGTAGGGTCCAGGGACCGCCCGTGTCGGCGCTAATGCTCCGTTACAAAACGATACAAAGAGCGGCTTTTCCCGTAACACAACCCTCTGTAGGTTCAGCCTCGAAACAGGCGGACCTGCGGAGATTAGGCTTTTGGTCAGATCTTCCGCTGTAAATCAGGCGTTGTCCGCCACCACGGTCGCGGGGGCCGTGGGTTCGCTGGCAGGCACGCCCCTTTTGGGTTCCCCCAAAAGCGCTGGACTGTGCCCGCACGAGCCCTTGCTTCCATCGTCCGTGCCACCGCCAATCCCGACATCCAACGCGGCAGCGGTTTGGGTGCCGGCCGGACAGAAGGCTAAAGACGATGAGCATCCATTCCGCTGAACTTCCGGCCGACCGGACCGACCTGGGCGCTTACGCACCGGGGGCCCCTGGCCGCGTGCGGGGCCGGTCGGGGCTCAAGCGCTATCGCTGGTGGTTGCTGGCCGGGGGTGTCGTCGTCCTGGGCGCCATCGCCGCCGCCGTCCTCATGCGCTCAGGCGCCAAGCCGGCCCCTGCCGCCGCGCCCGCCAAGGTGTCCGCCCTGCCGGTGACGGTGGCGCCGGTCGTCGTGGCCCCCGTCACCCGCACCCTGCTGGTCACCGGTTCGCTGGCTGCCTTCGATGACCTGCCCATCGGCACGGAAACGTCGGGCCTGGCCCTGGCCGAGGTCCTGGTCGACATCGGCGACACCGTGAAGAAGGGCCAGCTGCTGGCCCGCTTCAACGACAGCGTCCTGCGCGCCGACCTGGCCGAGAAGGAGGCCCTGCTGACCGAGGCCAAGGGCAACGTGGTCGAGGCCGACGCTAACTACGCCCGCGCCCAGGACCTGGTGCGCACCGGCGCCATGAGCGCGCGTGACCTGGACAACCGCCGGGCCCTGGCCGTCAGCATGCGCGCCCGCGTCGGCGTGGCCGAAGCCAACCGCGACCTGTCGATCGCCCGGCTGAAGCAGTCCGAGGTGCGGGCGCCCGCCGACGGCACCATCACCGCCCGCTCCGCCCGCATCGGCGCCGTGTTGTCCGCCGGCGGGACCGAGCTGTTCCGCATGATCCGCGAGAACCGCGTGGAGTTGGTGGCGGAGGTGCCCGAGAACGACATGATGGTGGCCAAGGCCGGCCAGACGGTGAACGTCACCATCGACGGCGACAACATGGCCCACCACTACACCGGCACCATCCGCGTGGTTGAGCCGACGGTGGACAACAAGACCCGCCTGGGCCGCCTGCGCATCGATCTGGAGCGCAATCCCGACCTCCGCCCCGGCATGTTCGTCACCGGCCGCGTGGCCGTGGGCCAGGCCGACGGCCTGGTGGTGCCGGAAGCCGCCATCGTCTACCGCGAGGTGCGGCCGGTCGTGTTCGTGGTGGACCAGGAAAACAAGGTCGCCGCCCGCAGCGTCACCACCGGCGCCCGGCAGGACGGCAACATCGCCATCGTGTCCGGCGTGAAGGCGGGCGAGAAGGTGGTGCTGTCCGGCGCCGGCTACCTCAAGGACGGCGACGTGGTCACCGTGGTCGACAAGGCTGTGGAAGGCACAGTCAAGCCGCTGCCGGTGCAGCAGTAAACCGGGAAAAGGGGGCCCCATCATGAGCAGCGGCAATATCTCCGCGGTCGCCATCCGCCATCCCATCCCGCCCATCGTCCTGTTCATCGTCCTGATCATCGCCGGCATCGTCGCCTATTTCAGTCTGGACGTGACCGGCAGCCCGGATCTCGATTTCCCCGTGGTCACCGTGACGGTCAGCCGTCCAGGTGCCGCGCCGTCGGAGATGGAAGTCCAGGTGACCAAGCTGGTCGAGGACGCGGTGTCCAACATCGTGGGCCTGGACCATGTGTCGTCCGACATCACCGACGGCCTGTCCAACACGGTGCTGGAATTCAAGATCGGCTATGACACCGATCGCGCCGTGAACGACGTGCGCAACGCCGTGGCCCGCATCCGCGCCAACCTGCCGTCGGACATCTATGAGCCGCAGGTGGAACGCCAGGACGTCACGGGCGACGAAATCCTGACCTACGCCGTCTCCTCCGACACCCGGTCGGTGGAAGAGCTGTCATGGCTGATCGACAATGACATCAGCCGCGCCATCACCCATGTCTCCGGTGTGGGCGCGACGGATCGCTTCGGCGGTCTGGACCGCGAAATCCGCATCAACCTGGATCCCAACCGCCTGATGGCGCGGGGCATCACGGCGGACGAGGTCAATTCCCAGCTGCGGGCGCTGAACGTCGACCTGCCGGGTGGTCGCGGCGCCGTCGGCACCAAGGAACAGTCCATCCGCACCCTGGGCTCCGCCCGGACGGTGGAGGATCTGGCCAATACCGAGATCACCATCCCGGTCTACTTCGGCACCTTCGCCGGCTCCGCCGCCAAGGTCCGCCTGAGCGACCTGGGCACCGTGACCGACGGCACGTCGGAGATGCGCTACATCTCCCGCTATGACGGCCATCCCACGGTGGGCTTCAGCATCCGCCGCGCCCCCCACTCCTCGGAAGTGACCATCGCCAAGGGCGTGGACGAGGAAATCGACCGGCTCAGCAAGCAGTATCCCGACGTCCACTTCAACCTGATCTTCGACAACGTCAAGTACACCAAGCAGAGCTTCGCCGGTTCGGTCGAGGCCCTGGTCCTGGGCTCCTTCCTGGCGGTCCTGGTGGTGTGGTGGTTCCTGCGTGACGGCCGCGCCACCTTCATCTCGGCCGTGGCCATGCCGCTGTCGACCATCCCGACCTTCCTGGCCATGAAGTGGTTCGGGTTCTCGCTCAACGGCATCACCCTGCTGGCCCTGTCGCTGGTGGTCGGCATCCTGGTCGACGATGCGATCGTGGAGATCGAGAACATCGTCCGTCACATCCGCATGGGCAAACGCCCCTTCCAGGCGGCTCTGGAGGCGGCGGACGAGATCGGCCTGGCGGTGGTCGCCACCACCATGACCATCGTCGTCGTGTTCCTGCCGGTGTCCTTCATGTCCGGCATCGTCGGCCAGTACTTCAAGTCCTTCGGCGTGACCGTGGCCGTGGCCGTGCTGTTCTCGCTGCTGGTGGCCCGTCTGATCACGCCCTTGATGGCCGCCTATATGCTGAAGCCGGCGCAGCCCGACCACCATAACGAGGGCGGCCGGTGGATGCGGCAGTACAGCCGGCTGCTGGGGTGGAGCATGAACCACCGCTGGCTGACCGTGCTGGCCGGCATCGGCATCTTCGCGGTGTCGCTGTTCATGGCCGCGATGCTGCCCTCCGGCTTCGTGCCGCCCAGCGACAACGGCCTGTCCACGGTGCAGGTCATCCTGCCCCCGGGCGCCACCCTGGCCGAGACCGACGCCACCACCCAGATGGTGGGCAACATCCTGGCCAAGCGGCCCGAGGTGCTGCACGTCTGGACCCGTGCCGGCCGCAACAACCAGCTGCGCAACGGTGCCGTCACCGCCATCCTGAAGCCCAAGTCCGAGCGCATGAGCAAGCAGGACTTCGAGGCAGCCGTGACGCCGGAACTGAACCGCGTGCCGGGTGCCCACATCGGCTTCAACTCGTCCATCGGCTGGGGCGCCAAGGACATCAGCGTCCTGCTGACCAGCAACGACGGCCCGGCGTTGGAACGCTTCTCCAACCAGGTGCTGGACGAGATGCGGCAGCAGCCCTTCCTGGCCAACGTCACCTCCACCGCGGCCCTGCTGCGTCCTGAAATCCAAATCCGTCCCTTCTTCGACCGCGCGGCGGAGCAGGGGGTGTCCGTGGCCGCCATCGGCCAGGTGGCCAAGATCGCCACCCTAGGCGACCTGGACACTAGCGTGGCCAAGTTCAACCTGGGTGACCGCCAGGTGCCCATCCGGGTGCAGATCGATCCCAAGTACCGCGCCGACATGGACGTGGTGGAGAACCTGCGCGTCCGCACCTCCGCCGGTGACCTGCTGCCGCTGCGCGCCGTCGCCAGCATCGGCATGGGCGCCGGCGCCGTGGAGATCGAACGCTTCGACCGGGCCCGCAAGATCGCGGTCGAGGCCGACCTGCGCGGCATCGAGGTGGGCGAGGCCATGAAGAAGATCAATGAGCTTCCCTCCATGGCCCACATGCCGCCCGGCATCTCCAAGCCCGCCTACGGGCAGACGCAGGAGATGCAGAACATGATGATCGGCTTCGCCATCGCGCTGGCCACCGCCTTCCTTCTGATCCTGGCGGTTCTGGTCCTGCTGTTCCGCAACTTCTTCCAGCCGCTGACCATCATGACCGCCCTGCCGCTCAGCTTCGGCGGCGCCTTCGCGGCCCTGCTGATCGGCCACATGTCGCTCTCCCTGCCGGCCCTCATCGGCATCCTGATGCTGATGGGCATCGTGACGAAGAACTCCATCCTGCTGGTGGAATACGCCATCGTCTCGATGCGCGACCGGGGCATGAGCCGGCGCGAGGCCCTGCTGGACGCCGGTGCCAAGCGCGCCCGCCCCATCATCATGACCACCATCGCCATGGTGGCGGGCATGGTTCCCATCGCCATCGGCGTGGGCAACGACAGCTCCTTCCAGCAGCCGATGGCGACGGCCGTGATCGGTGGCCTGATCACCTCGACCCTGTTGTCCCTGGTGTTCGTGCCGGCGGTGTTCACCATCGTGGACGACATCAACAAGTGGCTGACGCCCAAGTTCGGCCGCTTCATCACCCCGAAGGAAGGGCCCGCCCAGGCCGTCCCCCTACATCCGGTGGTGAAGAGCGCCGAGTAAGCGCCAGACGTTCAAGCGGTATGCGGGCGGGTCCTTCGGGGCCCGCCCGCTTGTTTTCGGTCAGTTGCCCAGCAGGCCCGCCCCCAGGTTGATGCCCAGGGCCAGGATGGCGGTGTTGAAGATGAAGGACAGCAGGCTGTGGGCCAGCACGGCGCGGCGGATGGCGGGCCCTTGCGTCGTCACGTCCGACACCTGGGCCGTCATGCCGATGGTGAAGGCGAAGTAGAGGAATTCCCAATAATCAGGCTGTTTGCAGCCCGGGAAATCGATGCCCTTGCCCTCCAGCCAATAGGAATGGGCGTAGTGCTGGGCGAAGATGACGTGGACGAAGCTCCACGAGCAGAAGACGGTGGTGGCGCCCAGCGCGGCGCTGCCGGCCGCATGGGCCGTGCCCTTGGCGTCCGCCACCTCCATGACGATGGCGGCCAGGGACGCCAGCGCCGCCGTGCTGGTGACCAGCAGGATCACCCACTTGCCCGACTCCAGCTCCCGCGCACGGGCGCGGATGCTGTCCAGGTTGGCGCGGCCGAAATGGATCAGCACCAGGGCGATATAGAGGATGATGCCGGCGCACCAGCCGATCAGCACGGCGCTGACGGGCGGAACCGCGCGTGACGCGGCCAAGCCGACGGCGACGCTGAACGCCAGGCCGATGTACAGGCTGGGGTGGTGGCGGAAGGGCTGCAGCGGATTGAAAGCGGCCATGGACGACGGCCCCGGCGATCTGGGGAAGGGAAGTCCAGCGTTAAGCCGCTGGCCCACGCGGGGCAAGAGGACAAGAGGAAAGGCCGTCCCGGCGTTTCGACCGAGGGAATAAGCCGGTGGTGAAAGGCGGTGTGGCGGTACCCTATCGCCGTTTTGCCCCGTTTCACCACCCGCTATGGCCTTTGGCCTACCGGGGCAAGGTCGAGTGGCGGGCCGTACCGACAACGCGCCTGTTGCAATACCGTCCAAAACATCGTCCTCTGGCGCCCTGACTGGCCGGACGCCCATCTATACGGGTCCCGGTCCTCCTGGTTTCTTGCCGTTATTATCTATCGGGGTGGAGGCCCCGCTGCCCATGGTGCGTAGCTTCGCCGCGGCCCTCGCTTTGGCTGTCTTCCTGCCCGCCGCCGCCACAGCTTCCCCCAAGAGCGCGCGCCGGCGCCGCCGCCGACCGCCCCGGCCCAGCCGGCGAAGCCCGGCCTTGGCACGCCTCCTGGTGTGCCCGCGGGCACGCCCCCTGCGGGGGCGACTCAGGCGCCGGCCGATACGGGCCCCTTCGGCCTGACGGGGCTGGAGGTGAACGCCGAGCGGGACGATCCCGAGGCCTGCTTCACCTTCAACCGGCCCCTAGCCAAGGCGCGCGCCGGCCTGCAGGACCCCTACGCCGGCAAGGTCGAGGTGCTGGCCAAGAACACCGCCCCCACCGCCGGGACCGAACCCGGCACGCCCGTGCAGAAGCCGGTGGTGGCGCGTGACCGCACCCTGTGCGTCCAGAAGCTGGAGCATGGCCATCACTACACCGTGACCCTGAAGGCGGGCCTGCCCGCCGCCGGCGGCGCCGAGACCCTGCCGGCCCCGCAGTCGCGCGAGATCGAGGTGCTGAACCGCCGGCCGGTGCTGTCCTTCCGCAGCGGCGGTTACATCCTGCCCCGCATCGGCCGCGACGGCCTGCCGCTGCGCACCATCAACGTGGACCGCGCCCGCCTGCAGGTGCTGCACATCAAGGACCGCTCCCTGGTGGAGCAGATCTATTACGGCCGCCTGAACCAGACGCTGAACGACCTGGACGTCGGCTCCCTGGTGGAAAAAAACGGGGAGCTGGTGTGGCGCGGTGAGATGGCCGTGGGCGCCAAGCGCAACCAGGCGCAGGTCACACCCTTCCCCATCGACGCCGTCCTGGGCCAGCTGAAGCCTGGCGTCTACGTGGCGGTGGCGGAGGACGCCGGCGCCAAGACCGCCGGCTGGGAAGGGCGCGCCACCCAGTGGTTCATCGTCTCCGACTTGGGTCTGACGACGCTGTCGGGCAGCAACGGCCTGCTCGTCTACGTCCATTCCCTGCGCACGGCGACGCCGCTGGCGGGGGTGGAGGTGCGGGTGGCCGCCCGCGACAACAAGGAACTGGGCAAGGTGCTGACCGGTGCGGACGGCGCCGCCCGTTTCGACCCGGCCTCGGGTGCGGCCAAGGGCCAGGCCCTATTCGCCAGCACCAAGGATGGCGACTTCAGCTTCCTGGATCTCTCGGCCCCTGGCCTGGATCTGGCCGCGCGCGGTGCCGCCGGCCGCCCGTCCCCGGGCGCCCTGGACGCCTATGTCTTCGCCGAGCGCGGCATCTACCGCCCCGGTGAGGTGGTGCACGTCACCACGCTGTTGCGCGACGCCGCCGGCCTGGCGGTGGCGGGCCGTCCCCTGACCTTGAAGGTCCAGCGTCCCGATGGGCTGGAGATCGAGCGCTTCACCCTGGCCGACCGGGGCATGGGCGGTTATGCCGCCACCGTGGACCTGCCCAGCAACGCCGCTGGCGGCGCCTGGACGGTGACGGTGCACACCGACCCCGATGGCCCGGCCGTGGGCATCCTGCGTTTCCAGGTGGCCGACTTCGTGCCGCCGCGCGTTGACTTGGACCTGACCGCCGACCAGTCCCGCGTGGGGCCCGATGGCGCGCTGACATTGGACATCACCGGCCGCACCCCCAGCGGCGCCCCGGCCGCGAACCTGGCCGGCACCCTGTCGGTGACCCTGCGCCCGGCGGCCGATCCCTTCCCCGATCTGAAGGGCCCGCAGTTCCAGGGCTATCGCTACGGCTTGGCGCAGGAGGACGCGGTCCCCCGGCAGGAAACGCTGCCCGGCTTCGCCACCGACGCCAACGGTGTCGCCAGCGTGGCCGTGTCGCTGAAGGGTAAGCTGGACGGTTCCCGCCCGCTGGAGGCGGTGGTCCACGCCGCCCTGTTCGACGTGGGCGGCGGCACAACGGGCCACGACCTGGTGGTGCCGGTGGAACGCCATCCCTACACCATCGGCATCCGGCCCCGCTTCAACGACGACGCCGTGCCGGAGGGGGCGACCGCCGCCTTTGACGTCATCGCCGTGTCGCCGGACGGCAAGCCCTTGGACAAGGGCCAGCTGTCCTATGACCTCTATGAGGAACGCCTGGATTACGTTTGGTTCGAGGCCAATGGCAGCTGGGACTACAAGCCCCAGGTGCACGACCAGAAGGTGACGGGCGGCACGCTGGCGGCCAGCGCCAAGGCGCCGGCGGGTGTCGAGGTGCCCGTATCGTCCGGACGCTACCGGCTGGAGGTGTACGACCCCGCCACGGGCGTGGCGGGCAGCGTGCGCTTCGCCGCCGGTTCGTGGGTCAGCGCCCGGCTGGGCGAGACGCCGGACGCGGTGGAGGTGACGGTGAAGGGCGCCGTGGGCGGCGGCCCGCTGGTGCCTGGGGCCAAGGCCGCCGTCTTCGTGCGCCCGCCCTACCGCAGCACCGTGCTGATCACGCTGGCCGACCGCGCCGTGCGCCAGACCCTGACCCGGGAGATCGGGGCCGAAGGCGCCCTGGTGGAAATCCCGGTCGACGCCGACATCGGCGGCGGCGCCTACGTCATCGCCAATGCCTTCGCCCCGGTGGAGGCCGGCCGCCGTTCCCTGCCGCGCCGCGCCGTCGGTGTGGACTATCTGCCGGTGGCCATGGCCGGCCATACGCTGACGCCCAAGCTGGACGGCCCCACGGAGGCCAAGCCACGCCAGACCGTGCACATTCCCATCCAGGTGCCGGGCGTGGCGGCGGGCCAGGGCGTGCACCTGGTGCTGGCCGCCGTCGACCAGGGTGTGCTGGACCTCACGGGCTACAAGACGCCTGACCCCGAGGCCTGGTTCTTCGGCCAGCGCCAGCTGGGCGTGGATATCCATGACGTCTACGGCCGCCTGACGGCGCCCCATGGTGCCGCCGGGGCCGCGCCGCCGGCGCCGGCCCCCACCTCCGATGCCGTGCCGCCGCGCGGCGCCCCGGTGGTGGCGCTCTATTCCGGCATTCTGGCCGTGGGCAACGACGGCAAGGTGCAGGTGCCCCTGACCCTGCCCGACTTTCAGGGCCATCTGCGCTTGATGGCCACCGTCTGGTCGGCCGGCGCGGTGGGCCATGCCGATCGGATTCTGTCGGTGCGCGACCCGGTGCAGGCCGACATGGCGCTGCCCCGTTTCCTGGCGCCGGACGACACCGCCCGCTTGGCCCTGACACTGAACAACGTCAGCGGCACGCGCGGCAGCTACACCGTCACCCTGCAGGCCGAGGGCCCGCTGTCCTTCCCGGTGGACACCGCCAACCGCGGCGTGGGCGCCAAGAAGCGCAAGGGCAAGGACGTGGTGCGGCCGGAGCCGCGCGAGATCGTCGCTGTCTTCCACGGCCTGGCCAAGGGCGGCAAGGTCACCCTGAACCGTGTGGTCAAGGGCTTGGCCGTGGGGCCGGGCCGTCTGCTGATGACGGTCAAGGGGCCGGAAGGCGTGGTGTTGGTCCGTGAGTTCGCGGTGCCGGTGCGGGGCAACCTGCCCGTGATCACCCGGCACCAGACGGTGGACATCCGCCCCGCCACGACCGTCCAGGTTCCGGCCGAGTCGGCCCAGGGCTTGCGCCCCGAAACGGCGGTGTCGGGCCTGGC
Organism: Nitrospirillum guanabarense; assembly: GCF_034653355.1. Lineage (NCBI taxonomy): Bacteria > Pseudomonadati > Pseudomonadota > Alphaproteobacteria > Rhodospirillales > Azospirillaceae > Nitrospirillum > Nitrospirillum guanabarense. The sequence continues at coordinate 285,021 of NZ_JAYEER010000004.1, forward strand.
GCTCAGCCCCCTGCCGGAACTGGACGTGCCGGGACTGCTGATGACTCTGGACCGCAATCCCTACGGCTCGTCGGAACAGATCGCCAGCCGCGCCCTGCCGCTGCTGTACCTGGGGGACGCCGGCAAGGCGCTGGGCCTCTACACCGACGCCACCCTGCGGGAACGCATTGATCGCGCGATCGACAAGCTGCTGACCCTGGAACGGGCCGACGGTGGTTTCGCCCTGTGGTCGGCCGACGGCCCGGCCGAGCCCTGGCTGTCCGCCTATGTCATGGACTTTCTGACCCGGGCGCGCGACGCCGGCCACGCCGTGCCGGACGCGCCCTATCGCAAGGGCCTGGATTGGCTGGTGCGCAGCATTGGCAACAGCTGGGTGGAACCGGCGGACCTGCCGGCCCGCGCCTACGGTCTGGCCGTGGTGGCCAAGGCCAAGGCGGTGGACGCGACGCCCGTACGCTATTTCTATGAGACCTTCTGGGACAAGCTGCCCACCCGCCTGGCCCGCGCCCATGCCGCCGCCGCCTTGGCGGCCGTGGGCCTGCCCCAGGCCCAGGACGCCTATAACCGTGTCGACGGCTTGCGCATCACCCTGCCAGGCATGCGCGACTTCGGCTCCGATCTGCGTGACCGGGCGGCCAGCCTGGCCCTGCTGGCCGAGGGCAACGCGCCCTTGGACCGCGTGACCGCCCAGGCCAAGGAAGTGCAGGGCCTGCTGCGCGAGCCGGCCCTGGTCAGCAGCCAGGAGCGCGCCTGGCTGCTGGTGGCCAGCCGCGGCCTGATGCAGCGGGCGGGGTCCATGACCCTGGGCCTTGCCGGCCAGACGCCGGCCGAGACCCGGCCGCTGGTCCGCCGGCTGGAGATCGGCGGCCGTCCCCTGATGGTCAACAACGGCGGCCAGGCGCCGATACAACGCACAGTTGCGGTCGCCGGTGTCCCCTTGGCGGAATCCCAGGCCCCAGCCAATTCGGGGCAGGGCTATACCATCGAACGCCGCCTGCTGGATCTGAAGGGGCGGCCGGTGGACCCGGCGCGCGTCCACCAGAACGACCTGCTGGCCGTGGTGCTGTCCGGCAAGGTGGACGGCGCCACCCCCACCCAGGTGCTGGTCAGCGACCCGGTCGCCGCCGGCCTTTCCATTGAGACGGTGCGCATCGCCCGGGGCGGCCTGCCGCCGGAACTGGCCGGCGCCGTGGGCGACCTCAGCGACGCCACCCATGTGGAGGCGCGGGAAGATCGCTACGTCGCCGCCGTCGACTTGGCCGTCGATCGCCGCGAGTTCCGCCTGGTCTACCTGGTCCGCGCCGTGCTGCCCGGCACCTATTCCCTGGCGCCGTCGCAGGTGGAGGAATGGACCTCGCCCAACCATCAGGCCACCGGCACCGCCGGTAGCTTGACGATTGTGCCGTAGCCGGGGACCATCCGGGAGTCCTCAAGGCTGATGTCGGAATTGGCGCATAAAAACAGCCCCGGAGGCGATGGCTTCCGGGGCTGTGATCTTTCCTGGGCGGGGGAGGGGCGGGCCTCAGGCCAGGGCGACCCACACCGCTTCACGGCCCTTGGGCGCGTCGGCGATGCGCATCTGCACCCGCTGACCCTCGTCCAGATGGTCCATGCCGCAGCGGCGCAGGACGCTCTTGTGGACGAAGACGTCCTTGCCGCCGTCATCGGCCAGGACGAAGCCGAAGCCTTTGTCGGCCTTGAACCATTTGACGGTGCCGTCGATCTCGATCTCCGACCCGGTGGGGACCCGGTCGCGGGTGCGGGGTGCGGGGCCGCCGCTGCGTTCGGGCGGTGCGGCCGTGCCGGTCACCTCCACGATGCGCAGCACTTGGGGGCCTTTCGGGCCCGCGCCGATGGTGCACAGCAGTTCCGTTCCCTCGGTGATGTCGGCCAGGCCGGCGCGGCTGACCACCGAGATGTGCAGGAAGGCGTCAGGCGTTCCATCCTCAAGGGCGACGAAGCCGAAACCCTTCGAGGTGTTGAACCATTTAACCTGGGCCTTGGCCGGGAGACCCTCCTCCTGGCTGAAGGCGTCATACGATCCGAAGCGTGGCACGAGGCAGTACCTTCCCGATTGCGCCGGGTTCGCCCAAACGGGCGCCGGCCCGATGATCTCACCTCCCAACAACCGCCGTTCCGGGTGCGCCCGGTCCGGTCCGGAACTGTCCCTGGTTTTCTTCCAATGCGGCGGCTTAACCCGTCTTAATGGTAAACATAAACGCCGGGGGACCGCTACTGTAATGTGTGGGGAAATGCTGCGCTGCGGCAGGGGCTTCGTTCCTTTCATCCACAGGGCTTGGGCATCTGGCCGGGGCCGGTTTCACGGCGGCGCCCAAACTCTGGTGGCAACTTGGGGTTGTTGGGTATCGGCCTCCGACGCGGCCGCCCGGCGCCCAGCCGTTGCACGAAACGCTTGAGTAGCGTCCACGATGCAGGCACGTTACCGCCCTAGACCGGGGATGGATGCCCCGGCATGTCGGTTGCCGATACGACCGCCGGGTATGCGTCCCTCGTCGCCAGGTCGGCACCCTGAGCTTCAAATCACGAATTGGAGCGGTGGCACCCCCATACCTGAGTGGAGGGCCGCCCCTGGGGAGAAAACGTATGATGGCCGACCCGGCCGTGAGTGCGGCGCACATTTGGGAACATAGCTATCCGGCGGGCGTGGATTGGAACGCGCCCATACCGGTGAAGCCCCTGACGGACCTGTTCGACAGCTCCGCCGCGCGCTTCGCCGACCGGCCCTTCATCGATTTCCTGGGAAAACGCTACACCTATCGCCAGGGGGCCGACATGGTCGACCGGGTGGCGAAGGGCCTGCAGGCGATGGGCGTGGGGCGGGGCAGCAACGTGGGCCTGTTCCTGCCCAACACCCCCTATTCCGTCTTCTGCTACTACGGCATCCTGAAGACCGGCGCCACGGTGGTGAACTTCAACCCGCTGTATGCGGAGCGCGAACTCGTCAAGCAGATCAATGACTCCGAGGTGGAGATCATGATCACGGTCGACGTGCCGCAGTGCTACGACAAGCTGGTCCTGATGCTGGGCCAGACTTGCCTCAAGACCATCGTCACCGGCCGCATGGCCGACATCCTGCCGTTCCCGAAAAGCCTGCTGTACCCGCTGGTGAAACGGAAGGACATCGCCCACCCCCCGGCCGACGGCCATAACCTCAGCTTCCGCGCCCTGACGGCCAACGACGGGCGCTACGCCCCCGTGACCATCAACCCGGTCGAGGACGTGGCCGTGCTGCAGTACACCGGCGGCACCACCGGCGTGCCCAAGGGCGCCATGCTGACCCACGCCAACCTGACCGCCAACACGGTGCAGTCGGCGCTGTGGTTTTACCAGGGTCGGCCGGGGCAGGAGCGCATGCTGGGCGTGCTGCCCCTGTTCCATGTCTTCGCCATGACGGGCGTCATGAACCTGTCGATCTACCTGGGCGCGGAGATGATCCTGCTGCCCCGGTTCGAGATCGAGCAGGTGCTGGACACCATCGACAAGAAGAAGCCGACCCAGTTCCCGGCGGTGCCCACCATCTACACCGCCATCAACAACTACAAGGACCGGGCCAAGTACGACCTGTCCTCGCTGGCCTTCAGCATCTCCGGCGGCGCGCCGCTGCCGCTGGATGTCTGCCAGACCTTCGAGGGCCACACCGGCTGCAAGCTGGTGGAAGGCTACGGCCTGTCCGAGTCGTCGCCGGTGGCCACGGTCAACCCCATCGACGGCCCGGTGGGCGGCAAGGTCAAGGTGGGCTCCATCGGCCTGCCGATGCCCGGCACCGTGATCGAGATCATCGACGTGGAGGACGGCAAGACCCCCGTGGCCCAGGGCCAGCGGGGCGAGGTCTGCATCAGCGGCCCACAGGTCATGAAGGGCTACTGGAAGCGTCCGGATGAGACGGCGCTGACCCTGCGCGACGGCCGCCTGCACACGGGCGATGTCGGCTATATGGATGAGGACGGCTACATCTACATCGTCGACCGCATCAAGGACATGATCCTCGCCGGCGGCTACAACGTCTATCCGCGCAACGTGGAAGAGGCCATCTACCTGCACCCGGCGGTGAACGAGTGCATCGTGCTGGGCGTGCCCGACCCCTATCGCGGCCAGACGGTGAAGGCCTACATCAAGCTGACCGAGGGCCACACCCTGACGCAGGCGGAGCTTTGCGACTTTCTGCGCGACAAGCTGTCGGCCATCGAACTGCCCAAGCAGGTGGAATTCCGCACCGAGCTGCCGAAGACCATGATCGGCAAGCTGTCGCGCAAGGCCCTGCTGGACGAGCTGGAGGCGCAGAAGAAGGCCTCCTGACGCCGGCACCAGCTTGCGCCTAATATCCACGGCGGCGGTGCCCAGGCATCGCCGCCGTTTCTTTTGACCCCATCCGTATCGCCCGAAGGTTCCCATGCCCAAAGTCGTCGTCGCCGGCAGCATCAACACCGACGTCCTCACCACCATGCATCGCGCGCCCCGCCCAGGGGAGACGGTCAGCGGTGAGACCGTGGCCTTCGGCCGAGGGGGCAAGGGCCTGAACCAGGGCATCGCCGCCGCGCGCCAGGGCGTGGCGGTGGAGTTCATCGGCCGGGTGGGCCGCGACGCCTTCGGCGACCAGGCGCTGGCCTTCTTCCAGGCCAATGGCGTGGGCACCAAGGGCATCGCCCGCACGGACACGGCCACCGGCACCGCCATCGTCATGGTCGATGCCAGCGCGGAGAACAGCATCGTCGTCATCCCCGCCGCCAATGGCGAGGTGGCGCCGGCCGATCTCGACGCCGTCCCCCTCCAGGCCGGCGACATCCTGGTCAGCCAGTTCGAAATCCCCCGCGCCACCATCGCCGACTTCTTCCGCCGGGGCCGCGCCGCCGGCGCCACCACCGTGCTGAACGCCGCCCCGGCGCTGGACGACGCGCCGGACAGCCTATGGGCCGATGTCGACATCCTGGTGGTGAACGAGACGGAGCTGGGCCACTTCGCCGGCGTGGATGTGCCCAGCGACGCGGCGGAGGGCGCCGTCGCCGCCGCCGCCCGCCGCCTGATGCGCCGCCCCGGCCAGACCGTGGTCGCCACCCTGGGCGTGCGCGGCGCCCTGGCGGTCACGGCCGACGACCAGGTCATCGTGTCCGGCCGCAAGGTCAAGGCGGTGGACACCACCGGCGCCGGCGACTGCTTCGTCGGCTCCCTGGCCGCCCGGCTGGCCCTGGGCGACACGCTGCCCCAGGCCATGCGCCACGCCAACGTCGCGGCCAGCATCGCCGTGACCCGGGTGGGGGCGGGCGACGCCATGCCCACCGCTGACGAGGTGCTGGCGCTATTGGTCTAAACCTACCCGGCAAGCTTTGCCCGGCGGCGGTTCATGATCCCCGTCGCCGGGCGTGGTCGTTGCAATCCTGTGTGGAAATCCAAGGCTTTCGGGGGCGTACCCAAGTGGCACACCCCTTGCTCTCCTCCTCGCGCAAAGACGCGACCTAGCCCCAAGGAGGAGTGGATGTCCTTCGTCCAGGATTGTGTGGACCTGTCCCGCCAGCACCTGATGGCCGGCTTCCTGGCGGAAGCGGAGATGAGCTGCCGCACCGCGCTGGCGACGGAACCGGTCCATGCCGAGGCCACCCACCTCCTGGGCGTCATCGCGCTGAAGGCCAACCGGCCGATCGAGGCCAACGACCTGTTCGAACGGGCCATCGCGCTGAATGGCGAGAACTTCCAGTATCACAACAGCCGCGGCGTCCTGCTGTACGGCTGCCGCCAGTTCGAGATGGCGGAGGTCTGCTTCCGTACCGCCGTCACCCTCAACCCCGACGACGCCATCAGCCAGAACAACCTGGGCAACGCCCTGCGCGCCCTGGGCCGGCTGGCCGAGGCCGAGGCCCGCTTCCGCGAGGCGGTGGAGATCAACCCCCGCTATGCCGAGGCCCACAACAACCTGGGCAACACGCTGCGCGAGCTGGGCAACCTGGAAGAGGCTGAGTTCTGCCTGCGCCATTCCCTGGGCCTGCTGCCCGACAACCTCGACGCCCTGTACAACCTCGGCACCCTGCTACTCTACACCGGCCGGCTGGAGGAAGCCGGCGGCCTGTTCGCCCAGGTGCTGGCCGCCGACAGCAGCCGGTATGAGGCCGCGATCTGCCTGGCGCAGGTGTTCCAGGGCCAGGACCGCACGGAGGACGCCGTCGCCCTGCTGACCGGTGTGCAGACCCGCCTGCCGGAAAACCAGGCGGTGCAGTACGCCCTGCAGCTGCTGCGCAGCACCCAGGTGCCGGCCTGGCACATCCCCCGTCTGAATGACCACGAGCGCAACGACGCCTATGAGGCGGCGCTGCTGCGCGCCATCCGACCGGGTGATCTGGTGCTGGAACTGGGCGCCGGCTCCGCCTTGGTCAGCATGATGGCCGCCCGCGCCGGTGCCGCCCGAGTCATCGCCTCCGAACCCCTGGCGGCGCTGGCCACCGTGGCGCGCGAGACGGTGGCGCTGAACGGCTACGCCGACCGCGTCACCATCGTGTCCAAGAAGCCGCAGGACCTGAAGCTGGGCGTGGACCTGCCGCGCCCCGCCGACGTGCTGGTGTCGGATATCGTCAACGTCGGCATGCTGGCGCCTGACATGCTGGCCATCCTGGACCATGCCCGCCGCAACCTGGCCCGCCCCGGCGCCCGCGTCATCCCCGCCGCCGCCACCGTCTGGGCCCAGCTGATCCAAGCCGACGACCTGCGCAACGTCAGCCCGATTCGTAGCGTCAGCGGTTTTGATATGAGCCGGTTCGACCAGTTCCGCGCCCCGGGCTATCAGCAGATCGACTTGGCCACCGACACCCACCAGATGCTGTCCGATCCGTTCCCGGCCTGGTTCTTCGACTTCCGTGTCAGCATGCCGGACAGCGACCTGAAAAGCCTGACCATCCAGGCGACCAAGCCGGGCCTGGTCCAGGGTGTGGCCTTCTGGTTCGACCTGCACATGGATGAAGAGGTGGTCTACAGCTCCCGCTCCGCCGCCCGCACCAACCACTGGAAGCAGGCCGTCTATTTCTTCGGCCACGATTTCCCCGTGGCCCAGGGCCAGCCCATGCTGCTGGGCACCGGCTACGACCGCACGCAGATTCACTTTTTCATCTAAGTTCCCTCAGGCGGCGGGCGCGGCCATCCGGCCGCTTGCCTTCCTCGCTGCGCCCTGCGGTGCTCGCTGCGGCGGACGCGGTCGCGTCCTAACCCAGTTCCGGGCGGAACAGGGTCTTTTGCGCCTTTTTGTTCCTAGGACGCGACTGCGTCCGCCGGAAGTTTCCGGGGAGCGGACTGGAAACTGAGGATAAGACCAAGCCAGCGGATGCTGGCGCCCGGCGCCTGAGGGCACGATTTACCAACCCAACCATTACCCCGAACGGGTGAAGTTGAAAGTTGATTCAGGCGATTGACATCGGTCGTCTCTGACCTTACGTTTACGTAAACGTAAGGCGCCGACCCTCCGCTGAATGAGAGGGGTTCGGCCAGCCCAGGGAGAGGACCCATGCCCGACGGAGCGCCCGTGACGGCGGTGGAAGAGACCTACACCATCAGTCAACTGGCCGAGGCGTTTGAGCTGACGCCCCGCACCATCCGCTATTACGAGGATGAAGGCCTGCTGGCCCCCCGTCGCGAGGGGCAGCAGCGGGTCTACACCCATCGCGACTGGGCGCGCCTGAAGCTGATCATGCGCGGCAAGCGCCTGGGCTTCACCATCGCCGGCATCAAGGACTTCCTCGACCTCTATGAGGTGGGCGACGCCCAGGTGCCGCAGATGCGCTTCCTGCTGAGCAGCGCCCGCGACCGCATCGCCACCCTGGAACAGCAGCTGCGCGACGTGCAGCAGACCCTGGTCGACCTGAAGGAGATCGAGGGCCTGGTGGTCGATCACCTGGCCCGCAAGGGCGCGCTGGACGTCTGACGGCGCCAGGCCGCATGCCGACTTTTCCGCCGTGCCGGGGACGCATCCCGGCCCGGCCCTTCCCGCGTCATCCCCCATCCGGCGCCCGCCCAATGAGGCGCCGCCCCGTTTGCCAAGGCGAGGAATACACCAATGACTAAAGCCGTTATCGCCGGTTACGCCCGGTCCCCGTTCACGCTGGCCAACAAGGGCGACCTGGTGAAGGTCCGTCCCGACGATCTGGCCGCGGCGGTGGTCAAGGCGCTGGTCGAGCGCACGGGCGTGAACACCGCCGATCTGGAAGACCTGATCGTCGGCTGCGCCTTCCCGGAAGGGGAGCAGGGCTTCAACGTCGCCAAGCTGATCGGCATGATCGCCGGCCTGCCCCAGGCCGTCGCCGGCACCACGGTCAACCGCTTCTGCGGCTCCTCCATGCAGGCCATCCACATGGCGGCGGGCGCCATCGCGCTGGGCGCCGGCAAGGCCTTCATCGCCGCCGGTGTCGAGAGCATGACCCGCATCCCCATGGGCGGCTTCAACCCCATGCCCAACGCGGCCCTGCACGCCGCCAACCCGGGCGCCTACATGGCCATGGGCATAACGGCCGAGAACCTGGCCAAGAAGTTCGGCTTCAGCCGCGCCGACCAGGAGGCCTACGCCGTCGCCTCGCACCAGAAGGCCGCCGCAGCACAAGCCGCCGGCCGCCTGGCCGATGAGATCGTCGGCATCGACGTGAAGGGCAAGCTGGTGGACAAGGACGGCTGCATCCGTCCGGAGACCACCGCCGAGGGCCTGGCTGGCCTGAAGCTGGCCTTCGACCAGGAGGGCACCGTCACCGCCGGCACCTCCAGCCCGCTGACCGACGGCGCTTCCGCCACGCTGGTGACCAGCGAGGAATACGCCAAGGCCCACGGCCTGCCCATCCTGGCCCGCATCCGCTCCGTCGCGGTGTCCGGCTGCGACGCCACCATCATGGGATACGGCCCGGTGCCGGCCTCGCGCAAGGCGCTGGAGCGCGCCGGCCTGACGGTGAAGGACATCGACATCGTCGAGAGCAACGAGGCGTTCGCCGTGCAGTCCATGACCGTGGCGCGCGAACTGGGCTTCGACCCCGCCAAGGTGAACCTGGATGGCGGCGCCATCGCCTTGGGCCACCCCCTGGGTGCCACCGGCGCCCGCATCACCGGCAAGGCCGCCAGCCTGCTGAAGCGCGAAGGCAAGCAGTTCGCGCTGGCCACGCAGTGCATCGGCGGCGGCCAGGGCATCGCCACCGTCCTGGAAGCGGTCTGATCGGCCCCCGGTTGAGGAGAGACCCCATGGAAATCAAAAGCGCCGCCGTCATCGGCGCCGGGGTGATGGGCAGCGGCATCGCCGCCCACATCGCCAACGCGGGCATTCCCGTCTTCCTGCTGGACATCGTTCCCCAGGCCGTGAAGGACAGCGGCGGTGACCGCAGCGTCGTCGCCAAGGGGGCGGTCGAAAAGCTGCTGAAGGGCGAGCCCGCCGCCTTCATGCACAAGGACGCCGCCCGCCTGGTGACCCCCGGCAATACGGAAGACGACCTGGAGAAGCTGAAGGACGTCGACTGGATCATCGAGGCGGTGATCGAGAACAAGGACATCAAGCACGCGCTGTACCGCCGTCTGGACGCGGTGCGCAAGCCGGGCTCGGTCGTCAGCTCCAACACCTCCACCATCCCGCTGGAGATCCTGCTGGAGGGCGCCAGCGACCAGTTCGCCGCCGACTTCATGATCACCCACTTCTTCAACCCGCCGCGCTACATGCGGCTGCTGGAGATCGTGGCCGGCCCCAAGACCCGGAAGGACGCCGTCGAGACCATCCGCCAGGTGTGCGACGTGCGCTTGGGCAAGGGCGTGGTGGACTGCAAGGACACCCCCGGTTTCATCGCCAACCGCATCGGCACCTACTGGTTCCAGGTGGCGGTGAACGCCGCCGACGACCTGGGCCTGACGGTGGAAGAGACCGACCTCATCACCGGCAAGCCGATGGGCCTACCCAAGACCGGCACCTTCGGCCTGCTGGACCTGGTCGGCATCGACCTGGGGCCGCACATCGCCAAGAGCCTCTTGTCCACCCTGCCGGCCCAGGACGATTACCGCCGCGTCTATCGCGAGAATCCGCTGCAGGCGAAGATGATCGCCGAGGGCTACACCGGCCGTAAGGGCAAGGGCGGCTTCTACCGCCAGACCAAGACGCCGGATGGCAAGCGGGTGCGCGAGACCATTGATCTCAAGACCGGCGCCTACCGCCCGACGGTGAAGGCCGAGCTGGCGTCGGCCAAGGAGCGCAGCCTGAAGGGCCTGGTGACCCACGGCGACAAGGGTGGCCAGTACGCCTGGAGGGTGCTGAGCCAGGCGCTGGCTTACGCCGCCAGCCTGGTGCCGGAGATCGCCGACACCATCCTGGACGTCGATGCCGCCATGCGGCTCGGCTACAACTGGAAGCAGGGCCCGTTCGAGATGATCGACGCCCTGGGCACCGCATGGTTCGCCGAGAAGCTGGAGGCCGAGGGCCTGCCGGTCCCGGCCCTGGTCAAGCTGGCCGCCGGCCGCCCCTTCTACAAGGTGGAGAATGGTCGCCTGCATTACCTGACCACCCAGGGCGAATACGCCGTGGTGGAGCGGGGCGAGGGCGTGCTGCTGCTGTCCGACGTCAAGCGGGCGTCCAAGCCCGTGGCCAAGACGGCGTCCGCCGCGCTGTGGGATATCGGCGACGGCGTGCTGTGCCTGGAATTCACCGGCAAGATGAACGCCCTGGACGACCAGGTGATGGCGCTCTACCGCAAGGCCATCGAGATCATCGGCGACGGCACGTCCGGGGCCTACAAGGCGCTGGTCATTCATAACGAGGGCGACAATTTCTCCGTCGGCGCCAACCTGGGCCTGGCCCTGTTCGCGCTGAACATCGCCCTGTGGCCGCAGATCGAGCAGGCGACGGCCGAAGGCCAGCAGACCTACAAGGCGCTGAAGTACGCCCCCTTCCCGGTGGTGGGCGCGCCTTCGGGCATGGCCCTGGGCGGCGGCTGCGAGATCCTGCTGCACTGCGACGCGGTGCAGGCGCACGCTGAAAGCTACATCGGCTTGGTCGAGGTGGGCGTGGGCCTGGTGCCCGGCTGGGGCGGCTGCAAGGAGATGCTGTTCCGCCACACCTACAACAAGAAGCGCCCGGGCGGCCCTATGCCGCCCATCGCCAAGGCTTTCGAGTACATCAGCACGGCCAAGGTGGCGAAGTCGGCGTTCGAGGCCAAGGAGATGCTGATCCTGCGCCCGACCGACGGCATCACCATGAACCGCGACCGGCTGCTGGCCGACGCCAAGGCCAAGGCCCTGGAGCTGGCCAAGGATTACAAGGCGCCGGAACCGCTGGAAATCCGCCTGCCCGGTCCCGGCGCCCGCACGGCGCTGGAAATGGCGGTGGACGGCTTCCACAGCCAGGGCAAGGCCACCGACCACGACGTGGTGGTGTCCGGGGAACTGGCCTGGGTGCTGAGCGGTGGCGACACCGACATCACCACGGTGCTGACCGAGGACGACCTGCTGGACCTGGAGCGCGAGGCCTTCATGCGCCTGGTGCGCACGCCCGGCACCATCGACCGCATCGACCACATGCTGTCCACCGGCAAGCCGCTGCGCAACTGACGCCCTGTCTTTGGGGGCCGGGGCGGGGAACCGCCCCGGCGTCTTCCAACGCTTAAGGAATTCTCCGATGCCGACCTACAAGGCGCCGCTCGAAGACATCGATTTCGTCCTGAACGACCTGCTGCAGGCCGACAACCTGACCAAGCTGCCGGGCTTCGAGGACGCCACCCGCGACCTCGTCTCCAGTATCTTGGAAGAGGCGGCCAAGCTCTGCGAGAACGAGCTGCAGCCCCTGAACCGCCCCGGCCATGAGGAAGGCTGCCACTACGAGAACGGCGTGGTGCGTACGCCCAAGGGCTTCAAGGAAGCCTACCAGGCCTACGTCGACGGCGGCTGGCAGGGCCTGTCCATGGACCCGAAGTACGGCGGCCAGGGCCTGCCGCACGCCATCACCTTCGTGCTGGAAGAGCTGCTGATCTCCGCCAACATGGCCTTCGCCATGTACCCGGGCCTGACCCAGGGGGCGTGGAACGCCATCCACACCCACGCCAACGATCAGCTGAAGGACACCTACCTGCCCAAGATGACCACGGGCGAGTGGTCCGGCACCATGTGCCTGACGGAGCCGCACTGCGGCACCGATCTGGGCCTGATCAAGACCAAGGCTGTCCCCAACGACGACGGCAGCTACAGCATCACCGGCACCAAGATCTTCATCTCCGCCGGTGAGCATGACCTGACCAGCAACATCATCCACCTGGTGCTGGCCAAGTTGCCGGACGCGCCCCCGGGCGTGAAGGGCATCAGCCTGTTCCTGGTGCCCAAGTTCCTGCCGACTGAAGACAACCAGCCCGGCCAACGCAACGGCGTCATGTGCGGCTCCATCGAGCACAAGATGGGCATCATGGCCAACGCCACCTGCGTCATGAACTTCGACGACGCCAAGGGCTGGCTGGTGGGTGAGCCGCACAAGGGCATGCGCGCCATGTTCACCATGATGAACGCCGCCCGCCTGGGCGTGGGCATGCAGGGCCTGGGCATCGCCACGGTCGCCTACCAGAACGCGCTGACCTACACCAAGGAACGCCTGCAAGGCCGGTCGCTGACCGGCGCCAAGGAGCCGGAGAAGGCCGCCGACCCGCTGATCGTCCATCCGGACGTGCGCAAGAACCTGATGACCATCAAGGCCTTCACCGAGGGCGCCCGCGCGCTGGGCTACTGGGTGGGCATCCAGCTGGACCAGGCCGACCACAACCCGGACCCCAAGGCCCGGGCCGAGGCGGACGACTTCGTGGCCCTGCTGACGCCGGTGGTGAAGGCCTACTTCACCGACATGGGCTACGAGTGCGCCACCATGGCCCAGCAGATGTACGGCGGCCACGGCTACATCCGCGAATGGGGCATGGAGCAGTTCGTGCGCGATGCCCGCATCGCCATGATCTACGAAGGCGCCAACGGCATCCAGGCGCTGGATCTGGTGGGCCGCAAGCTGGGCCAGGACATGGGCCGCCTGCTGCGCCGCTTCTTCCACCCGCTGGCGGGTGAGCTGGAGTTGGCGATGGAAGACACCGACCTGCTGGAATTCGCCGGCCCGCTGGCCAAGGCCTTCGGCAAGCTGCAGCAGGCCACGGCTATCGTCGCCCAGAAGGGGATGAAGAACCCGGACGAGGCGGGTGCGGCCTCCACCGACTACCTGCGCATCTTCGGCCTGGTGGCCCTGGGCTGGATGTGGCTGCGCATGGTCAAGGTGGCGAACGCCAAGCTGGCCGAAGGCGGCAACGGCAAGGCTGGCTTCTATGAGGCCAAGATCAAGACCGCCCGCTTCTTCGTCCAGCGCCTGCTGCCGGAGGTGGATTTCCGCTTCAGGGCCCTGATGTCGGGGGCCAAGACCGTCATGGATCTGGAGGCCGACCTGTTCTGAGCCCCACACCCGCTTTTTCTCCGTCGATGCCGGTTCGACAGCCATTGCGCGTTGTCCCGGCATCGACCAAACTATTGAAATGAGAGGATCAAACGCCAATCCCGGGACGGTTGTCCAAGAGGTGGGGGGATCCTTGAATTGGGCGTTTGGGAATGTGCGTTTGAACCAAGACCCACTCGGCTAATGAGACGCGCGCGTCGGCGGACAGCCGGCCGCATAAGGGAGGAAAAAAGGATGAAGTGGAGCAACACCGCGTTGGTCGGCGGCGCCTTCGCCGTCTTTCTGGGGGGCATGGCGGGCGTCGCCATGGCGCAGTCCGCGGCTGATCTGGGCAAGACCCTGACGCCGAACGGCGCCGAGAAGGCGGGCAACAAGGACGGCACCATCCCGGAGTGGACGGGCGGCATCACCGCCCCGCCGGCGGGGTACAAGGCCGGCGGCGTCTATGTCGATCCCTACGCCAGCGACAAACCGTTGTTCACCATCACCGGCCAGAACATGGCCCAGTACGCGGACAAGCTGCCGGAAGGCCTGAAGGCCCTGCTGAAGCAGTATCCCGACTACAAGATGAACGTCTATCCGACGCACCGCAGCGCCTCGCTGCCGAAGAGCGTCTATGACGAGACGTTGGCCAACGCCACCCGCGCCAAGCTGGTGGACGACGGCAACGGGGTCGAGGGCGCCAAGGTGGGCGTGCCCTTCCCGGTGCCGAAGTCGGGCGTGGAGGTGGTGTGGAACCACATCCTGCGCTGGAAGGGCAAGCAGCTGGAGCGCAGCTACGGCGCGGCCAATCCCCAGGCCGACGGCTCCTACACCATGATCAACATCAACGAGAAGTCGAAGTTCCTATACTCCGACACCGGTCCAGGACGGCCAGACCTCGCTGTACTTCCAGCAGGAAGTGACGGCGCCGGCCCGTCTGGCGGGCGAGATCCTGCTGGTGCACGAGACCATGGACCAGGTGAAGGAACCGCGTAACGCCTGGACCTACAACCCCGGCCAGCGCCGCGTGCGCCGCGCCCCCAACGTCGCCTACGACAACCCGGGCACGGCCTCGGACGGCCTGCGCACCTCCGACCAACTGGACGTCTTCAACGGCTCCCCCGATCGGTACGAGTGGAAGCTGGTGGGCAAGAAGGAGATGTACGTCCCCTATAACGCCTATCAGCTGCAAAGCGACAAGCTGACCTACGACCAGCTGATCAAGGCCAAGCACATCAACCAGGACTACGCCCGCTATGAGCTGCACCGGGTGTGGGTGGTCGAGGGCAAGCTGAAGTCCGGCACCAGCCATATCTACCCGCGCCGCACCTTCTACGTGGATGAGGACAGCTGGGGCATCCTGGTCGCCGACCAGTACGACAGCCGCGACCAGCTGTGGCGCGTGACCGAGGCCCACGGCATCAACTTCTACGATGTCCAGACCTTCTGGGCGGGCCTGTTCGCCGTGTACGACCTGCAGTCGGGCCGCTATACCGCCAGCGGGTTCACCAACCAGGAGAAGCCCTACAACTTCAACGTCAACCTGACGGCGGCCGACTTCTCGCCGGACAGCCTGCGCCGTTCCGGCGTGCGCTGAGGTTGGAATGGATAGGCGGCGGGGGAAGGCACCCCCGCCGCCGATACCCGGCCCTGACGGGCTGGCTATCACTGGAATCGCATCCGGCCGGGTTCAGGTCCGCCGGAGGCGTAAAGCCCGCGGGAGGAAGGACGCACCTCCCGCGGGCTTTTCCTTTTTCACCGGTGGAAATGGTGCCGGTCAAGTTTCCCTAAACGTAAAGGGGTAGGCGGGGCTTGATCTTGATCGGCCGTCGGGTAGGGAAAATAGCCCCGTGGCGCGATAAGCTGCGCCTCATGACACATCCTCCCCGCCACGGCGTGAGAACCAACCTTTCCACGGCGCGGGCCGCCCCGCCCCATCGGCGTGGACGCCGGGAACGCGGTCGTCCGCCCCATGCCGATGTGCTGACGCCGGCGGAGTGGCGGGTGGTCGAGGCCGTCCGCCACGGCCTGACCAATCCCCAGATCGCCCGGCGGCAGGGTGTCAGCATCGACGCGGTGAAATACCACGTCGCCAACGTCCTACAGAAACTGGGCTTCGCCAGCCGCGCCGAACTGCGGCGCTGGCAAGGTGTTCGCCGCGACAGCAACCTCGCCCGCAAGGAGTCGTCATCCATGGAGCCGCAAGCCAGCCTGGGACCGGTGGGTCAGATCGCCCGCCATGTGACGGACATCGCCGCCGCCCGCCGCTGGTATGGCGACGTGCTGGGGCTGCCGCACCTCTATTCCTTCGGTGGCCTGGCCTTCTTCGATTGCGGCGGCCTCCGCCTGTTCCTGTCCGAAGGGCAGGGGCCGGCCGAGTCCATCCTCTATTTCCGGGTCGGCGACATCCAGGCCACGTACGCCGCCCTGACCGCGCGGGGCGTGGACTTCATCAACGCCCCACACCTGATCCATCGGCATGGGGATGGGACGGAGGAATGGATGGCCTTTTTCAAGGACAACGAGGGCCGACCCCTGGCCCTCATGGCGCAGGTGCCCCCCGCGACCTCGTAACGTCAGGCGGTGGCGCGGGCGCTGCCGGTCTCGTTCTCCGGCGCGGGCAGACGCACGGTGACGATGGTGCCTCGGCCGGGAACGCTGGCGATGTCCAGGCTGCCGCCCAGCATTTCCACGAAGCGCTTGGTCAGGGGCAAGCCCAGGCCGGTGCCGCGCACGCCCGGCTGCTGGGCGCCGCGCACTTGGCCGAAGGGCTTCAGGGCGATGGGCAACTCATGCGGGGCCATGCCCACGCCGGTGTCGCGCACGATGAGGATCAGCGCGCCGCCCTTGTCGTCGGCCTGCACCTCCACCGTCACCCGGCCGCCGCGCGGCGTGAACTTCAGGGCGTTGGAGCCCAGGTTCAGGATGATCTGCCGCACCTTTTCCGGATCGGTGCGCAGGCGTAGCGGCCGCTCCGGCACTTTCACCGTCAGGTCCACGCCGCAGTCGGCCGCCAGGGTGCGCAGCATGCGGGCGCTGTCCTGCACGGCGCGGCCGATGTCGATGTCGCGGATGTCCAGCGTCACCTGGCCCGACTCGGCGCGGCTGAGGTCCAGCGTGTCGTCCACCACGGCGGCCATGTGGCTGGCGGCGGCGTGCACATCCTCGGCGTATTCCAGATAGCGGGCGTCGCCCAGGGGCCCGTGGAATTCCCGTCGCAGCAGGTCGGCGAAGCCCAGGATGGCGTTCAGGGGCGTGCGCAGCTCATGCGTGGCGTGGGCCAGGAACTCCGCCTTCTGGCGGATTTCCGTGCGCGTCTGTTCCAGCGCCGCCAGCAGCGTCCGCTCCCGCTCCTGCATCGCCTCCAGCGATTCCAGCAGGCGGGCGGTGCGGTCCTTGACCTGGATGTCCACCTGGCGCTGCTGCTGCGCCGCCTGATGGGTCAGGAACTGCAGATGGGCGGCGCAGGCCACGCGGGTCACCACCTCCGCCGGGTCGCAATTGTGGGCGATGAAGTCGGCGACGCCGCGCCGGCGCGCTTCCTCGCGCGCGGCGGCGTCCAGCACATTGGTGCGCAGCAGCAGGGTGGGACGCCCCGCCGCCGGCAACTGGGCCACCGTGCCCAGGGCGGCCATCAGGGCGCTGATGGCCGCAGGGCTGTCGCCCGGCTGGTTCAGAACCAGAACATCGGGGGACAGGTCACGGCAGTACTGCGGCAGGTCCCGCAGATCCTGCCGGCAGTGCACGAACCGGAAGCCGCCCTGGCGCAGCAAATCCACCAGGGAGATCAGCAATCCCTGGTTGCCATCCACCAGCAGGACGGTGGCGTTACGTTGATCTTGGGCCAAAAGGCTGGCCGGGGTCTTGAATAGTTCGGGCATGGGGTCTCTAAAGCTGATCCCCCACTTTACAGGATTCCCGCACCTTTGTCCCGGGGCGTAAGCGTCGCTGGGACTAAAAGCAAAGTCTTGGCCGAAGGTTTAGTTAATGAGTTAGAGACTAGGCTGGAGGTATTAGATTCGACATGTGAACCGCGCATGAATGATGCGTTTGGCCCGTTGTCTAAAAATTTCCCGGCATTTTCAGCGTTCCGCCGACCATTTCCGACGATGAGACCGGTGTCACGGCGTGCGTTTGTACCAGCGCTCAGCCGCCTGGTCGTCTTCCCGTTTGGCCGCGACCCAGCGGGCGCCGGCCGGCGTTTCCTCCTGCTTCCAGAAGGGCGCCTTGGTCTTCAGCCAGTCCATCAGGAACCAGCAGGCCTCGAACGCGGCGGCGCGATGGGCGCTGGCGCAGGCGGCCAGCACGATGCGGTCGCCCGGCAGCAGGCGGCCGTGGCGGTGAATGATCAGCACCCCGTCCAGCGGCCAGCGCGCCCGCGCCTCCGCCTCGATGGCGGCCAGCTGCCGCTCCGTCATGCCGGGATAGTGTTCCAGGGTCATGGCGCTGACGGCGTCGCCGCCCGCGATGTCACGGACCAGCCCCACGAAGCTGGCCACCCCGCCGACGGACGGGTTGCCGTCGCTCAGCGCCGCCAGCTCGGCGCCCACGTCGAAATCCTCCGCCTGGACGCGTATGGCCATGTCAGCCTCCGGTCACCGGTGGGAACAGGGCGACCTCGTCGCCGGCCGCCAAGGGGTGGTCCAGGCCGACGTAATCCTGGTTCACGGCGACCTTGACCACGGCGCGGTTGGCCAGCGCGTCGGCGTAGGTGGGCCCGCGCGACTGCAGCCAGGTGATCAGGTCGCCGGTTGTGGCCACGTCGGCGGGCGGCGCCACCTCTTCCTCGGCGGTGCCGATCTTGGCGCGCAGCCAGGCGAAATAGAGGATGCGCATGACGCTCAGGCCCCCGTGCGCACGGGGGCGGCGCCCGGTGCCTTGGTGGATTCTGCGGCAGGGATGGCGGCGCCGGCGGGGGCCAGCATGTGGCGCAGGCCGGCGCGCAGGTAGTCCCAGCCGGTGATCAGGGTCAGCACGGCGGCGGCCCACAGGCCGATCTCGCCGATGGGGCGCACGTACAGCCAGTCGGGTCCATGGTCGCCCACGATCAGCCAGCCAATGGCCATCAGCTGGATGGCGGTCTTCCACTTGGCCAGGCGCGAGACGGGGACGCCGACCCGCAGGCCGGCCAGGAATTCCCGCAGGCCCGACACCATCACCTCGCGCAGCAGGATGATGACGGCGGGCAGCACGGCATGGCCGGCGATCTTATGGTCGGCCACCAGCAGGAACAGCACCGCCGCCACCAGCAGCTTGTCGGCGATGGGGTCCAGGAAGCGGCCGATGATGGATTCCTCGTGCCACGCCCGCGCCAGGTAGCCGTCGAAATAGTCGGTGATGCCGGCCAGGGCGAACAGCCCGGCGGCGGTCCAGGCCGTCCACGTCGCCGGGAACCACAGCAGGGCCAGGATGACGGGAATCAGCGCGATCCGCGACAAGGTCAACAGGTTGGGCAGGCTGGTCAGCATGAAGCGGTCCGGCGATTTCAGGCGGCACGGCGGGGCGGCGGTCTCTTGAAGGTGGAGTTTAGCCGTCCGGATGGAAGTGGTCATAGATGATTTTGGCCACGGCGTCCGATATCCCGTCCACCGCGCGCAAGTCGGCCAGTCCTGCCCGTGAAACGGCTTGGGCGGAGCCGAAATGCAGCAGCAGGGCCTTCTTGCGCTTCGGGCCGATGCCCGCCACTTCGTCCAGCGGGCTGGCGCTGATGGCCTTTTCCCGGCGTTGGCGGTGGCTGCCGATGGCCCAGCGGTGGGCCTCGTCGCGCAGGCGCTGCAGGAAGTAGAGCACGGGGTCGCGCGGGTCCATGCCGAAGGGCGCGCGGCCCGGCATGAAGAAGCGCTCGCGCCCCGCGTCGCGGTCGGGGCCCTTGGCGATGCCCACCAGGGCGATATCCGACAGGCCCAGCTCCGCCAGCACCTCCACCACCACGCCCAGCTGGCCCTCGCCCCCGTCGATCAGCAGCAGGTCGGGCCAGGTGTCGCCCGCGCGCTCCGGGTCCTCCTTCAGCGCGCGCTCGAACCGGCGGGTCAGCACCTCGCGCATCATGGCGAAGTCGTCGCCCGCGGCCTTGGGGTCGCGGATGTTGAACTTGCGATAGGCGTTCTTGATGAAGCCGTCGGGCCCCGCCACCACCATGCCGCCGATGGGATGGGCGCCCTGGATGTGGCTGTTGTCGTAGATCTCGATGCGGGCGGGCGGGGCCTCCAGCCCGAAGATCTCGGCCACGCCGGCCAGCAGCTTGGCCTGGCTGCCGGTTTCCGACAGGCGGCGGCCGTGGGCCTCGCGCGCGTTGGTCAGGGCGTGGTCCATCAGGCGCTTCTTGTCGCCGCGCTTGGGCACGGCCAGCTCCACCTTGCGGCCGGCGCGCAAGGTCAAGGCCTCGGCCAGCAGCTCCTGCTCCTCCGCGTCCTCGCTGATCAGCACCAGGCCGGGAGCGGCACGGTTGTCGTAGAACTGGGCGATGAAGGCGGACAGCACCTCCGCCGTGCCCTGGTTCTTGTCATGGCTGGGGAAATAGGCGCGGTTGCCGTTGTTGCGCCCGCCCCGGAAGAAGAAGACCTGGATGCAGGTGCTGCCGCCGTCCTGGTAGGCGGCGATGATGTCCGCGTCCTCCATGCCCTCGACATTGATGTCCTGATGGGCCTGGATGGCGGTCAGCGCCCGGATGCGGTCGCGCATCTTGGCGGCCGTCTCGAAGTCCAGCGCCTCCGACGCCGCCATCATGGCGCTCGCCATGCGGGTCTGGATGTCGCGGCTCTTGCCCGCCAGGAAGGCCGCCGCCTCGTCCACCTGCTCACCATACTGGGCGCGGCTGACGCGGCCGACGCAGGGCGCGGTGCAGCGCTTGATCTGGAACTGCAGGCAGGGTCGGGTGCGGGTGGAAAAGACGCTGTCGGTGCAGTTGCGCAGCAGGAAAGCGCGCTGCAGGGCGGTGATGGTGCGGTTGACCGCGCCGGCCGAGGCGAAGGGCCCGAAATAGTCGCCGGCCCGGTCCCGCGCGCCCCGGTGCTTGATCAGGGCCGGATAGTCATGATCCCGGGTGATCATGATGTGGGGGAAGGTCTTGTCGTCGCGCAGCAGCACGTTGTACCGCGGCATCAGACGCTTGATCAGGTTGGATTCCAGCAGCAGCGCCTCGACCTCGGTATGGGTCGTGACGAACTCCATGGTCACCGTCTCGGCCACCATGCGCTGCAGCCGCACCGGCAGTTTGGCCGGCATGGTGTAGTTGGCCACCCGGCGCTTCAGGTTGCGCGCCTTGCCGACATACAGGACGTCGCCGCCCTCGTTCATCATGCGGTAGACGCCGGGCGTCACCGGCAGCGTGCGCAGGTAGGCCTTGATGGTCTCCACGCCCCGGTTCAGGTCGGCCACCGTGCGGCGGCGCACTTTAGGTGCGGCCCCTGGGGGCACGGCTTCCTGGGGTGCGGTCCCCGGCGTTTCGATCGGGGTGTCGGGATTGGTGTCGGTCATGGCCATGGGGCGGACACTCTGCCCATTGGCGGCTCCGGGTCAATGGCCATCGCGTCGCGCGTCGCGCTCCCCCGGTTGTATCGGCGCCCTTCCAAAAAACGTCCGGTCGAGCTTATCGCTTCCGGGGTAAGGGACGGCGAATCATCCCCTGTTCGAGGGGGTGGGGAAAACGCCGCCATAGTCCACGGAAGCTGTGGATAAGTTTGCGGAAAAGCCTTTGATAGCGTGTGCCGACGCAGGCGCCACAAGGCTTTCAGGGTTTTGCCTTAAAATTAGGCATAAAACGCTAAGTTATTGATTTTGCTACGACAGCAATCTGTCAATATCTAACAAATAGTTCATTATAGGCAAAAAAGGGATTGACACGATTGGCTGCCGGCCGGATCCGGCCGTTGTGTAAAACTCGCCGCGACCGTCGATTTCCACGGATTTCCTGGGGCGGACTTGAACGACCGGAAAGAATCACCAAGGCAGACCAAGCCCATACGCAAACATACGCAAGTATGCCTTGCCACCCACGGTCGATTTTCCGCCACACTCACGTCTTAAACTGGATTTTGATCGCGATTGGCGATGGCTGGTATTCCCGCCGACGCCGGACCGCCCGACACCCGGATAAGAATGGAGTACCCCATGCGCGTCCTGAAGACCCTGATGCTTACGACCGCCCTACTGGCAACGGGTGGCGCGGTGGATGGGCTATGCAACCGGGCGGTGGCGGCGGTCCCCGCCGGCACGCCCGTCACGATGGACGCCGCCGACCGCCAGGCGGCGGAGACCCTGGTCGACTTCCTGCAGAAGACGCGGATCCTGGCCGGTCTGCCGCCGCTCAGCCGCCAGCCGGTGCTGGACGAGGCCGCCGCCGCCCGCGCCTTGGCGCTGGCCAGCGGGACGGACACGCCCGACCTGCGCCAGGGCCTGATCCACTCCCTCTACATTCCCATGCAAGACATCGCGCTGGAGGCTCGGGCCTCGGGTGATCCCGGCCAGCCGCTGGCCATCTGGCAGGACACCGGCTCCACCGTTGGCGCCCTGGCCACCCCGGGCATGACCGACGTGGGCGTGGCCCGCGTGGCCAATCCCGCGCCCAACGGGCCCAACGACGCCTACATCTGGGTGGTCGTCCTGGCCCAGCCGTTGCGCACGCCGGCGGAATTGCCGGACAGCCCGAGATGGAGTCCCAGGTGAGTTCTGGCGCCGGCGTCGCCATCCGGGGACTTGGCCGTCCTCGAAAATCTCTGGCGGCCCCGGTTGGGGCCTGGGAAAATGGGAAATCTGGGTGCTCAAACGAAAACGGCCGCCCCGTCACCAGGGCGGCCGTTCCCGTGATCGCCGTCGCGTCGCTTACCGCAGGGCGGCGGTCGCGCGCTGGATGCGGCGGCAGGCTTCCTCCAGCGCTTCGGTCGAGGTCGCGTAGCTGATGCGGAAGTGCGGGGCCAGGCCGAAGGCGCTGCCCTGGACCACGGCCACCCCTTCCGATTCCAGCAGATATGTCACGAAGTCCTCATCCGTGTTCAGCACGGCGCCGCCGGGCGTGGTCTTGCCCAGCGTGCCGGCGCAGGACGGATAGACATAGAAGGCGCCCTCGGGCCGGGGGCAGTGGATGCCCGTGGCCTGGTTCAGCATGGACACCACCAGGTCGCGGCGCTGGCGGAAGACCTCGGCGCGTTCCGTGATGAAATCCTGGGGGCCCACCAGGGCCTCCACCGCCGCCGCCTGGCTGACGGACGACGGGTTGCTGGTGGACTGGCTCTGGACGTTGGCCATCGCCTTGATCAGCTGGACGGGACCGGCGCCGTAGCCAATGCGCCAGCCGGTCATGGCATAGGCCTTGGACACGCCGTTGACCGTCAGGGTGCGGTCGTACAGGGCCGGCTCCACCTGGGCCGGGGTGACGAACTTGAAGCCGTCGTAGACCAGGTGCTCGTACATGTCGTCGGTGAACACCCAGACGTGCGGGTGGCGCACCAGCACATCGGTCAGGGCCTTCATCTCATCATAGGTGTAGGCGGCGCCCGAGGGGTTGGACGGGCTGTTCAGCATGACCCACTTGGTGCGCGGGGTGATGGCGCGCTCCAGTTGGTCGGCGCGCATCTTGAAGCCGCTCTCGGCCCCGCATTCCACGAACACCGGGGTGCCCTCGGCCATCAGCACGATGTCGGGGTAGCTGACCCAGTAGGGGGCGGGGATGATGACCTCGTCGCCGGGCGACAGGGTGGCCATCATGGCGTTGAAGATCACCTGCTTGCCGCCGGTGCCGACGCTCACCTGCTCCGGCTTGTACTCCAGCTCGTTCTCGCGCTTGAACTTCAGGCAGACGGAGCGCTTCAGTTCCGGCGTGCCGTCGACGTCGGTGTACTTGGTCTGCCCCTGCTGGATGGCGCGGATGGCCGCCTGCTTGATGTTGTCGGGCGTGTCGAAGTCCGGCTCGCCGGCGCCCAGGCCGATGATGTCGCGGCCGGCGGCTTTCAGCGCGCGGGCCTTGGCGGTGACGGCGATGGTCTGGGACGGTTTAATCCGGGCGAGACGCTCGGCAACGATCGACATGACGGCTACCCTTGTTGGGAAAGGAAAATCCGCGGCGGACCTTAAACCCGGCAAAAAATGGGCACAACCGCAGCCCGCGCATGCCGCGCCTGCCGCGACGGAGGCCCCGCGACATTAAGATGCGCGCCGGCGCGCGTGGCCATGATGACAGCCCGGGCGTGGATGGGGTAATCAACCGGCATGGCGCAAGATATCAGCGATCAGGCCTCCCAGCTCATGGGCGTCAGCCAGATGGTCACCATCGGCACGGTGGCGCTCGTCATCATCGTGCTCATGCTGGTGGTGATGTGGGCCCTGCGGCCCAAGACCCGCGCCCTGTCGCGCCGCCGCTACAACGCCGAGGCCTACCGCCGCAAGCTGGCCTTGGACGACGCCGGCTATTCCGTGGTGCACGGCATCCACATCCGTGACAAGCAGGGCAAGGCGCTGCGCGTCGACCACCTGATCCGCCTGCCGGCCAGTGTGCTGATGGTGATGAGCGCGCCGGCCGACATGGGCGGCCGCATCAGCGCCCAGACCAAGGCGGGGCAGTGGCGCTACCTGGCGGCCAGCGGCAAGGTCGGCTTCTTCGTGAACCCCGTGGTCCAGGTCCAGCCGCTGATCCACATCATGAAGGCGCGCTTCCCCATGGTGCGCCTGCGCGTGCTGGTGGTGTTCCCCGACGGGACGGAGTTCACCAGCGGCGTGCCCAACACCGCCTGCCTGGCCGCTGACTTCCTGGCCACGCTGAAGTCCATGGCGCGCGAGGATGGGATGGAGAGCGAGGCCATGGCGGCGGCATGGGAGCCCCTGTCCAAGGCGCTGGCGCGCAGCGGTGCCAACGCCACCAACGCCGGGCGCGACGAGGAGGGGGGCGCGAAAGGACGGTCCCCCGTAAAAGCCGCCAAGCGGCCTGGAAAAGTGGCGCGGCGCAGCCTACCTTGAGGCCATGCCGCACGATGCCCACACCATAGAACCCAACCTGCCGTTGCCCATGACCATGCCGCGGGGCGGCGCCCTGCCGCCGGCCATGGACGGCGTCCCCCTGCGCATCCAGTCTGAATTCCAGCCGGCCGGCGACCAACCCCAGGCCATCAAGGAATTGCTGGAGGGGATCCACGCGGGGGAGCGTGACCAGGTGCTGCTGGGCGTCACCGGCTCGGGCAAGACCTTCACCATGGCGCACGTCATCGAACGGCTGCAGCGCCCCACCCTGATCCTGGCGCCCAACAAGACCCTGGCGGCCCAGCTGTACGGCGAGATGAAGAGCTTCTTCCCCGACAACGCGGTGGAGTACTTCGTCAGCTATTACGACTACTACCAGCCTGAGGCCTACGTTCCACGCACGGACACCTATATCGAGAAGGAAAGCTCGATCAACGAGCAGATCGACCGCATGCGCCACGCCGCCACGCGGTCGCTGCTGGAGCGGCGCGACTGCATCATCGTGGCGTCGGTGTCGTGCATCTACGGTATCGGCTCGGTCGAGACCTATTCGGAAATGACCCTGCCGGTGAAGGTGGGGCATGTGCTGAACCGCACCCACTTCCTGCAGCGGCTGGTGGAACTGCAGTACCGCCGCAACGACGTTGGCTTCGGCCGCGGCTCCTTCCGGGTGCGCGGCGACACCATCGAGCTGTTCCCGGCGCACATGGAGGACAGGGCCTGGCGCTTCTCCCTGTTCGGGGATGAGCTGGAGGCCATCCAGGAGATCGACCCCCTGACGGGCGAGAAGATCGCCAGCCTGAAAGAGGTGCGCATCTACGCCAACAGCCACTATGTCACGCCCAAGCCCACGCTGTTGCAGGCGGTGGAGCAGATGAAGCGCGACCTGAAGCTGCGGCTGGAGGAGTTCACCGCCCAGGGCAAGCTGCTGGAGGCCCAGCGGCTGGAGCAGCGCACCACCTTCGACATCGAGATGATGGTGGCCACCGGTTCCTGCGCCGGCATCGAGAACTATTCCCGCTACCTGTCGGGCCGCGCGCCGGGCGAGCCGCCACCCACCCTGTTCGAATACCTGCCGCACGACGCCTTGCTGATCGTGGACGAAAGCCACGTCATGGTGCCCCAGGTGGGCGGCATGTATAAGGGCGACTACATGCGCAAGTCGACCCTGTCGGACTACGGTTTCCGCTTGCCGGCCTGCATCGACAACCGCCCGCTGAAGTTCGAGGAATGGGACGCCATGCGGCCCCAGTCCGTCTTCGTCTCCGCCACCCCCGGCCCGTGGGAAATGGAACGGACGGGCGGCGTCTTCGTGGAACAGGTGGTGCGCCCCACCGGCCTGATCGACCCCGAGGTCATCATCCGTCCCACCGAGACCCAGGTGGACGACGTGATGGCGGAGTGCCGCGCGTGCATCGCCAAGGGCCAGCGCGTCCTGGTCACCACCCTGACCAAGAAGATGGCGGAGGCGCTGACGGATTATATGCACGAGGCCGGGATCAAGGTCCGCTACATCCATTCCGACGTCGAGACGTTGGAGCGCATCGAGATCATCCGCGACCTGCGCCTGGGCGCCTTCGACGTGCTGATCGGCATCAACCTGCTGCGCGAGGGCCTGGACATCCCGGAGTGCGGCCTGGTCGCCATCCTGGACGCGGACAAGGAAGGCTATCTGCGTTCCCGCACCTCGCTGATCCAGACCATCGGCCGCGCGGCGCGCAACGTCGACGGCCGCGCCATCCTGTACGCCGACAAGACCACGGCCAGCATGGCCGCGGCGCTGGAGGAAACCAGCCGCCGCCGGGAGAAGCAGCGCGCCTATAACGAGGCCCACGGTATCACTCCGGAATCGGTGAAGAAGCAGATCGCCGACGTGCTGAACTCGGTTTACGAGCGCGGCGACCGGGTGAACGTGAACACCGGATTCGCCGAAGAGGGCAGCCTGGTGGGCCACAACCTCAAGGCCGCCATCGCCGACCTGGAAAAGAAGATGCGCACCGCCGCCGCCGATCTGGAATTCGAGGAGGCCGCCCGCATCCGCGACGAGATCCGCCGGTTGGAAGCCATCGACCTGGGCCTGGATCCCGGCGCCACGCCCCTGCGGGCCAGCGCCATGGGTGAAAAAGTCGCGCCAGCGCGGTGGGCGAGAAATCCAACATCAAGGCGCCCATTCCCGCCGGCCGCCCGGCCGGCGGCAAGCCCGGCGGACGGCGCCGCAAGGGACCTTGATTAATTTTATCCGGGTAATATTGACTCTGAAGTCGCCTGGGCCTAGATATCGCGTCGTTCATGATGATGGAGGATGCGATGGGCCTGGACCCGGATATGCGCTGCACCGCCTTCGCGGGCACCCGCTTTCTCGCCACCGGTACCTTGGTGGAGGTGGCGCTGGCGGCCAAGGCGGCGCAGGACGCGGGCGACGACGGCCTGATCTTCATCTTCAATGAGGCGACGGGCCGGGCCGTGGACGTGGACCTGCGCGGGACCGTGGAGGCGGTGCGCGGCCGCCTGGCCCCGGTGTTCCCTGCCGACCTGACGCCGGCGCCCGCCCGGCCGGGCCGACCCAAGCTGGGCGTGGTGGCGCGCGAGGTCACGCTGCTGCCCCGCCATTGGGAATGGCTGAACAGCCAGCCGGGCGGCGCGTCGGTCGCCCTGCGCAAGCTGGTGGACGCCGCCCGCCACGCCAATGAGGGGACGGACCGCGTGCGCCAGGCGCGGGAGGCCGCCTACCGCTTCATGTCCACCATGGCGGGCGACCGCACCGGCTTTGAGGAGGCGGCGCGCGCCCTGTTCGCCGGCGACCACGCCGGGCTGGAGACGTACAGCCGCGACTGGCCGGCGGACGTGCGCACCCACTCCCTGCGCCTGGCTGGTCCCGCGTTCAGCGCTTAAAACGCGCGTTCCCAATACTGGCCCGTCAGATCCTTGCCGAAGGAATGGTGCGCCTCCTCCCGCACAAGCTTGAAACCCGCCTCTTCATAGATGCGGCGGGCGCTGTGCAGGACGCTGTTGGTCCACAGGCTGACGCGCCGGTAGCCGGCCGCCTCGGCGAAGGCCAGGCACTCCGCCACCAGGTGCCGCCCCAGGCCCAGGCCGCGCGCCGCCGGCTCGACGTACAGCAGGCGCAGCTTCGCCACCTCGTCGCTGTCGCGCACCAGGAAGATGGAGCCGATGATGGCGCCGTCGCGCTCCGCCACCCAGCAGCGTTCCCGCCGGTGGTCGTAGCTCTCGATGAACTGGGCGGCGATGGTGGCGATCAGGGCCTCGAACCGTTCGTCCCAACCGTATTCCCGGGCATACAGCAGCCCCTGCCGGTGGATGATCCAGCCCATGTCGCCCGGCCGGTGGGGGCGCAGGACGTAGGCGGGACCGGCCGGGCGGCCACCCAGCAGGGCGCCGGCCTGCGCCAGGGCCTGGACCAGGCGTTCCTGGCCCTCGGGTGGAATTGCTTCCAGCAAGGCCGCCACCTCGGCCCGCGATCGTCCGTCGATCAGGGTGAACAGGTCGCGGCCGGCGGCGGTCAGGGTCAGCAGGGACTGACGGCCGTCGGTGGGGTCGGCCCGGCGCTCGATCAGCCCCCGCCGCTCCAAGCCGCGCAGCAGGCGGCTGAGATAGCCGGCGTCCAGGCCCAGATCCATCGCCAGTGACTTGGCCGCCGTGTCCGGGCGTTGCGCCAGCTCGAAAACGATCCGCCCTTCCGCCAGCGATAGGTCCGTACCCAGCAACCCGTCCTGCAGCACGCCGATGCGGCGGGTGTAGATCCGGCTGAACCGCCGCACAGCCGCCACCTTCGCTTCCAGGCCATCAACCATCGCCACGGCTCCCCTCGCAAGATGATTGCTAAAATCATCCACTTAGTTGACTTGGTCAATCAAATTGCCATGACTGGCCGGCGTGATGTGACGCGGGAGGGTCAGAAGAACAGGCGGACGCCCAGCTGCGCCTGGTTCTCGTGCGCCTCGATGGGTAGGTCGACGTTCAGGCGCTGCTGCCGGCGGCTGTCCACGTGCACCCATTCGACGGTCCAGCGCATCCAGGCCAGCGGCCGGTAGGAGAGGGCGGCGGTGTAGGCCTTGCCGTGCTCGTCGAAATGGGGACGGGTGGTGACGGGCGTGTCCTCGTGCGTGCCGAAGGCGTCGAACCGGCCGCTCAGGCGGAACCGGCCCCATTCCTGGCTGGCCAGCAGGTACAGGGCCTGGAAATGGCCGTCGCTCTCGCTGGCGGCGGTGGGATGGATGCTGGTGGCGCCGCGCATGGCCTGGGCCAGCAGGGTCAGTCCCTCCGCCGGCATGATCTTGTAGCCGGCGCTGTCGAAGTCGGTGTCCCAGGCGTAGCCCTTGCCGTTGGTGACACTGGGATCGCCCCGGTTGTCCCAGTGCAGGTAGGACAGCTCGCCCCCCAGCGGGTCCGTCCAGCGCCCGCCGACATAGAAGCCCGGCTGATGGTCGATCTCCGCGAAGGGCTGGAAGCTGGCGGGCGGGCTGCGGTGCTGGTGCATGGGCACCTCGTCCGGCAGGCGCAGCTTGTCCAGCAAGCCGGCCGGCCGTTCGATCAGGGCCCAGCCGCGATAGTCCAGCATCTCGCCCGTGCCGTCATTGCCGGCGAAGACGGCGCCGATCAGATCGAAGCGGCCGCCGCCCGGTCCAGTCCGGCCGCCAGGTGAGCGTGACCTCCGATCCTTCGGTACGCAGTTCCTCCCCCACCCAGCTGTTGATGGCGCTGGGCGTCAGGGTGTAGCGGCTGGTCCAGGCGATGCCGTCGTTTTCCAGGGAGATGGGCGGGAAGAAGGCGCCGGCCTTCACCTGCCAGGACAGCGGCCCGGTGGGGGCCGGGCGCCAACGGACATAGGCCTCGATGATGTCCACCGCCGTGCGCTGTTCCCCCTCCGCCCGCACATGGGTGTAGACGTCCAGGCCAGGGATCAGGTGGGCGGTCGCCGTCAGCGACGCCTCCTCCAGCGTCGTGGTGCGCGACCCGGGATCGCCCCCGGTGCGCAGCTTTCCCAGGCCGCCGTCGAAGGTGCTGCGGTCGTCGGGTGTCCGCGCCACCCGCGCGTCCAGCAGGCCATGGAACTCGATGTCGGGATAGCCATCGGATGCCAAGGCGGATCCGCTGGCCAGCAGCATCGTCCCCGCCGCGAAGAGGAAAGGCCGCGCAGCGGCGCGACGGTTCATGCGCGGGCTTCCCGCAGGGCGCTCTGCCAGGGGATCTCCCCGGCGGCGTGGCGGGCCAGGAAGTCGTCGAAGGCGCCGGGCATCAAGGGGCGGGCGATGAAATAGCCTTGGGCCAGGTCACAGCCCATTTCCGCCAGCAGGGCCAGGCTGGCGCCGTTCTCCACCCCCTCCGCCGTGACCTTGTAGCCCAGGTTGTGGCCCAGCTCGATGATGGACCGGACGATGGCCTGGTCCTGCGCCGTTTCGTCCAGCGCCTTCACGAAGGAACGGTCGATCTTGATCTCCCGTACCGGCAGGCGGCGCAGGTAGGCGAAGGAGGATTGGCCCACGCCGAAATCATCGATGGACAGCTCCACCCCCCGGTCGGCCAAGCGGCGCAGCATGGCGATGGCCGCCTCCGGCTCGCCCATGATGGCGCTCTCGGTGATTTCCAGCATCAGCCGGTCGGGTTTCAGGCCGGTCTCGCCCAGTAGCGCGTCGATGCGGTCGGGCAGGGCGGCGTCGCCCAGATCACGCACCGACAGGTTGACCGACATGCGCAAGTCGTGGCCGGCCGCCGCCCAGGCGGCCGACTGGCGCAGCGCCCGGCGCAGGCCCCAGCGGGTCAGGTGGCGGATGGCGCCCGTTTCCTCCGCCAGGGGGATGAAGCTGTCAGGCGGGACGAAGCCGCGGCGGGGATGGGTCCAGCGCACCAGCGCCTCCGCCCCCACCACGCGGCCGGTCTGGGGCTCCAGCTTGGGCTGGTAGGCCAGTTCCAGGGCGTCCTGCTCGATGGCGATCTTCAGGTCGCCCATCAGCGACAGCCGCTCCGGCCGGTGCGGGTCGGCGGCGTGGTCGTAGACGCGGACGTAAGGTTCGGCGGCACGGGCGCCCAGCATGGCCACATCGGCGTGGCGCAGCAGGATGCTGGCGGTGTCGGACGGGGGTGCGCCCGGCGTGGCGTCGGGATGGACGGCGATGCCCACCCCCGCCGCCAGGTCCACGGTCACGTCGGCCTCGCCATAGGGCGCCTCGGTATAGGGGGCGTCGAAGGCGGCCACCAGGGCGGGGGCCAGCGCCCGCGCCGCGGCCGTGTCGCGGTCCACCAGCAGGACGGCGAAGCCGTGTTCCGACACGCGGGCGATGACGGCGTCGCCGGCGCCGTTGGCGGCCAGGGCGCGGGCCAGGCGGTCGCCGGCGTCACGGGCCACGCGGTCCGCCAGATCGTGGCCCAGGGTGTTGGCCACCTCGCGCAACCGGTCCAATCCCACCAGCAATAGGGCCACGCCGTGCCCTTGGTCGATCGCCAGGTCGACCTGCTCCTCCAAATTCAGGCGGTTGGGCAGGCCGGTCACGGCGTCGTGCAGCGACTGGTGGCGGATGTGCTCCTCACGGTCGGCGATGGCCTGGGCCATGTCATCGAGGGCGGTGGTCAGCTGCCCGATCTCGTCCTTGGTGCGCACGGGCGGCAGGGGGGTGTAGTCGCCGTCGGCGATGCGCCGGGCCACGGCGGCCAGGGCCGTCACCGGGCGGGTGACGCCGCGCGCGATCAGGCCGATGCCGGCCAGCGCCGCCACCAGGCCGCCGGCCATCAGCGTGCCCATGTACAGCATGATCTTGCGGTAAGGGGCCAGGGCCTGGTCCAGCGGGTACTGCAGCACGGCCATCATGGGCAGGCTGCCGGGCGCCGTGGGGATGGGCGTGGTCAGCACCAGGTATTCGGCGCCGTGCTTGGTCAGCAGCTGCGGCTCGGTGGCGACCGGTTGGCCGGGGGCGGCGATGCCGGCCAGCGGATCCATGGGGTCGCCGGCGGCGGCCACCACCGACCAGGGGGCATCCGGCGCCGTCTGGCCGGCCAGCGCGATGTCCTTGCGCAGGGGTGACAGGGCGCGCAGCTCCTCCGCGAAGCGGTCGTCCACCCGCACCATGATGCAGATCCAGGCGATGGGGTCGGGCAGCAGCACCGGCACCACCACCAGGCGATAGGGCACGCCGTCCACCACGCCGGACGCCGCCGCCCGGCCGGACTCCCCGGCCAGGGGCAGCAGGTCGGGGAAGGCGAAGCGGCCCAGGCCCGTCAGCTCGCGCGGGTGGGCGGTGTCGGCGGCGATGGTGCCGTCCAGATCGACCAGCAGCATGCGGCTGGCGCCCACGCGCCGGCCGAAATTGCGCAGTGCGCTGATGGCGGTGCCGCTGTCGTGCACGGCGATGGACTGGCGCAGGGCGTAGTCCAGCGACATGATCTTGGCGTCTTCGGCCAGGTGGCCGGCCAGCGTGTCCAGATGGCGGGTGAAGGACTGGGCGCTGGTCACCAGCTGCTGCTTGCCGGTGTCGATCAGGGCTGATCGCGCCACGCCATACAGGATGACCATGGTGCCCAGTTGCACGACGGCCAGGGTGGCGACCAGGAACAGCACCAGTCTATTTCTAAAGCCGAGAGCCACGGGGCCGCGTCCTGTCGTTTCTTATGGGCTTAATAGCCGCCGCGTTCAGGGTCCACGCCCTGCCTTGTGTCAGGCAGCAGGGCGGGCAGGGTCAGGGTGACGGGGGCGCCCAGCGCCGTGGCCGCCACGGTCCGCTGCGGCGCCGTGGTGCCGGGCTTCAGCCGGGGCTGCCACGCGGCGACGGTGACGCCGGCGGCGGGCAGGCCGCTCAGCTTTGCCGTGCCATCCCTGCCGGTCACCGCGGCGAAGGGGGCGGCCGTCACGTACAGGTGGGCGATCATATGGTCGTGGATGTTGCAGCCCAGGGCCACCACGCCGGCCTGGTCGAACTTGCGCTGGCCGATCTGCCCAGGCGACAGCACGAATTCGAACTTCGCGGCTTCGGAGTAGGAATAGACGTGGTGGCGGGTCAGGTCGCTGTTGCGGAAGGTGACCGCGCCGCCCTTGGGCACTACCATGACATAGGGCATGAAGGCCTCGTCGATCTGGTCCACGATCAGGGGGGCGGACGGCGTCATGGGGGGCAGGGCGGCCCCCTCCGGCGTGGCGGTGACCACCGCGTCGGCGACGGGACGTCCGCCGCCATCCACCACCATGACCGTCAGGTCGGCCGCACGGGCCAGGGGTGCCAGGGCCAGGCTCGCGGCCAGGAAAGCCTCAAGGCGGATCAAGGCCATGCGGCCGGTCTTCATCATCGCGCGACCGTGATCGGTGCCGCCGGCGAAACCCATAAGGCGCCCCTCGAAGGCAGGTTGTTTTTTCGACGCGCAAGTGTGCCACAATCCGCGCGCCGATCCGTGGACATTTTCCCTAAGCACAGGCGCCGGAAAAGTCCACCGGGGGTGACAAACCGCCTCGGTTCCGCGCCGGCTCCCTGGGCCGAAGCGGGAAGGCGGCATGGCGCGCGGTGGAAATTAGAATAATTCTAAATTCACTTGCCGACCGCCGTCCGAGGGGCTACTTTGACCGGCAGATGAGAGAACGGAAGGAAACAAGAATGGCTATCGACATCGGCATCTCCGAACAGGACCGCAAGGCCATCGCCGAGGGGCTCAGCCGCCTCCTGGCCGATACCTACACGCTGTATCTGAAGACCCATAACTTCCATTGGAACGTTACCGGGCCGATGTTCAACACCCTGCACACCATGTTCATGACCCAGTACACCGAGCTGTCGGTGGCGGTGGACGACATCGCGGAACGCATCCGCGCCCTGGGCTTCCCGGCCCCCGGTTCCTATGCCCAATTCGCCGAGCTGACCGTCATCCGGGAAGAGCGCGGTGTGCCCAAGGCGGAGGAGATGATCCAGCAGCTGGTCGAGGGGCAGGAAGCGGTGGCCCGCACCGCCCGCTCCATCTTCCCGGTGGCGGAGAGCGCCAGCGACGAGCCGACCTGCGACCTGCTGACCCAGCGCCTGCAGGTGCACGAGAAGACCGCCTGGATGCTGCGCGCCATGCTGGAAGGCTGATCACGCTTATGCGACGGCATGGGGTTCCCCCATGCCGTTGTTAGGACGCGACCGCGTCCGCCAGAGCGAGCACCCCCCTATAAGGGAAAGGGGGGCGCATTGAGGAAGCCAAGGCCACGGATGTGGCCGCCCGGCGCCTGAGGGAGCAGTAAAGCGAAAGGCGGTCCTTGCGGGCCGCCTTTCGCTTTGGAGGATCAGGATCTTAGCGCGGCCTGCCGCTCGATGCGCTCGTGCAGGCCGGCGGGGGCCAGGCCCAGGGCCATCAGGCCCTCCGTCGCCACGAACATCGGGCCGATCAGGGCCTGGAACAGGTTGTCCAGCAGGGCGGGCTTCTTCCCCTCGTAGACGTGGCCCAGCAGCTGCAACGCCCAGCCGCCGACGAACAGGGCGCCGGCCAGTCCCTGCACCGCGCCGACGGACAGCCGGTCCACCAGCCAGGCCGACAGCAGCACCGACGGCACCAGCAGCAGGCCCAGCGCCAGGCCCACCGGGCGGTTCAGGGCGATCCACAGCGCCCAGACCACGGCCGACAGGACCAAGCCCAGGGTGACGGTGCCCACGCCCGCCACGTCATCCAGGCGCACCAGGGTGCAGGCCAGCACGACGGAAAAGACGATCACCGGTATGCCCACGGCATGGGTCGCCTTGTTGCGGCTGTCGCGATGGTAGGTCGTGTACATGGCCATCTGGCGCTCAAAGAACGTATCCGCCACCGGCCCCTCCCTCTTGTTCAAGGTTATCGATCGCTAACCATAGCGTCTTTCCCGTCTCATTGCGCGGCATATCCGGCCTGATGCCCCTCCACGACCCGGTCGGCCAGGCGGCCCATCAGCTCCGCCAGGTGGTCGAAGCGGGCGGTGTAGCCGCCCAGGCCCAGGGTCAAGGACCGCAAATCGACGATGAAGTCGCCCATGTCCGCCTGAGGGATGTAGGCGGTCACCTGGTCCCACCCGGTCCAGCCCGGGCGCACGTCGAAGCCCAGGATTTGCCCCCGCCGGCCGCTCAGCAGGCGCTGCGCCTTGGCCGTGAACTCGGTGGGCGTGACCACGGTGACCAGCAGCACGGGTTCCAGCAGCACCGGCTCCGCCTTGGCCAGGGCCTCCTGCACCGCCATGCGGCCGGCCGTGCGGAAGGCCTGCTCGCTGCTGTCCACGGCGTGGAACTGGCCGCCGGTCAGCGTGACGGACACGTCCACGACGGCGAAGCCCAGGGGGCCGCTGGCCAGGGCCTCGCGGGCGCCGTCCTCCACAGCCGGGATGAAGGAGCGGGGAATGGCGCCACCCACCACCTTGTCCTCGAAGCGGAAGCCTTCGCCGCGGCCCAGAGGTGTCACCGTCAGGTGCACGTCGGCGAACTGGCCATGGCCGCCGGACTGGCGTTTGAAGCGGGCATGCTCCGCCACCATGCGCCGGATGCTTTCGCGATAGGGAACGGCCGGCGGCCGGCCGGACACGGCCAGGCCGAAGCGGCCGCGCAGGCGATCCAGCGCGAGGCCCAGATGCACCGTGCCCTGGCCCGACAGCACCATCTCCCCATCCTGCATCGCCAGGCGCAGATCCGGATCCTCGTCCAGCAGTTTGGCCAGGGCGCCGGTCAGCTTGACCTCGTCGGCCCGCTGTTCCGCCCGCACGGCCAGGGCGTGCACCGGTTCCGCCGCCACCGGCCAGGACAACGGCGCGCCCGCCTCCCCTTTGGCGGACAGCAGGGCGCCGGGCTGGGCGTGTTCCAGCTTGGCCAGCGCCACCACCGCCCCCGGTCCGGCGCCGGTGATCTTGGTGGGGGTGGCCCCGCCCAGGGCGAAGATGCCGCCCACCCGGTCGGCTCCCAGGGCCTGGCCGTCCGTCACCTCTCCCTGCCAGACGCGGCAATAGGCCAGGCGGCCGCTGTGCGGGGCGTGGTGGATGCGGAAGGGCTGGACCAGGACCCCGTTTCCCTCCAGCCCCAACCGCCGGGCGCTCATGCCCACCGGCGGCGCCTCATGCCGCAGGGCCTTCAACAGGCGGCGCACGCCGTGGTCGTTCTGGGCGGAACCCAGGAAGACGGGGACGATCAAGTCGTCGGCCAGGTCGCGGCTCAACTGGCGGTACACGTCCGCCGGCGGTGGCGACACGTCATCCAGCAACTGCTCCAGCAGCGCGTCGTCGAAATCGGCCAGGGCCTCCAGCAAATCCTGGCGGGCGGCGCGCTCGCGCGATAGCACCGCGTCCGGCATGGGCACGGTCTCGGACTTGGCGCCGGCGCAATAGCGGTAGGCCCGCTCGCTCACCAGATCCACATAGCCGGTGACGGCGCGGCCCTGGCGGATGGGGACCTGGCGCAGCACCAGGGGCCGTTGCGACACGCCCTCCAGTGCCGTCATCAGGTCGGCCACGCGCACGTCGCCGCCGCCCAGCTGGTCAACCTTGTTCACGAACAGCAGGTGGGGGATGGCGTTCTCATCCAGGAAGCGCAGCAGGGGGGCCAGCATGGCGGCCTTGTCCGGCACCGGCTCGCACACCACCACGGCCACGTCGGCCACCATCAGGGCGCGATGGGTGTCGCCCGCCAGCTCGATGGAGCCGGGACAGTCCAGGATGTGCCATGGATCGTCCAGATACGCGCAGGTGTGGACGCTGACTTCCGTGCTCATGTGGCGCGCGCGGGCCTCGGCGCTGGCGTCGCCGGCGCTGGTGCCGTCTTGCACGCCGCCCTTGCGGGCGATCTGGCCCGTGGCCATCAGCAGGCTTTCCAACAAGGTGGTCTTGCCGCTGAGGTAGGGGCCCACCAGGGCCGCGCACCGCGGCGCCGTTCTTGTGCCGTTGCTCATCCTTAGCCTCCGGATCTCGTCGTCCGGGGCCTGGTACTGGGCGGTCATGCCGAGCCGGGGGCGCCTTGGCACGCAGGGGCACTGATGATCAGACGCTGGCGATGGAAACGTCGCTGACAGGAACGTTGTAGGCGCCCGGGGAACGACGGCCGGAACCAGTCCGGGCACCCGCTTCCTCCCGAGGCATGATGACACACCCGCTCCGCCCGGCTGTCGAGTGAAAAGCGCGTCCTCGGCCCATTCGGCGGCGGGGCGGGCCGATGTCGCGGCTGGCTATGGAATCCATAGCCGGCTGGGTCCTTGATATGGCCGTGGCCGTCCCCTCTTTATAAGGTGCGCCGGAATGGGCGGATACCGCTCAACGCGAAGGAAACGAGGGAACGGCACCATGCTGATCAGGACCAAGCGTGACTGGGAATTGCCGGAGTCGGCGGCGACGCCGGAATCGGCCTATGTCAACCGCCGCGCGCTGATGGCGGGGGCCGGCGCCATAGCCGGCGGCCTGGCCCTGGGCCGTGCGCCGGCCGCCCTGGCGGCGGATGCGCCGGCGGGCGCCCCGGGGCGCAATCCCGCCTACACGCTGGACCGGCCGGTGACGCCCGAGGACGCCGCCACCAGCTACAACAACTTCTATGAGTTCGGCACGTCCAAGGACGTGGTGACGGCGGCGCAGAAGATGCCGCTGCGCCCCTGGACCCTGCGCATCGATGGCATGGTGGAAAAGCCCCTGACCCTGGGCATCGACGATCTGCTGAAGGCCATGCCGGTGGAGGAACGGCTTTACCGCCACCGCTGTGTCGAGGCCTGGGCCATGGCCGTGCCGTGGATGGGCTTCCCGCTGGCCAAGCTGGTGGCTTTCGCCAAGCCGCTGGCATCCGCCACGTATGTGGAATTGCAGACCTTCGGTCGTGACGTCTATCCGGCGCCCGGCCTGCGCCAGCCCTTCTATCCCTGGCCCTATGTCGAGGGCCTGACCATGGCGGAGGCGACGAGCGAACTGGCCTTCATTTCCACCGGCCTCTACGGCAAGCCCTTGCAGGGCCAGAACGGCGCGCCGCTCCGCCTGACCTTGCCATGGAAGTATGGCTTCAAGTCGGTGAAGTCGGTGGTGCGGATCAGCTTCACGGATAGAAGGCCCAAGACCTTCTGGGCGCTGCTGAACGCCGACGAATACGGCTTCTGGGCCAACGTCAATCCGGCCGTGCCCCACCCCCGCTGGTCCCAGGCGCGCGAACGGCTGCTGGGCAGCAACGAGTCGGTGCC